>NZ_PIZL01000022.1:0-170811 GCF_002835515.1 Vibrio sp. vnigr-6D03
CTAGTCGGAACTAATACATTTTATAAGAACAAAGAGTGCATCAACAGCTTGCTCTAACTCTGCATACGCTCTTGCTTTGCCCAAAACCCTCACTCCCTGAACTTGTGTGAGTAAAAGCGAAGCAAGTGCTTCTGTGTTACAGCTTTCAGCAATTTGGTGCTTCAATTTGGCGTTTTCTAGCGCACGTTTGAAATTACTAAGAAGTAAATCAAAAACACCTTCACCTCGGTTTTTCACCGTATTGTCATTACCGCCATGCTCCATCAGGGCGTTTTGCATGAAGCATCCGCTTTTCTGATCTTTCTGAATTCGAGCAAAGCGCGTTAAAAATTCTTCTATAGTTACAAGGTCTGCATCGTCTTCAATGAGATTCTTCATTGAAGGAAACGAAATGTTCTGGAGATAAAAATCAAGAGCTGAGTAATACAGTGCTTGTTTGTCACCATAGGTGTTGTAAAGACTGAAGCGATTAATACCAAGCGTCTCGACTAAATCTGCAATCGAGGTATTTGCATACCCTTTTTGCCAAAAAAGGTTCATAGCATCGATCAGTTTTTCTTGTTTATCAAAATTACTCTTTCTAGGCATGGTTACTCTCACTGTGCATCCGGTGAGTATAACATCTTTAAAATAGAAAATTAATACTTGACCGATCGTTTAGATATTATGTAGTTTATATCTAAACGAACGTTTAGCAATTTAAGGTGATAAAAATGAAACTTTATGAAACTGCCATGACACCGAGTAGCCGTCGTGTTTCTATCTTTCTGAAAGAATTGGGAGTTGATATCGAAAAGCAGCAACTTAATGTCAAAGCTGGTGATAACCTAACACCAGAATATTTAGCGAAATCTTTAAACGAAAAGGTGCCATTACTGGAGCTCGATTCTGGTGACTTTATTAGTGAAAGTGTGGCTATCTGCCGCTATTTAGATGGCGTTAACGACAATGAGTTTGCACTTTTTGGAAAAGATGCCCTAGAAGAAGCTCAAATCGAGATGTGGCACCGAGTGGTCGAATTCGAAGGGCTATACACAGGCTTTCAAGCATTCAGAAACCTAACCGGGATATATAGCGATCGCGAAACGTGCGTAGAAGTATGGGGTGCAGAGTCGAAAAGCCGCGTAGCCAGTTTTCTACCCAAGCTTGAGAAACGCCTCAGTGAATCGGATTACATTGCGGGTGGCCGCTTTACAATCGTAGACATCACAGGGCACATTTTTATTAGCTTTGCAGCGAATGGCTTAGAGCTGGATGTATTTGATGAATATCCGTCTATTAAGTCATGGTTCGATAAAATATCTTCTCGCCCTTCATTTCAGGTGTAGATTCAATAACACCAATTCGGTGTATTATAGAAGTAACCTCAGCACTTTGGCTGGGGTTTTTATTTGTAGTGAATCCTGTTTATATGGGAGATTATCTGTAAGAGCTTATCTATGGAAGCGCATCTGTTAACTTCTTGCTTGGGTAAGTGTTGCTAAAAGTATAAAATGTCGCGCACTCAAATTTACGTCGACAATTCCTTAGAAATTAAAATGCATGGTAAAGGAGATTATGAGTACGCACCTTCGCTATATCCAAGGTTATCCAGAGCCTATTCTCGATCAAGTAGAGCAACTTATTCAGCAAGGAAAGCTTGGTGTATGGTTGAAGCAACGCTACCCGAGCAATCATTCCATTACGTCCGACAAAGTGCTTTTTGAATACACAATGGAATTTAAAAATAGGTATCTCAAAAAGTCGTCGCCTTTGAGAAAGGTGGTTTATGACAAAAAGATCCATATGGTGAACAATGCGCTCGGTCTTCATACCTATGTATCTAAAGTGCACGGCGGCAAAATTAAATCAAAAAATGAAATTCGAATTGCCAGTCTATTTCGGCAGTCTCCAGAGCCATTTTTGAGAATGCTGGTGGTGCATGAGTTGGCTCATATAAAAGAGAAAGAGCACAATAAGGCTTTCTATCAGTTATGTTGCCACATGGAACCGGAATATCATCAGCTAGAACTTGATGCGCGTTTGTATCTCATTCACCAAGAGCTAACTCATCAAGGTCTCAATCAGCAAGAACTCAATCAGCAAGAGCTTACAGCTCAAGAACTGCTTCACCAAAAATCTCAAACAAATAAAAAAGGTTAATTTGTGTCTTCAAAACTTAATAAAACATCAAACACAAATAGCACCTCAGAGACAAAGGTTGTAAAGAAGCGCTTTGGTGCTTTACACAAACGTAACTCGCACAAAGGTAAATATAACTTCTCTGCGCTTGTTAAAACCCTTCCTGAATTGAAACCCTATGTTATCAAAAACATAAAGGGTGACTTATCCATCAATTTTTCCGATGACAAAGCCGTCATCATGTTAAACAGGGCGTTACTTGCTCACCATTACAGTGTCACAAATTGGAGCATACCTGACGGATTTCTTTGTCCACCGCTTCCTGGAAGAGCGGATTATCTTCATCACATTGCCGATTTGTTTACTGATAAGACGAAAAGCTATCAAATTAATGGGCTAGATATCGGAACTGGAGCAAATGCTGTCTATCCCATTGTGGCTATAAGCCAATACAACTGGGCAATGCGCGCGAGCGATATAGACCCTATATCCATTTCTAACGTTAAAAATATCGCTAAAAATAACGCCATTTTGAAAGGGAAACTTTCAGTTAAATTACAGAAAGACCCTAAGAAATACTTTGAAAACATCATTGATGTCAAAGAGCGTATCGATTTCACCATGTGCAACCCTCCATTTCATAAATCGCTAGAAGAAGCGAATAAAGGCAGTGAGAGGAAGCTAAAAAACTTGGCAGAGAATCGTAAAAAGCGAGGTGCTACAAAGAAAGAGGTTCACTCTAAGCTCAATTTCGGCGGTCAAAAAGCCGAGCTATGGTGTCCAGGTGGAGAAGTTTTGTTTATTAAAAACATGGCTTACGAAAGTAAAAAGTTCGCTCGCCAATGCCTGTGGTTTACGACGCTAGTGTCCAAAAAAGAAAACGTAAGGTCGTTAAGAAAAACGTTAGAAAAACTCGGTGCTTTTGAAGTGAGGATTATAGAAATGACTCACGGGCAAAAGATTACTCGTTTTGTTGCTTGGACGTACCATACCGAACAACAACAGGCTCAATGGTTCACCTTAGGGTGAACCAATAGATAGAGCAAACATAAGAAGCAACGGTAGAGTAATCAAACTGAAAAAGTTTGCGAACAATACCATCGACGCTACGTTTCTAGGTTCCACATCAAATCGCTCTGCAAACAGGTAGTTCATGACGGCAGGTGGGAGCATGCTAAAAAGCACCATCATTTGAAGTTGCATAGTGGGTAACGGTACAAGCCAATAAATCAATAGAAGAGCAATGGCTCCTGTTCCCAGTGATTGAAGCGTACAAATGATTCCAGCTCTTAATCCTGATAAACGCATGAAGCACATTTGAGACCCTAGCGACAGTAGCATAACAGGAATAGCAGCCTGCCCAAGCAAAGTGGTGGCGTTGTAAAAAGGCTGCCAAACCTGAATGTCTGCAAGGTTCACGAGCATCGCGAGAGCGGCAGCCAGAAAGACAGGCATCTTAATAACCTGTTTGAACGGGTTTCCATTACTCAATAATGCCAATCCAACGCTGATGTGTGTGCACGCCGACATAACAAACAGCAAAACCGCGGGTGCTAAAGCTGTGTCACCAAAAGTGTAAGTGAATAAAGGAATGGCAAGATTACCGCTATTTCTAAACATATGCGGTGGCGCCCAAGCTTTGAAATTCAAACCAGCCAATTTGCATATTGGAACCATGAGAATACCGGGAACCAATATCGCGATCAGTGCCGCACCAATTAAGGGAAATTGTTGCTCGTCCAAAGGCATCGCAGAAAGCGATGAAAAAACGAGTGCGGGTGTAAACACATCCATGTTTATGCGGTTAATAGGCTTGAAATCGGGCTTCTGCCATTTCGCGACGATAAACCCTACTAAAACAAGTGCAAATACCGGAAATATTATACTGACGACCTGCTCAAACATTGCTGTCCTTTTCAGTTTGACGTGATTTCGAAAGGAATAAGCAAGTTAACACAGAAGGCGTTTGGGTATAAGTATTTGCAGAGAATGCTCTTTGACTCTTATTTCTTATCTCGTTGAAATTTATGCTTGAGAGAAGAGAGAAGAGAGAAGAGAGAAGAGAGAAGATAAGGGGAAAAAAGAAAGCTCAGGAGCCCGCATAGACCTGAGCTTAAAAAATAAACACCTACTGGTGTTTTAGGAAACCTACACACAACGTGTGGGACTGGTGGCTACTTTATCCCAATTGGTTGGTGAAGATTCATGATCTAAATCAATGTCTTGTTGAGCGAATTGTTAGACATAAGTCTAAGGAAACAGGTAGTTTTCTTTTCATTTCATTCGGCACGTAAGAGTTATAGCAGCAAAGGCTTATCGCCCCCTTAGACTAAGGGCTAATGCCCGCATAGGATAATTAAGCCTCCGCATCAATAACATTTAGAAATCGTTGCTCTACAGTGGTTTTGCTTAGTGGCTTACTCACTAAGTAGCCTTGGATATAGCGACAGCCTAGTTGAGAAAGAAGCTGTTTTTGTTCATCTGTTTCGACTCCCACAGCAATAAGGTCTAACTTCAAGGCATTACATAAAGTTGCCGAGGCTTTGAGGACAGTCTTATTTGTAATTTCCTCTTGGTCTAGGTCGTTTTTATGGCTTGTAAAGCGCTTGTCGAGTTTAATTGCATCTATAGGAAGTAAATCTAATGACGCAAGAGAGGAGTAACCTGTCCCAAAATTATCGAGGAAAATATTGACGCCTAACTCTTTGATATTTTCTAGCCACTTTACGCAATCGGCATGTTTAAGCGCCATAGAAGGTTCAGCAATCTCTAGCGCTAAATTCTTTCCTGATAAACCATATTGATGAAGTAAGGCTTTGAGCCTGGTATGCAAAGAAGAATTAAGCTGAATTTGCGAAACATTGATACTCACAATGAATTCTTCAGGAAGAGAGGGCTTCCATTTTGAGAGTGTTCTTCCTACCTCATCGAATACCCAATTTGCTATCTCAACGATTTGCCCTGTTTCTTCTGCAATAGGAATGAATTCTTCTGGGTGGACAGAGCCCAACTCGCTGTCATCCCAACGCAGAAGTACTTCAACCCCTTTAATTTTTGTATTTTCAGTTTGTACTATTGGCTGAAAGACCAACTTAAATGCGCGCTTATCGAATGCTTTAGTCAAACGGTTTCTGATGAGTACTTTTCGATTTAAAGAGTAGGAGAGTTCAGACGAAAACAGTTCAAACCTATTTCGACCTTCACTTTTAGCATAATGCATCGCCATACCAGCTTGCTTGATCAGCTCTTCAACGTTTTGACAATCTGTCGGGAAATGGCTAGCTCCGATGCTTGAGGTGATCGAGAGTTCACCTATATTTGGGATAGAGTAGTCGATACTCGCCATTTGTATAATTTGATGAAGTTTATTATCTACTTGATGTTTGCTTTGTTCAGGAAAAAGAACAACAAACTCATCTCCACCAAATCGACCCAATGAGCAAGATGGGTCGACAATCTCTTTAAGCCTTCTCGTGACTGATTTTAAAAGTTCATCACCAACGCCATGACCATAGGTGTCATTAACTAGCTTAAAGCCATCTAGATCAAGGAAGGCAAGAACGAATGGGACTTTTTGAATCACATATTCGGAGATAACATCCAACATACCTCGGCGGTTAAAAAGACCAGTGAGATAATCGTGATGAGCATTGAACCGCGCTTCTTCCAAACGCTGCTTTTTTTCGGTGATATCAGTTAGATTAAGTAAAAGCTGATTGTTATCGGCCAACCATTGCGCTGAAATTTCGAAGTGATGAGGCTTTCCATCTAAATTAAAAGAGATTTCATCTTTTAATTCTTGCTTTGAAGATGCAGTTCGAATCCACTGCTTTGCTCTAGATTGACTAGAAAGGAAATCCCCTAAGCTTTGGAAGTTAGAATTAAAAGTGAGCCGAAAGGCTTCATTCGCACTGATCAGTTCGCCTTTGTCATCAAAAAGCAAGGATAGACGTCCGCCACCGGAAAAGGCGATATCGCGCTTTAAGCTATTTTGCTCCGCAACAACTTCTACCAACATGGCTGTACGGTCTGGCTCGATTTCAATACCGGAAAATACGCATAAAGCACACTTAAGCTTGTGTTTTGGAGTGAAGCTCCACCATGTACGAATCTTTTCGTTGTTTTGAAATTTCTTCCGGTATTGCTCTAGTGTTGCTTCGACAGCCTTCGACATTGAAGCGCGCAAATCTCGATCAACAAGTTCTTGTAAAGATTTGCTTTCCCAAAGAAGAAGTGCCGGTTTGTTAGCCCATACAACTTGTTTACTGTCGAGGTCAAAAATCCAAATTGGGTTATGAAGTAATTCGAAAGCTTCATATGCTCGCATACTAGACGCCTTTTGCCATTATCACGAAACGTTTTAGAAACATTTTTTAATATTGTACGCATTCGAATAAATGTTCCATAAACAACTGGTCGCATATCTGTGAAAGGTTTCTCTCTTAAGCGATTAAAGTGAGGTTTGTCAGAGTGATATTTTTATAAAATATAATGTTTAGACTTTAATTTTGGTCAACCTGCGATCATGGAAACATAATTCTATTTTATTTCTTTGGTTACACGGGATGTTGGCATGCATGAATTGTAAGTGTGTGTAAGAGTTCTAGAGGAAGTTTAGAAGTGACGAATATTTTAACGTTTCGTGCCGAGCTTGGGTTTTTAGAGGGAGATTTTTAGTAAAGAGAGATTCTGGCTGTTTACTTTTTAATCTTATTAATTAGAGATGCTTAATATTAATTCCCTTACTTAAATAAGGAGTTTAATTGGCTTCTATTTGAGTGAATCGAGCTAAATTAAACTGATTTTTAAAAAATAGCCATGCGGTAATTTGAGTTTAATTAACTTTGCGTCTATAGAAATACTAGAGCTATTAATAATAATGAAATTAGATTTTGCTAAACAAAGCGTTATTGAACGTTTCGATTGGAAAGTATGACTTAAAACTGAGGTTTATATGCGTGTAAATCAACCCGTAACACAGAAAGAAGTAACGTACCCCAAGAGCTACAATTTGTTATCAGTGACATCAACAAGCAGTCACATCAAGTACGCCAGTAAAGAATTTTGTGAAGTGGCAGGGTATTCGTTAGATGAAATGGTTGGCGAACCGCATAATATGGTGAGGCACCCAGACATGCCCCCAGAAGCTTTTAGAGATATGTGGGACCACTTGAAAGCTGGTAAGTCATGGATGGGACTCGTTAAAAATCGATGCAGTAACGGTGATCATTATTGGGTGGACGCATTTGCATCTCCAATCAAAGAAAATGGTCAAGTCGTTGAATACCAATCTGTTCGTCTTTGTCCCGATAGAAAACACGTGGACAACGCAGAGAAAGTCTACGCGCAAATTCGTAATGGTAAAACACCGTTTAAACTGAAGCTGCCACGAACAAGGCTGTGGCAGCGCGCTGCTATGCTATTCGTGCCGGCAGCCATTATCTCTGCTGTTGCCGACACTTTCATGCCTGGTGTTGGAGTATGGGCATTACTATTGCTGTCCATTATTGCGGTATACCAAGTATCAAGACGATTAGAAGCACTCAGTACAGAGTCGAGAAAAGTATTCGATAACCCATTGATGGAGCTGGTGTATACCGACCATATTGATGACATTTCTGAAATACAACTGGCTCTCAAAATGAGACAGTCAGAACTGAATGCTGTGGTAGGACGGATTCAGGATTCGAACGAACAGATCGGAGAAGCAGCGCAATCCTCATCCAATAACTGCGATACAACTGCGTCCAATTTAGAAGGACAAACGGCAGAGACCGAGCAAGTCGCCGCCGCTGTTAACCAGATGCACGCGACTGCGAACGAAATTGCTGAAAACGCGCAAAGCGCCAGTGAAGCAACCACGAATGCCAGTACGGCGGCATCTGAAGGGTTAGAGGCCGTTAGCCAAACTAAAGGCGCAATCCATCAGTTGTCCGCTCAGTTAGATGAAGCTTCAGGTCTGTTTAGCGAGCTTGAAGCACACGGAAAAACCATCGGAGATGTGCTAACAGTTATTCAAGGCATTGCAGAGCAAACTAACTTACTTGCGTTAAACGCAGCTATTGAGGCCGCGCGTGCAGGTGAACAAGGTCGTGGTTTTGCAGTCGTTGCAGATGAAGTACGAACCTTGGCTCAACGAAGCCACGAGTCGACAGAAGAAATTCAGTCGGTTATTACCCAAATTCAAACCAGTACCCAAAGCGCCGTTAATGCTATGCAAGAAGGTAATGGGTTATCTAAACAGTGTGTTGAAAGCGCAGAAGTATCAGGAAACAAACTTGATACGTTGATGGGACAGGTTTCAGATATTTCGGATAGAAACAGCCAAATTGCTACGGCGGTAGAGGAAATGGCGAGAGTGACGGAAGACATGAATTCAAGTGTGCAGTCAATCAGTGAAGTGTGCTCTGCGACAAACATACTGGCGAGCGATACACGCGATGAATGTGAAGGTCTTGTAAGCAATCTAAGCTCCCAAGGACAATTGGTTAAGCAATTCCGTAGACTATAAACGAACCCTAGAATTTTGTTCAAAGCCCTACATAGTAGGGCTTTTGTTGTTTTGGAACTGGCAAATACTCTTAACTCGCGTACGTTTTGCTTGTTCAAAGTGCGATTGAAACTCTATTTGGCTGACACCATTGTTAAAATCACACGTCATCGTGGACATGGCTGGTTTCATAAAGGGTAGGTAGTTAATGCCAGTGTGTTCTGAAGACCAGAGTGCTTTTTTGCTATTACCTTTTTCTGCTGTAATGGTAATAATGGCCTTGAGCGTATTTCCATCTTTAGTCGGTATCAGAAAATCGTAGTGAAAAGGACGAAAATAAAAGGCACCGTTTTCATCGGTTTTTACAATATCGACAATCTTTCCTAACGTTTGGACTTCCCTGATTACGGTAATTCCTGATAACGGTTTACCTTCTAGAAAGATATTTCCAGACGCTGGGGGTGCAAGTTTATTCGGGTTTTCAGAAAGGGAAAGCGTATCGCTGAGTATCAAGTTTGAATACGGGACCAGACAGATCACCAAAAGCCTTTTGAACATAGAGACGCATTGATTAACAAAAATGATATGAATACGTTAACGTTCAAAACTCATTGTGAAAAATATCAAAAGACAATATGGCGCGATTATTACACCCATTATACCAAATCCTCGCCATGTAGGTGGTGGTTTAGCTACGTGCAAGCAACCGCAATAGCGTTAATAGCAATGCAGTTAGTTGCCTGCACAAGCTTAACTTTGTTCACTGGAGTCCAAAGATGGAAGTAACCACTCTTGAGTGAACTCTGATGGAGGGAGAGCTTTTGAGTAATAAAACCCTTGCCCAATATCGCAATTGATTTTTTTTATATACTCTGCTTGCTCTTGAGTCTCTATGCCTTCGGCTACGGTTTTCATACCTAAACTGCGTGCCATCGACACAATGGCTTTCACTAACGAGCGGTTGTTTGCATTGGTGTGCATGTTGGACACAAATGATCGATCGATTTTCACGCCATCAAATTGGAGTTTCTGTAAATAACTCAGCGAAGCGTAACCTGTTCCAAAGTCATCTAGGAGAACTTGAATACCATGCTCTCTTAGGCCTCGAATGATATCTCTTGCTGCATCAATATCATGCAATAGCTGACTCTCTGTTACTTCGAGCTGAAGTTGGTTTGGCTTGCATCCTGCCTTCATCATGCTTTTTGCCAAAATCGCCCCAATGTCTTGCCTGTAAAGTTGTTTTGCAGACAGATTTATTGTTAGGTAAAAGTCGGGAGTAATTTGGTTGTCTTCCCACTTCACTATTTGATTACAGGCGAGGTCGATCAAATGTGAGCCCAAAGGCAAAATCATATCCGTATTTTCTGCTATTGGGATGAACTGATCGGGCATAATGATACCGCGAGTAGGGTGGCGCCAGCGCACCAACGCTTCAGCACCAATGATTTTCCCCGAGTTCATGTCGATTTTGGGTTGATACCACAGCTCAAATTGACTTGGATCGGTCAGAGCTTTTCTTAGCTCTTGTTCTATGTCTATCCTTTGTTCAATTTTCTTGTTCATGGCATGAGTGAACAAACTGTATGTATTTTTACCCCGATCTTTTGCGTGATACATCGCTATATCGGCATTTTTAATTAATGTATCTGCATCGAGCCCGTGTTGAGGGAAAGAAGCGAGTCCAATACTTCCTCCAGCGACAATGGAGTCGCTTTCAATTAATATTCCTTTTTGCAAAGTATCCAGAATATTATTAGCCATATGCTCACGTTGTTCACCACTCAAGCCTGTGCAACAAATTAGGAATTCATCACCACCAAGACGAGCAACCATATTCGATGTGGGCTCTACAAAGCTGAACCCCACTTCACGGGCTAGTCGAGATGAAACGATTTCGAGTAAATGGTCGCCAGACGCATGACCAAAATGGTCGTTGACTTGCTTGAACTCATCCAAATCTATAAAGAAAAGATCAATATTGTCATGACTTTCAGATGTGATAAGTTGGTTCACATGCTTAATAAAGCAAGAACGATTAGGTAACCCTGTTAAGGCATCGTGATAGGCCATGAAACGGATGTCTTCGGTATGCTTTTCGATACGCATACCCATGTCATTATAGGCGGTCACAAGTTTCCCTATTTCATCAGAACGACGCAGCGCTGGCATCGAACGAAAGTTCCCTTGACCTGTTTCTTGTATATGAGCAGTGAGCTTTCTAATGGGTTGAGTAAGTGACCGAGCCATTAACGCAGCAAGAAAAAGGCTTACAATGAAACTGACTGTCGTAACCCAAAAATGGCTTCGATATAAGCTGTGTATATTCTTTTCATACACATCGCCAATGACAACTTGGTTCGCGGAAATATCGGTGAGTAACTTGTCCAAACTTAATTCTATATAGACAGCCCCCATTGACACACCTGACTGGGATATCGGCTGAATGTAGATTAGTTCAGAATTAGTTTGTTTAATGAAAGCGGTATTCTTTTCGATGGACAGTTTTATCGACGATTCATTGGGTGGTGTAGCACCAAAAAGAAGCATTGATTCCGTACCGTCATGGAAGATTTTGCCATTTTGATCAATGACATGAACTTTCTTCACTTCTTGCTGCGAAATTGCAGGTTGAATGGCTAAGTAGGTTGCTTCTAAATTAAAATTATACAGCGGATCAAACAGATGCTCCGCAAGATAGTGAGCAATGGACTTGCCCCTAAGTTCAAGCTGCTGACTCAAACTCGTGCGAGTATGGTTATTGAGTTCTTCGATAATACTCTCTGTGTGCTGGGTATATAATTTTTGCTGAAGCACAAAGTGGCTAATAGAGAGCGCAGCGATAATACTCGCAGTCGCGATAATGTATCTTGTGCTAAGCCTTATCGAAGAAAAACGACTCATTTTTGCAATGCTTCAATTTTAGGAAGGTGCCGGCGAGCTTCATCAATGACATCTAACATTTCTTGGTTTAACTCATCGAATTGTGACGTTTTCTGAAACCGCAAAAGCGTTGTTTTAGCACTGGTGTCCAAATGCATTGTCTTTAATGTATTTTTAATCGCTAAATTCACTTCTGTTGATAAAGAAGGTGACGATATCATAAGGTCTCGAGGATAAAGGGATGATTCATATACAATTTCGACGGATTGTTTAATTCTATTTGGAAGATCTTCTGTTGAATTCCAGTTTCTGTCACTAAAAGCACCAAGGTCGGCACGTTGCTGGTAAACCCAAGACGATATGTTTATTTCATTGGATTGTTTAAGCTGTTGATTCATAAACATGTACCCAATTTTGTCTGGATCTGGCTTCTCAGCATGGCTCTCAAGGTACTGCAATTCATATCCCTGACCAATAAGTGCTACAGCAGGTATAAAGAATGAACTGTTTGAACTTGGTTTTTCAAAAAGAATTGTTTTCCCATTAAGCTCACTGAAATTTAGATTTTGCTCATCATTTCTACCAAATATTATAGAGTGATAGGTTGATCTACCTTTTTTCCAACGTCTTACAAGTATATTTGCATCTATTCTATTTTCATAAATTAGCGCGCTGTAAACCGTTGCTGGTACGAGATGAACATGCCCATTCTTAAGCTGTTGAGACATTTCTTCTAGTGTTGGTACAACGACAACTTCCCCATGTGTATAGCCATATTCCTTTAAGGAATTTGCAAGGTAGTCAGCTAATGGAAGACTCCATTTAATCCGAGATTTAACTTTTTCAGACACGGCACCAACAATAAAAGGTTTATTATTCAGTTTGATATCTCTATTTTCTACAGAGAGCACGGGCATTGAGATTAAACTCGCTAGCACGAGTAGTGCTTTTGAAGCTAAAAAAGAAGTCATAGGTTTTTTCATAATGACAGAGCTCAATATCGAAAATTAGATGGGGAAACTAATCTGAAAGGATAGGGATAACGACATTTTCTGTAAATAATAAATGGAAGTAAGTTAACAAAAATTGAGCAATAAAGTATTGCAAGATGTTTCTATTACGTTTAAGTAATCATAATGTTTTCTAAACGGCTCATTAATAGATTTGATTTACCTAAAACTTTACTTTTAAAAATGAGAATCTCTGACTATTTATAAATTAAACGATAGAGTGTGGTGTTAAATGGGATTAATGAGGTTATGCGAATTTGATAGTCATATCTTTGTCGAAGCCATGCCTGTTTTTGACCAAGCCTGACGAAATACTAATTTAACCCCAAAATAAGGAAAACAAAGAGTTATCGTATCCAAAATTGAGATTTGGGTATTTGATTTTGCAAAAACGCAGACGCATAATGTTTTGATACTAAACCCTATCTATTGGACTGATTGCATGTACCTTTCTAATCCCGAAGACTTTCAGAAACATTTGTTTAGGAACGAAGACGGATTTCTATGTGCTGTATACCAAGGTTATACCTTTTCTAGTGTATTTCAGCCTATTAAAACAACAGATGGTAATGTGTTTGGTTATGAGGGGTTGGTGCGAATCAAAGATGAAACTTCAAATATTATAAGACCGGATCTTTTCTTCAGAGACCCTTCACTGAGCTTCATCGATATCATTAATACCTCACTTCTATGTGCCAGTATTCATCTTAGAAACTTTGCTCAATCAGGGAAAAGCGATAAAAAAATCTTTATCAATGCCTCACCGCTCGTTTTTCAGGTGTTGTCACATGATGCGAAGTCTATTCAAATCCTATTGAGTTTTTTGCAAATGTTCTCTCTGCACCCATCTCAGCTGGTTTATGAAATCATGGAGTTTGATGAAGGAAACATACAAGAGATTCTTAATGGGGCAAAAGTATTAAGTGAATACGGAATTACCGTTGCGATGGATGACTTTGGGCAATGTGCTTCGAATGCTTCTCGGGCAAAAATCTTGCTTCCTTCCATCATCAAACTGGATAAATCTTTGCTCGATAACTTTATTAATCGCGATGATCTAGACCTAGTTGATTCGATTGAGTTAGCAAAAAGCATTGGTGCGCAAGTCATACTTGAGGGGTTAGAGACGAAAGAACAACTAGATAAGCTGGCTCATCTTGACATTGACATGTTTCAAGGGTTCTACCTTGGAAAGCCTGCGCCACTTTCGCCACAAGATCCTGCAATAAAGCTGAAAAGCACTCAACCTTAATAATTTTAGGCTCTAAAAGTGTCCAGCAAGTAAGCATAGAGCTTATTAAGGTATATAGTAAACAATAAGGGATTGAATAAGGAAGGTAGAATGAACCGTTTTCACTGGGTGGTAAGCATCTTATTTTCATGCAGTGTTTCAACCAACTCAATGGCTGTCAACAAAGTCACTCTGACGTTGCCAGCATTTAGTGATAATGGTCAATCCTACTTTCATGAGCTTTTAGTAGAATCATTAAAAGCGCAAGGAGTACAACTCAATATTGTCACACCTTCTAGACATACACCTCAGAAACGTGCCGTGCATATGCTGAATAAAAACCAGCTCTCTATGTATTGGTTAGTTAAAACGCCAGAACGTGATGCTAAATACCACATAATCGATGTTCCACTCACTGAAGGCATGATTGGACAGAGAGTGTTACTTATCCCGAAAGGCGCTCAAGCTCGATACAATGAAATATCGACTCTTGAAGAGTTTCGTAAGCTGGGTTTTGTCGCAGGTTTAGGGGCAAATTGGTACGATATTGATGTTTGGAATGCTAACAAGCTTTCTTACCATGTTAAAGATGGTGAATGGAGACAATTGTACGAAATGCTCAGTGTAGATGGCGGGGTAAACTACTTCCCCAGAGGCATGCACGAGGTTGTTGCAGAAGCTGAAGCTCAACATCAATTAGACATCGAAGAGAGCCTGATTCTAAAGTATGATCGCAGTATGGTGTTCTACATGAGTGAATTGTCGTTAGAACATCAAGTGCTTATCGAAAGGGCATTGAACCATGCAAAAGACAGTGGTTTAATGCAGAGGCTTATAGATAAGCATTGGAAAAACACCTTAAAAATTATAAAACCCGAAGGTCGAACGATTATTGATTTGACCTCACCATAAAAGTTAGTTGCTAGAAAAATGAACCTAAAATTTAAAAGGCTTTGGCTGGGCTGCATGTTTAGTGCTGCCTCAGTTTTGTCATGCTATACAGTGGCCGACACTGTACGGCTAACATCATTGTATTGGCCTCCCTATACGGGAGAGAATCTTGCCGAGCAAGGTGCCAGTGTGGCTGTCGCTCGAGCTGCTTTTGCCGCCATGGGGCACCAGCTTGAAGTTGAGTTTTATCCTTGGAACCGAGCGGTATCCCTTGCAAAAAATAACGAGCGGTACGCCGGCTATTTCCCTGCTTACTATTTTAGAACCAATAAGTTGCTGTTTTCCGACACTATGGGAAGCGGCATGCTCGGGTTTGTTGAACAGAAAGACGATCCAATTAAATGGCGTGCTTTGACAGATTTGGTTCCTTATAAGATAGGCGTTGTAAATGGGTACCGAAATACCATTGAATTTGACGACATGATACAAAGCGGTCAATTGTCGGCTGTTTCTGTTCTCACTGATAAACAGAATGTACTCAAAGTGGCTGATGATCGATTAGATGTTGCAGTCATTGATGAAAATGTTTTGAAGTTCCTAAAGCTGCATGATGAGAATGTTTCGAAAGTGAAAGACAAAGTGCAAATGAATAAAAAGCCCCTGGTGAACAAACATTTGTACATTGCGTTTAACCGAGGTGAGCAAGGTGAAAAATGGTTAGACATCTTTAATCAGGGGCTGACAAAAATCGATGTCGACAAGATAATGGCGACATACATGAGTTTGCATTTCGAAACCGACTGATCGTATTCGGTAACGTTGTACAACAAACTTATTGCTAATCGCAGACTATTATTTGATTTCGTAATAAAAGAGAAGGAAGAGCGCTTTAACGCTTTCCTTCTCTTTTTAATTTGAGGCTTCTCAGAAGGTAAAGCCAAAGGTCGTTTTTTTCGAGCGAAGTGCCTATAAGCTTACGAACGCAAAAAAAGTAAAACTCAGTACTATCGGAATACCATAGGCTATGCCTTTTTCTCTAATTGCCTGAAAACTCCTGTATCTAATTAACATGACGACGATTTGTAACCCTCCGAGCAAGCACATCAAGATAAGGGCAAGGGTGAGAAATTCTGGCTTAATACCGAGTGTAAAAGCCGTTAGAAGCTTAGTGTCACCACCACCCCAAATACCTATGATTGTGGCGATAAACCCTACAATGAAAACCAAAGCCGCATAGGGTGATGACTTAAGAATAAACCCATTAATTAATGCTAACGTGATGGATATTGCCGCGATGATGAGGACGTACTTGTTGGGGATGATTCTGTGACGGGCATCCGAGAAGCATATCGCTAACCCCGTTGATAAAAGCCCCAAAAAAAGTACAAATTGAAAGATAAATTCTGTGTTCATGCGGTGGAGTATATAAATACTCGAGTAACAAAGTACAGCAAAAACAACCGCAAAACCCCAATCCTTCCTAGCGACTTGCTATGACTCGGGTATAATCAGATCGTGTTAGTGGGTATAACGACAAACTAGATTAGCTAAAAGGATTAAATATGCAGAGCGTTGCAATTTTGCTCTTTGTCTTGGTAACAGTATTTCTTGTCTATCAAAAATACTTTGCGAAACGCTATGCACCGATCACCTATCCTTATAAGAAGGTTGGAAACTTAATGAGCGGTCCTGAGGTGGCATTTTATAACGCACTGATCACCGCAGTTGATAATCGCGCCTTGGTGTTTGCAAAAGTACACATGGCAGACGTATTGATGCCTGCACCAAATAAAGATAAGAAAAAGTGGTTAGCGGCATTTAATCGTATTGCGAGAAAGCACCTAGACTTTGTGGTCTGCCGTCCTGGTACACTCGAAGTATTGTGCATTATTGAGTTTGATAACGGCAAAGAGCTGAACAAGACCAAGGCGGAAAGAGAAAAGTTACTAATGCACGTTTGTAAAACGTCGGGCATTCCTTTAATCGGTGCTAACGAAAAGTACGCCTATCAAGTAGGAAGATTGAGAAAGGTACTAGCTGAATATGTCGACACTATCGATATCGAACCCGAGGTTCGATTTTGTAAGGAATGCCAGTCTCCAATGGTAGTGAAAGTGGGGATGCAAGGTCCGCACAAGGGAAAACGGTACTATGCATGCAGCCGTTATCCAAATTGTCGACATACAGAAGATTTTATTGAAGAAATTAATTGGTCCTAAACCCTAGGGCGATAAAAGCGTAACCCGAGTTGAAGATTCTCAAACTCGGGTTATTTTTTACCTTTCACTTGTGACATTGTCACTCCATTACTGGCAAAGAGTGCCGGCATAGATTTATCCAAGTTTTCTAAGTCTTCGGCAGAGATGCTCACAACAGCAAGACCATAACGTTTGTATGTTTGGATTTTAAGCTCAAATTCGGATTCCAATTCTGTATCCGTTTTATTCGGGTGTATTTCTAAATAGAGGTTTACTCTAGGTAAGTAGAATGAAGATTGAACGTCGATATCGATCGGTAACATTCGGGCGTATGCATGTGTAATACCAGTGAGATACAACCAGTTATCTAAATGCATTTCCTCGGTTGTTCGCACGTAGTGACCATCTGCACAATGAAATTTGGCTTCAAATTTTTGTCGGAAATTAGAGTAAGATTTATCTGTGGATCGTTGGCTAACGTGGCACCCTAATAATTCTTCTGCAGAAGAGAGTAACCGCGTATTCACGATGATACTTTTATCCCAAACAACGTAATCAATGTTAGAAGCTTTGTTATGCCTTTGCTCAGCGCCCATTCTTCTACCCAATGTACTTGCTACCCAGCCTCCATCAGATTTGAGAATCCACCCCAACTCACCAAGCAGTTGATTCGATTGCTGGGAAGTTAACTTAAGTCGTTCACCCACTTGGGCTGCGGTCAGTTTGTCTTCTTTTGAGTCGTATAAAGGAACATATAAGTCCTGAGGCCAAACAATGTAACGCCCGTATTGCTTTGACTCTTTATAGCGCCCACCTTGAGCCCAGCCTATTTCTGTTAACGTCCAATGCTCTTCTTCTTTGAAGACGAATTCGTATTTCTCTAGCGCTTGAAACAAAGCACCTGCTTTAATATTCAATTTTTCAGCGAGTTTACTGGTTGAAATCATTTCTGTTTATCGGGATGTTCATGAAAGTTCGCCTATTGTATACCCAGTGACATCAAGATGCCGGATTCAGAGCCCCATATTCTGTTTCAATTCAAGAAAAAGAACTCAGTGGATTGAATAACCACACTAACGTTGTATGTAATGAGCAATATTGAACTATATTAATATTAAGGTTGGCTTATATAAGAAGAAATATGTCCGAAAAACGCGTTTTTGTTATTGCCGCGGAAGTAGCAGCGGAGCTCAATAAAGGCATGGTTATTGCGAAACGGCTTTTGCTAATAGCGAGTAACGCAAGGGCGTTAGCGCTAAGAGCTGGAGTAAGTGCCGCCGGGTTTAGACCTATTACTGACTCCATCGATGAATTGGTTCGAACCACACTTCAGTCATCTAAAGTCATCAATAAGAAAGCGCAAAAGTTAAGCCGGATCGCAACGGCAGAAACGCGCGCGGCATCGGCGTTAATCAAATTTGAAGACGTCTATAAAACCGCAACGAATGCACAATTTATCTATAGCTTGGAACCTGCCATTGCTGTAACGCATACACATCACAGTGAGCTCATGGCTGAATTTAAACGTGAAGCTAAAGGGTTAAATGACATGTTGAGGGTGTTACACAGTGAACTAAGAACAGCGCAAATTATTTCTACCATGCTCAGTGTAGAAGCATCACAAGCTGGTGAAGTATACCAAGACCAATTGAATAGTATTGCGACTAGCGTGTCGCAGTCTGCCGATTCCATTCAAAGCCATGTCCTTCAATCCTTAAATCTATTTTCCGAACTGACTAGGGTAGTTTATGCAAGCAAAAGTTCTCTTTAATCAAGGTTCACATCGTTGGGTTGTTTTTGGTCGTGATCCAGAGAAACCAGATGGTATCGTGGACACCAATCAGTACATGATAACTAACCGAGATGAAGCCATACTGCTTGATCCGGGAGGCATTGAACTCTTTTCAGCCATGCTGGGCTGCGTTGTAAAGGAAGTTCCGATAGAAAACATTACTCATCTTTTTGCATCACACCAAGACCCAGATATTATTTCTTCTTTAGGCTTGTGGGATCAGGCACTAACTAAAGCCAAGTTACACTCTCCCTGGCTTTGGGAAGGCTTTATTCGCCATTTTGGTATGGAAAAAGTGGAATATGCACCAATTCCTGATGAGGGGCGTAATCTCAATATTTCTGGAATGGAGATCCAATTTATACCCGCACATTACATGCATTCGTCTGGAAATTTCTCAGTTTACGATCCACAAGCTAAAATATTAATGTCAGGAGACATTGGTGCAGCATTGGATGCTATAGATGCCCCCATGTTTGTACAAGATTTTGATGCTCATATACCAAAAATGGAGTATTTTCACCAAAGGTGGATGCCCTCAAATAGAGCTAAGACTGCATGGATAGAGAAGGTCAGTAAGCTAGAGATTGATATGCTTTGCCCTCAGCATGGCGGTATATTCAAAGGAGACGACGTAAAACGTTTCCTCATATGGCTGGGTAAGCTCGATGTAGGTGTTGCAATAAAATAGCCACATTTCTACTTCGGGTATGACATAACTCATTATCAGGTTTTAACACATATTATGTCTGTATCTAACGTAGAAACAATCGACATCGAACAGGTGAACATTTCAGCGTGCTTTTTTGAAAAGCGTGATCTGTGGAAGAACAAGCAACTAAAACGAGGAAGTAAGCCACTTTTCGATTTTTGCCTAGATTTTGGTATTCGCTTTGAAGACTTAATTGAAGCTGGGATTATTGAAAGGAAAGAAACATCTGATAGTACCGCTCTCTCAGATTATCAGTTAACAACTAAAGGGCATGAGTTCCTGGTTGCTGAATATGAAAGCTTTTGGGTTGTTGGTTCAAAGCTAGAAGCGCTGGATGATTTTATAGAGCAATACATTCATGACATGTTGGTGGGTCGGATAGCGGTCGCCAGTTAGCCCAGTTAGGGCAAGTTAGTATTAGTCAAAGAATAACCCAGGCATTAGCACCTGGGTTTTTCATTGTATACTCAGGCTACCTCAAGATGCTAGGTTCAGCAAGAATTGCTTGATTTTCAGGCAAGACACCGATTTGAAGATCTAGGGTTCTAAATCAAGAGTCGGTAACGCAGCATGAAAACCAAGCAAACTCGCCCTTGGGAGCTTATCTTCTGTCCCATTTCATCGTTAAAGAACTTGGAAAGGACTCGTCATTCCACTGCGTTCCTGATTTTGAAATAGAGAGGCTTGAATTGAAACAGAAGATAGAGCTCTGAATCCTGCACCTTGAGGTAGCCTGAGTATAATAATTAGAATTGATATTCTAATGTGAGCATCGGTCCGTAAAATTGAAAGTTGACATTCAAATCAGCCAAATCCGCACCATAATCTACATTCACTTCATAGTAGCTATAAGTAGCAGCGGCATGCCAGCTATCACTGAAACTGTATTGAAGACCTAAATTGGCATCAACCAGAAGCCCTTTAATGCCATCGAATTCTATGTAGAAAAACTGAGCATGCGAAATGGCTTTCCAATCGTCATTTATTGAATACTCGGCCTCTAGCCCAATATCGGGTAAAGGTGCCGTTACGTCAGTAAAAGCATAATTTCCGAGACCAAGTACATTATTGGTATTTCCACCTTGCAGGTATAGCTCACCGCCAATACCGATTTGTAGCTGCATAATATGGATGCCTGCCGTTACGTCTAGATCCCATTTATCGCTTTCAAAGAAAGAATACGAATAACCAAGCCGTGCCAAATCGATATTCAGAGTAGATTGAACTGTTGCGCCAACTTCTGCTTCATACAATTTGTCGTCAATTGAAACGGCAAAAGAGCGAGCGGCAGAAACGGATGAGTTTCGATGGAGGCTTCTCCAATCTAAATAAACACTGTGTTTTGAGTTAAATGCATATTCAATTTGAAGGTAAGGAAGTATTTCCCGCTCCTTAAGACGCAAGTCAGACTCAAAATCAAGATCAAAACTTTTGCTCAGATTGGGGGAGTAGGCTCCCATCGAAGTATCTGCGCTAGAGTAAAAACCGCCGGCAGTCACACTCACATTTCCTGCTTGTGCAGTCGAACAAAACAATGCACTTAACCCAGTTGCCAACCATTTTTTGTTTGTGTTCACAGGTATCCATTCCTTGGTTAAATCAAAACAACATAGAAATAACAGCAATGAGCTGCATAAACAATATTACGCGCCCGATTTTATCCATGAAATTTGTAAATATATTTCCATCTTTAATTAGAAATTGTGTTTAGCTTCTCTGTTTTGGAATAAATCTGAGGTAGGTCCATGAGTTTAATGGGAATACTTCACAGACGGTCTACATTTATACCCAAAGCAACCGCAAGATAAAGGGTTAATAGCCTTAAATTCTGTTTCAATTTGATAAAGAGAACGCAGCTGAGTGACGACTTGTTTCCGAGTTCTTTGGCGATGATATGGATAGAAGAACAGCTTCCCAAAGGGGAGAATGTGCAGACACAAACCAATTCCAACAAATTTTTTGTTAAATGTTTGGTATAACAGGGTAGGTTATATTGCTAGATGTAAAACAAAATACCTTCGCGAGGTAGGGCATGCCGTACAGTGAATACACCGTTATTTTCGACAGTGAGCTGAACATCTTAGGGAAAAACGAGCAATTGGAGCTAAGTGGGCTGTTAAGTCCAACTCTAGAATCTATTGCCGACTCCAATCTTAAAATTACATGGCTTTTATCTGGTCAAGACATCCATCCCACTCACCTAACAGTAGAAAGCTTTCTTCGGGATGGACGAGTCATGGTTGAGAGCTCGGAAGGGACAAGCGAAGGTAGAATTGACGTTATTCAAGTAGGGAAAGACACCTTGTGGCAGGTAAGGTTTGCTCAAATAGGTGATCAATCCAACTATCAGGAATCGTCTGACGTATTTAAGTTTCGAACCATGCTTGAGGGCTCTCGAGCAGGAACATGGGAGTGGAACGTACAAACTGGAGAGGTCGTATTTAACGAAAGATGGGCGCAAATCATTGGGTATGAATTAGAAGAATTAATGCCCATCAGTATTGATACGTGGATAGCGCATTGCAATGAAGATGATTTAGTAGAATCAGAGAAAGTACTCATGCGTCATTTTTCCGGTGAACTTCCTTATTATGAATGTGAAGTTCGTATGACCCACAAAAATGGTCGAGAAATCTGGGTTAGAGATTTCGGAAAGTTAATGACGCGTAATGAACATGGAGACCCAGAGTGGGTAGTGGGCACGCATATTGATGTCACGACTAGTAAAACGATGACCCAAAATCTAGCCTCTATGAACACCGAACTTGACGCCATGATAGACGTCAGCCCCAATGTTATTTATCGATGCCAAGACGACCCACTGAAGAACATTGAATTTATATCCAAAGACGTAGAAGAAATGACAGGGTATAAAAAATCTGAAATCGTGAATTCAAGGGGTTTTTGGGGAAAACAGCTTCCTTTAAGTGTGTGCAAAACAGAAAGTGACCTTTTTGTTGAATGGCAAAAATCGAGTACTCGGGAGATTCTCAAACGTCAGTATCGATTTCGGCACAAAGATGGACACGACATCTGGCTATTGGATTCCATTAGAAAATTCAAAAGCCCGGTTTTTAAAACGAATGGCTATATTGGATCCATTTCCGATATCACGTCGCAGAAAGAACTTGAAATCAAATTACAAAGTAGCCAGCACAGGCTTAAAACCGCGCATCAAATTGGTAGATTAGGGCATTGGGAGTGCAACCTAGACACGGGTGACGTGTATTGGTCGGACATGGTTTATACCATTCTTGGTTATGAGCGAGGCCAAGTGCACCCAAGCCTTTCCTTTTTCAAAAGCTTGATTGCAGAGGAACATCAGCGTCGTGTAAATGAAAGTGAAAAAGCCGCTCAGATAAGCGGTAAGTACGATGTTCAGCACATGATCAAGCACTCCAGTGGAACCTTCATTTGGGTTCATGAAATGGCCGATTTTCAAATAGGAACCAATACGTTAATTGGGACCATCCGTGATATTACCGAACAGAAAATCCTAGAGCTTCAGCTTCGCGAACAAGCCATAACTGACCCATTAACCGGAGCTTATAACCGTCGCTTTTACATAGAGAGGCTAGATGCGGAGTTTGAGCGATTTTGTCGAAGTGGGCGTTCATTTTGCCTGATGATGATCGATTTTGATGAATTCAAGGAAGTGAATGACAATTTCGGTCATTTGTTTGGGGATGAAGTACTAAGGCAAGTTGTATCCATTATGAAAAGCCGGCTTCGTCACAATGATGTACTCGCGCGAGTTGGAGGAGAAGAATTCAGTGTCATCTTACCTGATACAGATATCATCGGTGCTGTCCAACTGGCGGAGGATATTCGGCAAAAAGTAAGTACCACCGTGATTCACCATGAAGGAGATGAAACCTCAATTACGATTACCATCGGTTTAGTTGAAGCTATTGAAAACAGAGACTCAATAGATACGCTCATGCTTCGTGCCGATGATTTACTCTATAAAGGAAAGATGTCGGGTCGTGACCGCGTGTACTCTCAATAACTCGCAGATAAAACGCCGTAAGCCTCTTGGCTCAATCATTGAGATCGCTTTGTTACCTATTGAGGATTTCTATTTTGGGCAGTAAAATCCCCAAATGAAATTTGTTCTCTGCTTCTGACCTTACAGAGATATCATTATCAACTCTTAACGTGTATTAGGATTTCTGTGCCTCGATTAGTTTTAGTTCGTGGTTTACCTGGTTCTGGGAAATCAACTTACGCAAAATCTTTATCTATCCACCATGTCGAAGCGGATATGTATTTTGTAAATAAGCACGGCACTTATCAATTTAACCCCCACAAACTCCATCAAGCCCACAGATGGTGCCAAGGTCAAACTGAGCATTTGCTAAAAAACGGTCAGGACGTTGTTGTTTCTAATACGTTTGTAGAGCACTGGGAAATGGAACCCTACTTGGAAATGGCAACGCATTTCAATGTGGATGTTGAAGTGGTTGTTTGTACCGGAAACTTCATCTCGATACATGATGTGCCAAAAAACACCATTAAAAAAATGAAATTCAAATGGCAGGATTAACGGTATTCGTTAAGGCTAAATACATACTTCAAAAAATCATACGTCTACAACACAACAGCACTGTAGAAGTGCCGTTGTAGAGTAAGTGTTGCTTTGGCGCGGTAGGTATTGAATTACCTAATAGTCAGAATATTACGACGATAAGTGTTTAACCAGAAAGCGCGTGATATCAACCATGTCTTCGACTTTAATAAACTCTTCAGTAGTGTGAACTTTCGCCATACCAGTCGATAGGTTTACGGTCTTTAAACCTCTGCTATTAAAAATGTTAGCATCACTGCCGCCGCCGGTAGATTTTGTGGCTGCTGCAATACCAACTGACTCAAAGCTTGCCTTAATAGAAGAGACATGTTCATCATCGGCGCTTATTTTGTATGAGTTGTAAGCGCGAGTAGACTCGATGTTCACTGAAGCACCGTGCTTCTCTGCAACTTGCTTAAAGGTGTCTTCCATGTGCTTAACTTGTTTAGCGAGCTTTACATCATCAAGTGATCTTGCTTCAGCCTCGATGTAGATCTCAGGCATTACAATGTTCGTTGCTTGACCTCCAGAGACGACGCCAATATTTGCTGTCGTTTCAAAATCAATGCGAGATAATGTCATGTTAGCTATGGCTTCTGAAGCGACCACCATTGCATTAATCCCTTCTTCTGGTGCTAGCCCAGCATGTGCGGGTTTTCCTTTAATGGTTACTTTTAAATTTTGCTGACCGGGTGCCGTCGTAATGATGGTGCCAATGGGACCACCAGAATCTAAAACGATGGCGTAATCAGACTCGACACTATCAAGTTCGAACTGCCTTGAACCATGAAGCCCACCTTCTTCATGAACGGTAAAAGCGACTTCGATAGTTTGATGAGGGAGTGCACTTTCTTGAAGTGTTCGAACCGCTTCAAATAATGCAGCGATTCCAGATTTATCATCCCCACCTAAGATCGTGTCTCCCGCGCTTCTTATGACGCCATTCTCTTCGATAGGTACAATTCCATTACCAGGGGTAACGGTATCTAGATGTGAACTCACAAGAACACTGCCATCGAGTGTTCCTTTTAGTTTCCCATAAACATTGAATCCGTTAGAGATATCTTCGGTAACGGGTTGCTTTCTAACTTCAAATCCCAATTGACCGAGTTGTTCAGAAACGGTTTCCGCCATTTGTTTTTCGTTTCTAGATTCACTATCAATTTTTACTAATGACATGAAATGTTCGACAAGTCTTTGTTGGTTCACTTGTGGCATGAGACCTCTGTATATGGATAAGAGTGGAATTGGATGAGTGATTTGGTGTTGTTAGCGTGTCTTCTTTCGGTCTTTTCGCAAAATAACCGTTCGCCTTCCAAAGTCACGTTTAAATCAGAACATTACATTAAATCTCATTATTATAAGGATGCCTTAGATCAAAGTTGGTCTCGATAGTAAATATCAAACAAACGCTGCTATTCTTTAAAGAAGTAGTGAAAGGATAGAAAAAATGAAAAAACTGTTGTTGTTATTGGTTTTACTGGGTCTAGGTGGCGGTGGGGCATACTACTATTTTGTCATGATGCCTCAAGCCATGATGGCAGCGAACACAGAAACAACAATGGCTGAGCAAGAACCCGATCCCGATGGTGCCATTATGGATCTTGAAAGCAAAGAGAACCTTGCCACAATCGAACTTGGTGAATATTACGTTTCGTCGAGTAGTTTAAATGTTAGACGGGAACCAGGCACAAACGCGCCGATTTCTCGTGTACTGGACATAGGCGATAAAGTGGAGGTTTTAGAGTCGAATCAAGGTTGGGCTCGAATTTCTGAATATCATAAGTATGGTGATGGTGAATTCGCTCAATGGGTTTCTGAACAATTTCTCTCCTCTTCTGTCCCAGAAAATCTAGCGGAAGTTCGCTCTGGTCGCTTGGAAATTGCGATTAAAGGGTCCGACAATTTTTTGAATCACCGAGATTTGTTTCTTTCGGTATCGCAACTTCTTATAAACGATGGAATATGTACGAATAACGATTTCAAAGAGATTGGTGGATGGCTAAAGTCGGTAGATTATCGCCCACGTGATGTGTATTACACCTATTGCGGTGGCATAGAAAGAGAGCACAAAATTTATCTGGATGCAGAAAATGGTGAACTGTTGAATGTTAACTAGATGTAACGAGAATTTAGGGTGTGACCACTTTAATTTACGACCTAAAATGTATTCTATTTGTTTGTTTTTAAGCTAAATCTAGCCCGTCTCCTTCAAGTGTAAATATTGTTGTACACTCGCGATTTTATTTAATGATTTTATCATTTTGTTAACATCTATTTTCAACTAGCACTTTTTCATCCATGTTGTTAATAACTTCGCGATTCAGCGAATACTCAGCTCATGGAGGAAAAGGGCAGTGAATACTTCATACAACCCACTTGGCACCGACGGATTTGAATTTGTTGAATACACAGCAGCAAATGAAAAAGGCATTAACGATTTAAAATCTTTGTTTTCTTCACTTGGTTTTGCGGAAATAGCGAAACACCGCTCCAAAGAAGCGTGGCTATATCGCCAAGGTGACATCAACTTTATCGTAAATGGCCAGCCTAACAGCCAAGCAGAAAAGTTTGCGGAAGAGCATGGACCATCGGTTTGTGGTATGGCCTTTAGAGTTCAGGATGCGGCAAAAGCACTTGCTCACGCTCTAGAAAATGGCGGTGAAAAATACGTAACTGAAATCGGACCAATGGAACTAAGCATCCCAGGTATTTATGGTATTGGTGAAAGCATCTTATATTTTGTAGACCGCTATGGCACAAATGAAATTTATGATGTTGATTTTACTTTTTATGAAGATGCAGATGAGCGCTTAAAAGCAAAAGATGTTGGGCTCAATGTTATCGATCATCTAACCCACAATGTGCATCAAGGAAATATGGACGTGTGGTCTGGTTTTTATGAGCGCATCGGAAATTTTCGAGAGATCCGTTATTTTGACATTGAAGGCAAGCTAACAGGGCTTGTTAGTCGTGCAATGACAGCACCTTGTGGCAAAATTCGTATTCCAATCAATGAATCCTCTGATGACAAGTCGCAAATCGAAGAGTTTCTAAAAGAGTACAACGGCGAGGGGATTCAGCATATTGCTCTGACGACAGACGATATTTACGAAACCGTGAAGACTCTTCGTGATCGCGGTATGGATTTCATGCCTACGCCTGATACGTATTATGAAAAAATTGATCAACGCGTAGAAGGGCATGGAGAAGACGTGAATCGCCTTAAAGAACTGCAAGTTCTTATTGATGGCGCTCCATTGAAAGATGGCATCCTCCTTCAAATATTCACACAAACCGTTATTGGTCCAGTGTTCTTCGAAATCATTCAACGCAAAGGTAATGAAGGGTTTGGAGAGGGCAACTTTAAAGCGCTGTTTGAATCGATAGAAGAAGACCAAATCAGACGCGGTGTTCTTCAAAACGCCTAATTCTTTTAAAAATATATTCAAGCTCTCAACAATTAAGAGAGCAAAAGCAATAGTCACATTGCACTACGTCAAAGCTGCCTCAATAGGCAGCTTTTTTTGTCCTCACTTAAAATGGCAAAAGAGTGACTTATCTTTATAAATACGACTCTTTCCTTCGTTTTTTGCCAAGTAAAGGTTTTCATCCAGCTCTGCCCACATTTGGGTATCATAAGATTGTGACGTAACGACACCGCCACTTACCGTTGTGTATATATGCTCATGGTTATGCAGAATCGGATTAACAGAAATGCAACGCATTATGGATTCGACCGCCGTTTTCACCGAGCCAGAATAGTCTACTAGCTCTTTTGAAAGCGTAATCACAAATTCTTCACCTCCTATACGGTATACCGATTCCGTACCGCAAAACCGTTGTAGACGTTTAGTAATATCAATCAAAACCTTATCGCCTCCATCGTGTCCGAAATTGTCATTAATGTGTTTGAAATTGTCGATATCAAAGCAAACTATCGCGGGGGCCGGTGTCTTGGTTTTCTTATTACCTATCATGTAGCAATCCAACGCCCGACGGTTTAACGCACCCGTTAAAAAGTCAAAGTGAGCCAATTTCTCCCAATGGACTTGGTGAGTGTTTCGTTTGCATTCGTAGGTAAAACAAATGGATGCCGCAAGGGCATAAGCAAAAACAAAGTTAACCATGGTAATGCTTAGTGTGTTATCCCAATGGAAAAGCAGCGCTGCAATCGTTATCACCAAGTAGAAACAAGAGCTGAAACTGCCTTCTTTTTTACCTAGTAGGAAGTAGTAGATAGGCGGTAAACATATGGACCATTGAAAAACACCTTCTTCTACCGGTTTTGTAACAACCGCGTAGAGAATCACCACACTAAACATGAGTGTATGGGCGCGAATGATGTTCTTTTTGTTTGGTGAGACGTCGAACGAAAATCGCGTAATAAGAGCGATAATGCTGTATGTCGCCTGAAACGTGGCGAGCGCGTAATCTTTCAAAACGTAATTTAGAATGGCTAAAGGGATGCAAAGCATTCCTAAAACCATCGATAACCGAATGAAAACTCGTTCACGAAAGTTTTCGATGTCTTTATGCTGACTCATCGGCGTATTCTCCGTTTTCTAACGCAAATTCAATAGGCTGAGGCTTATGAATGAGGTATCCCTGTCCGAACTGCACCCCCAATCGTTTTAGAATGGAACGCTCTGTCTCCGTTTCGATAAATTCAGCCACAATTCGAGAACCGTTAAGCTCGGCCAGTTCAACAATGGATGCGATCATCTTTTGTTTAAACTTTGACTGCTCAACGTTTTGGACTAATGAGCCGTCAATCTTAATGAAATCAAAAACCTCTTTTGAAAGTGTGGCGTAGCTAGAAAACCCCGAACCGAAATCGTCCAATGCTATCTTTACCCCTGTTGTTCTGAGGTTTTGTAACGCTGAAGAGAAATCATCATCCATGGAATAGAATGCTTGCTCCGTCAGCTCTAAGCACAACCTTGTGCGCACGTCATGGGGCAGGGAGTGTAAGTATGTAAGGATATCGGTTTCCAGAAGAGAACTAGGCGTAATGTTAACGGACAATTCGACCTCTTTAAATTTAGTGAGAACGTCAGCCGCTTTCATTAGCATTGCTGTGTCTAAAACCGATTCAATACTGTGAAAATGCACCACCTTCAATAATTGAGGTGCAGTTATAACGCGTGGACAGTGGGTGCCGTATTGAAGTCGACACAAGGTTTCGAATTTTTGTCTATTGCTATGTTCTTTTATGGGAAAGATGTGTTGCGCGTAACATTTAAGGCTAGGTGATTGGATAAGGGCTATTGCATCGTTTTTCCGTTCTGGTAAGCAGTAGATCATAAAATGATCTTCTTCGTTCCAATCTTTATATAGCACATTGGAATCACAGGCATTATTACAACAAAACTGTACTTTGAATAAACAGTCTTTATAAGAGTCAGCGGATTTTGCCTCATAACGCCCAAAACAAATGTCTATCTTTGTTTCAGTTGAATAATTTAGATTATCGTCAAACAGGCTTATAAGGTTTTTAGATGACGATGTGTCTGTTATCAGCAGAAAGCTCGAAGACTTTACTCTATACAAATCCCCAGCATTCATTAACGCGATCTGCTTTAGTTCACGTGATAACTTGATTAAAACGTGATTACCAAACGCTCGTCCCTGACGACGGTTAATTGTGTCGATGTTTTTTATGTCGATAAAATATATAAATTTTCTTGAGGGTAGGTGTCCCTTATTTTCAAGAATTTTTGCATCCAGTAGACCAGTTAGCGGATCTATGTTTTTGCTCCCTTTACGTGCTGAATAATCATTGAAGTTAACAACACGCATATCAGCCAATTCATATATACAAAGCACGATTATCAGTACATGAAACAGGTAATACATTGTCTGAATGAGAAACAGATATTTCGTAACATCGGTATTACGGTAGGTGGCGATAGCGATCAGAAGTGAAATGCTAAAGCAAACAGCGTACATACTGATAATGAAGGGCTTGTAGCGAGTATCTTTGTGTGAAATCAGATGGTAGAAAACCAGAACACCAGCCAACATGTTAATGAACAGATTGAGTTCACTGGCTTGGAAAATATTCAGTACCAGAATCTGTGTTGCGATAACCGAGCCAATAACCGTGGCATACTTTACGCCAATCTTTCCCGTTTCCTTACAGTAAATGGTTAAATGAAATGAAAAAATTGAAATGATGTAGCAGGCGTAGAGTAAGTCATTGTGAAGCCATTGACTGTTCGAGATCCCAATCTCATTGATATTGCTTAACGGTAAAAAGCCAAAGCCATAAAAGCAAAAGGTGGTGAATGTCACCATATAGACGAGGCATGCAACCGACGATAACTTGCTTTCATACCATTTAAATCGTGCGTAAAAAAGGCAGAGAACGGCAAATGCCGTCATAAGGGCAACAACGAAAGTGTCTCTGGCTATCAATTGATCAAACAAGTCATCATTTTTAATCATCAGCGCGTTAAAAATGCTGAACTGACCTTCAGGCGCTTTTAGATATATCTGATCATAAACAAAGTGTTTATCCAAACTGATTGAGCGCATATTGTCGAACTCATGGTGCTCAACCATTGTATTTTGGGATAAGTAATAAATGGTGCCTTGAGAAAGTGTTTTGTTTACTAGGTACATAGAGTAAAGATCTTGCTCGTACTTCAAAACATCTAGCCTAAACCAGCAACTTTCAACACTGTTCGGAGTACATTGACCTTTTGGTTCCCATTGGTCATTACTCATTGGAAATGCTTGATCAGTCGCTAAGCTTCCAAATCCAGCCTTCTTATGTACAACATTCTGATGTTCAAGATTAAATTGAGAAAATACAGATAGCGTACATATTGTAAAAAATAACGAGATCAAAAGAGTAGGCATCACTATACATCCTGAAAAACAACGTTGCGGCAGGATTATAGAGAGAACAGTCGCTCAATTGGGAAAGCCTGTTATACAAACAGCTTGTTTTGGTCAGTTTGGTAGCAACATGCTAAGCCTTACATTTTAACCACTGTCTTTTCATTGATAACTCAAGCTGGAATGCACTTTATTTTGAGTAGAACAAATGCCGAATTGGTGCATTGGCTGGATCATTTTGTAACCAACCTGATGACAAAGACGCCAACCAGTTCAAAAACCTAAAATTTCCACTTGCACCCCTGAGCTGCAATGGGTAATATCCTCCTCGTTCCAAGGGAATGCGTCCGTAGCTCAGTTGGTTAGAGTACCGCCTTGACATGGCGGGGGTCGGTGATTCGAGTTCACTCGGACGCACCATTCCTTGTTTCATAATTAGGGTTTTAAAACCATTTTTATGAAAGATAAAATTTGGGTCCGTAGCTCAGTTGGTTAGAGTACCGCCTTGACATGGCGGGGGTCGGCGATTCGAGTTCGCCCGGACCCACCAAATTAAAAAAAGCCCACTTTTAAAGCGGGCTTTTTTGTGCCTGAAATTTGACCATCACATTCGCTTTTCTCTGCTTTACTTGCGACTGACCACATCAGAATGGCTGTGAGCATTAGCTGTATTGAAATTATTAATCTGAATTTATACCGATGGTGCTAACGTACAGCAACGAAAGGTCGATTTGGTACGAACAGAGTAAGTTGAGGGCTTGATGGAGACACTTATTTATCTTGGCGCTTTTTTGTTGGTAATGGTTGCCATTGCGCATTCATATCTAGGGGAGCGATACATTTTAATTCGTCTATTTAGGCGAGACGATCTTCCTAAAGTATTGGGGAGCGATGAATTTACTAAAAAAACGCTTCGCTTTGCGTGGCACCTTACATCGATCGCGTGGTTAGGGTTTGCTGCTATTTTGCTGGTAACAGTTCAGCCGACATTCTCGAAGGAAGTGATTGGGCAAATTATTGCGCTGACGTTCTTTATCCACTTTTTGATTGCATTGTTTGGTTCAAAAGGGCGTCATTTATCTTGGATTGTTTTTTTTGCGATTAGTGTGTTTGCATTGCTTGGAACCTAAGTTAGCCAAGGGGAATAAGATTGAAGGGGTCATTCAGATAACCAAAAGCCAACGAAAAGTATGGTTGGCTTTTGATTTGATATTCTAGCTTTCTGATCGCTTAACGCGAATCTTATTCTTATCAACGCTTGTCATATTTAGCGCATTGATTGCTGCTTTTGCTTCGTCATCGTTCGGCATCTCAACAAACGCAAAACCCTTTGAGTTTCCCGTTTCTTGATCTAATACGAGATTACATTCCGCGACAGCGCCATGAGTAGAAAATAGAACTCGAATGTCGTGTTCAGAAGTGGAGCGAGCGAGGTTGCGAACTAAAAGTTTCATAAGTATCCGTTGGTGTATTGATTACGCGTGGATTGTCGCAGCTAATTTGACTAAAACCAAGGAATGATTTTTACGGTACTTGCAAAAAGCTGGATGGCAGAGTTTGTTGGCACAGGTCAAAAGTATGTTTCTTAAATATGTACGCTTAAAAGGCTTTGCATGTTGCAAAGCCTTGCAGTGGTGTATTTCGATTCTAATACTGGTGATAAGAAGTTATGGGTAGTGAACCTCTAAACAATCTAACCCACCAGAACGCACAGCCAAGTTGAATTCAGCTTCGGTCATATTTTTTATTACGTTTTCCATTTCCTTTTGAGTTCCTAAGTTCTTACCAGCTAGATATTGTGCGTACCCAAACAACATTAGTGGGTTTTGCGCGATCATTGGCGTGCTGTCGCCTAAAAACTTAGTTTCAAAACCTAGCACGCTCATGTGTTCCTGGAACGCTTTACGTAGCGCAGAGTTTCTTGCGTGGTTTGTCAGGTAAAGTTTCTGTCCGTTACTTTCAACAAGGACACTGTTCATGAAGTTTGCAATTCCGCCCGGTTGTACAGCTGACTTACCTTCGAATACGCCTGGAGAGGAGATGGGGTTAAGCCCAATTTTCCTTAACTCAGCCTTAATTAACGGCGTGTAATGTTTGGCACTTTCTTGCTTGATACGAGATTGTTCCAACATGTCGTTAAGTTGGCTACGTTCTACGTCTGTTGCTGCGAATCTAAGCGCTTGCGACAAGAGCTTTTGATTTTCGGCTTCATCATTGACCAAAATGTCTCCATTTTCTAAAGGTCGCATTTTCATATCTAAATGGAAACCTGGCTGAGGAACAAACGCTACTGCACTTCGAACTAACCCGATGTCTTCGGCAATGATGTCTTTAGCGAGATCTTCTTTCGCCAACATTTCTCGAGCCATAGTACGCAGTGCTTGGTCGCCTAGGTTATTGTGAATTTTAGTTAGTTTTCCTAGTGTGTATTGAAATGAAGGATCCCGTTCATCAATCGCCAGTTTCGCTATTCTTGCTGCGATACTCTCTGGAGAGAACGAGGGTGCTAGTTCAGGCGAATTAAGGTATTTCTCGCTCATATGTTGAGCTGTTAACACGACTGAATCTGTACCAACTACAGCATACGGATTTCCCTTTTGCATGGTGCCAGAAAGCAGGTTACCGCCTTCAATGTAGCTGTTTCCTCGATAAATAGTGATAGGGCTTTGAGTGCTCACAAGGTTTTTGATTGTGCGGTTATGTTGTCCGCCTTGATCAACAGTTAGCCCAACGTCACGTTTAGTATTTCCCTCAAGACCAAAGTTTGTGTTGGTTTTAGGCAAATAAGCTTTTATAAACCTTTGTGCGTCGTAGGAAGCCTTTCTGGAAATATCCGCAGGGATATAGACAGTTTTACCATCGCGGCTCATGATGCGAGCATCTTCAACCCATGAGCTATTCGGACCATTATCTGTTTCAATTATTGTGTAGAAACGAGAGTAATCACGCCCAGTTTCCGCTTGAAGCTTTTGAATACCATCTGTAAGCAGTTGATCCTTTTTTGGATTGCTTTCTATATGAGAGTAAATGTTGACGTTCGTACCAAGTTGCTCAGAAAGCACGATAAGATCCAATATGGTTGTGACCGATTCTAAACGGAGATTAACATCAAAATTATCCAACGTTGTATTAAGCCCTTCCGTTGCTGGTCCAACTTTCAATCCGGTGGAGGCAGTGACAACTTGAGTTGGTGGAACTGGAGAAGGGTTAGGCTGTTCAGTAGCGTTTGAAGGAAGTAAATCAAACGAGTAATTTTTTACAGCATTTACCCACGAAAAATATTCAGATGTATTACTAGGCGGCTGAAATTCCGCTCGAAAGGCTGCTAGGTACTGACTCATTAGAGCTGGGACGATTTCTTTCTTAATACCGTCACGTAAAAAATAATACCGGTAAGTTCCGTCTGATTGCTTCTCTTGATTTAGAACCACTAGATCTGCAAATTGGTGCCTTGCCTGAAAATCAAGCAATGCTCTCTGAACCTAGTATCTTGAGGTGGTTTGAGTATAAGACGGATTCGACAATACCATTACGCATTGATGACAAATGGCACCTCGAAGAGAAAAAGTGATTTTTCTCTGAACTTTTTGCAACTGTTTACATCCATCGTAAGGTATTGAAGTGATCGGCTCGCATATACCGGATGAACACGTCGCGATAATAGTGAGCAATTTGATACAAATACCCTGACTAATCCAATTTATTCAAGTGACTGAATTCAAGTGGGTTATATAAGGGGAAGAAATGAGAAAAAGGATTTTAGCGTGCGTCATTTTGGCTGCAGTCTCGGGTGCATCGGCGATAGCACAAAGACCAGCAGAACCCGCGTTGTTACTTGCCAATGAGTATTCGTCGGAAATCAATCTAGATGAGTACTGGGTATCAGAAAAACTGGATGGCATTCGCGCTGTCTGGGATGGCACATCACTTTACACTCGGAAGGGGACTAAGATCCACGCACCTGCTTGGTTCACCGAAGGGCTCCCTTCTTTGAAAATGGAGGGCGAGTTGTGGGCGGGAAGAGGTATGTTTCATGTTGTTCAGCAAACAGTTATGGACAAAACCCCATCTGACATCGCATGGAAAAACATCCAATTTATGATTTTCGATTTGCCTCACTCAGCGGGTGACTATGCGAAGCGTTATTACGACATAAAAAATTGGGTAAAAACCGTCGATCGACACCATATTCAATATGTAGAGCACATTTCTGCCTCTAACCATTCTCAGCTAATGAAAATGCTCGACAGAGTCGATGACAATTATGGCGAAGGTTTAATGCTTCGAAAGGTGAGCAGAAGCTATCGAGCAGGGCGTTCAGACGATTTACTCAAGCTAAAAAAACACGAAGATGCGGAAGCGACAATCATTGGATACAAACCGGGAGAAGGAAAGTACCACGGAATGCTGGGCTCGTATCTGGTGCGTTGTGCCAACGGTAAAGAGTTTTATATTGGAAGTGGGCTAAAAGATTCAATGAGAAAACAACCACTGCCCATTGGTGCGACGATCACTTACCGCTTCAACGGACGTACAGAATCTGGAAAACCGCGATTTGCTCGCTTCTTGCGTGAAAGAGTAGAGTAACTAAAACGATCGAGTTAAGATCCTGGCGCGCCTCCGCACCTAGCGAACAGCCCTTGCCAGTATTTAACATGACTCAGTATCGCTGATTTGAACCCCTTATGATGTTGCTCTATTTCGTAAAAACTTGGGTGGCTTTCATTGGTTTTTTGCAGAATGACCGCCAGCTCGACATTCAGTTTCCTGTATGTTTTATCTAGCCTTGATAAATAAGGTTGAATTTTCTCGACATACTGACTTTGAAATACATTTTTCATATACGTGAACTGAGTGTTATCCCGTTTCTCTCCACAGCGAATGTTTCCATCGAACTGATTAAGTTGTTGTGTTGCTTGATTGAGCCACAAGGTACTATTAACTAAGCTAAAACTCAGAGCGCCTATGACATTAGTCGTTTCTATTACTTTCTGTGACGGCGTAACTAATTGATCGTTTACTGTATTATACTCTTCGTCTTTTGAGTTATCGGACAATTGCAATGTAATCTGGTAAAACGGTTTAAGTGCCAGATCTAGCTCCGTTAACCCGAAAGCCCCTTCAATAGGCAACCATTCATTGCCACTGAGCTGAGTACGCCAAGCGTCACTTTGAGTAATAACATGTTGCAGGTGTAGCGGATAATGTCGCTTCTTTTCTGTGTGAGCGATGCTGAGCTTACGCTGAACCTCTTCAGATATATCTGGGTGATTTAAGCATTTGTCTACGCCAGTAATAAATCGCGTTTCGTAATCAAACAAATGAAACTCGTCTTGAACTTTGCCCAGTGATGAGTTCCGTTCAGCTATCAGTTCAAAAAGTCCGCATCGCCTTAATTCATAAGATTCAAGAAGCCCAATGGAAATGCGTGGAATGGGGGTTTGGAGAAGCTTTTTGTCTGGCAAACTTATATAAATAGTATCCGGTGCGCTTAGAGAGGAAGCATCCTGAACTCGGGCAATGCGACCTATGTAATCGTCATACATGGAAAGTACAGGATCGGTACACCCTGAAAGCATTGTTACACAAACGATAGCCAGTGCGCGCGACGACATATTTCCCTCGAGTAAACTTGGTAAGACGCACCTTTAATACGTGCTAAACGCAAAGATACATCAATAAAAACAACAATGCCCAGAATATCTGGGCATTGTTTTCATTGTTTGCTTTTGGTGTTCTAACGCGACGAAAACACCAATTGAACATTGTCGGGTTGCTTGTGCATCCAATGAAGACGACGACCGAGCATGATGGCAGCGGAGCTCAACCCAATGATGAAACCTACCCAGAAACCCGTTGCGCCCATAGGCTCAGTAACCCAATCCGTCATGCCTAAAATGTATCCCGCGGGTAACCCAAGCACCCAGTACGCGATGAACGTTCGGTTAAAAATGGCTTTCATGTCTTTGTAGCCACGTAATGCTCCAGCGGCTATAACTTGGATTGAATCCGTACACTGATAAATCGCAGCATATACCAAAAGGGCACTTGCAACAGAGACCACTTCTCGATTGTCGGTGTATAACAGAGAAATTTGCTCTCTGAAAACAATAGTCATCAATGCTGTGCAACACGCAGTGATTAAGCCCACAATAATACCGACGCGAGACGCAATCTTAGCGCCTTCTGTACTCTCTTCTCCAAGTTTGTGTCCAACACGAATACTTACTGCCGCACCGATGCTCATGGGGAGCATAAACACTAGGGTAGAAAAGTTGATGGCGACTTGATGGGAAGCAACGGTTGTCGGCCCAAGTGGCGCTATTAATAATGCAACCACCGCAAACAGAGTCACTTCGAAGAACAAAGCTGCCGCGACAGGCAAACCTAATTTAAACAAGCGAAGTTGCGCTTTCCATTGTGGAGGATGAAACGCGCCAAAAAGATTGATATGACGAAGTTTCTTTGCGTTCGCGACATAAAAATACATCATGCCGAACATGATCCAGTACACAATGGTCGTAGCAACACCACAGCCAACACCGCCTAACGCAGGTGCGCCAAACTTACCGTATACAAATATCCAGTTAAGTGGAATGTTAAGCAGCAAACCAATAAATCCGATAACCATTGCAGGTTTTGTTAAAGACAAACCATCAGTAAGGCTACGCAGTGTTTGAAATAACAAAAACGCCGGTACTGCGAGCATGACGGCGTACATGTACCCGTTTGCTTTCTCAGCCATGAGCGCTTCAACTTGCATCCAATCAAGAATTTGCTGAGTTTGAAAAAGCACGCCAACAATAGGGATCGACAGCAGTAAGGATAAATAGATCCCTTGCTGAATCTCAAAAGGGATCTTCACTTGACGACTGGAGCCATTTAATTGTGCTACTACGGGCACGAGTGCCATGAGAAGACCAATCCCAAACAAGATAGAGGGTAGCCAGACGCTCGTCGCGATAGCAACTGCAGCCATGTCTGTTGGGCTGACACCACCAGCCATTACTGTGTCGACAAATCCCATGCCAGTCTGGGCAACGGACGCAATGAGAACAGGAGTGGCTAACTTAATTAATTGAGAGGCTTCTTTTTGATAACGATGCACAGATTACTCCGATACTGCATATAAATCGGGATAGAGTGGCGCATAATAAAGAATTGATCGTAAGATACCAATAACTTTGTTGAGTATAGAAAAGAGAGCCATATGTTTACTGGGATTGTACAAGGTACAGCGAAGATCATATCAATAGAAAAGAAAAAGGAATTCCAAACTCACATTGTTGAGCTGAATGGCAGTTTGGGTGAAAACCTACAAATTGGTGCGTCAGTGGCGCATAACGGCTGCTGTTTAACCGTAACAAGAGTAGAAGGCAGCCATGTGTGGTTTGATTTAATGCAAGCTACTTTGAAGCTAACTAATTTAGGGGCATGCCAAGCGGGCGACAGCATAAATGTTGAGAGAGCTGCTAAGTTTGGGGACGAAATTGGCGGGCATTCTATGTCTGGGCACATTTCGACCGTCGCTAAAATTTCTGATATTGAAAGCTCCGAAAACAATCGAACCATTTGGTTTGAGCTAGAGCCTGATCAAATGCGTTACGTACTAGAAAAAGGCTACATTGGTATCGACGGCTGTTCACTCACTATTGGCAGCGTGAGAGGTAACACATTCTGTGTCCACCTTATTCCCGAAACACTCACGCGTACTCTTTTCGGAAGTCGCACAATTGGCGAGCTGGTTAATATAGAGTTTGACCCACAAACGCAAGCCATTGTCGATACCGTAGAAAGAGTGCTAGCAAATCGAAGTTAGCTAGTAATACATTGATTTAATGATGATTATTGAAAAAGCGCACTGAATTGTATTCAGTGCGCTTTTGGGTTTTGATACGATTGAAACGTTGAAAAACAGTCTTAAACTTATGAATTTAAAATATTTGTTCGTCATCCGCATCGACGGTTAACTGCACCTTATCATGCTGCTCGTCGACAAACATATTCAAATGAATTGCATGGCAACAAGCTGGGCAGTCGTCGTAAAAATCTTGGCTGCCATTTGATGAGTCCAAGGTAATGCCTATTGTGTATCCACAATGTGGACACTTTACACTTTTCTCTGTGTAATTTTTCATAACACCCTTCCTTACATCACGTAGAATCCCCTGATGAATTCTTATTCATACTAGCTCTTCGCCTTACTAATCGAATTGAATTAAGTATGAAACATGCTTAAGTGCAAATTTTCAAAGAAAAATGACTTGGATCACGTGTTGGCGGTCAGAAAAATGCATCTGAGCTGAAAAGTAAAGAGTAAAAGTTTGTAAGAACGTGGACGAAATAGACGAATTATTCGCCATTTTATATAAAATCGAGCACGTAATAATTTGAAATATTAATTATGTATCGAAATAAAAGGAGCGTTAAAGACTCACCAGAACAATCAATTTGGTGCTCTAAATTCCAATACCTTATAGATATATCTTGAGCCTTTAACCGTACGAATTTTCTTAGCGTAAGCTGTCTACGATATTTTGGGCGTCATCTAGATAACTCCCACCAAACAGATTGCAATGGTTCAAAATGTGGTAAAGATTATAAACGTCCCTTCGCGACTGATAACCTGAGTCGAGTGGTCTTAAGCTTTCGTATCCTTGGTAAAAGTCCGACATAAATCCACCGAAGAGCTCCGTCATAGCGATGTCGCATTCGGAATCTCCCCAATAAGGCGCAGGATCGTATAGCATTGGACCGACAGGCGTATTCGATATGTTTCCACTCCACAAGTCACCATGGAGTAATGAGGGAGTAGGGTGATGCGCCGCAAGGCGTTCATATACGGCGGCAACAATCTCGTCTGATTGCCCAAATTCCACGCCTTTTTCCTGCATTAATTGAAGTTGCCAACCAATACGTTGCTCAGAGAAGAATCGAGCCCAGTTTTTATGCCAGGAATTTGGCTGTAACGTTGCACCAACGTAGTTGTCTGCATCAAAGCCGAACTCACGTTGATCCCCCCAACTATGGTGTTTAGCAAGCTGTAAACCAAACCGATAACTTGCTTTAGCACTTTCCAGAGGTTTGCAAGGGATATAGTTAAGGATAAGAAACGCATGATCTTTGCAATGACCAACGTGAACGACTTCTGGCAAAAACAGTGTGTCAGATTGTTTTAGTGCGGTAAGACCTTCCGATTCCAATTCAAATCGAGGCAGGAAAGATCGATCGTTAACTTTAATAAAATAACGTTGCTCACCATCGCTAATCATATAGCTCTGGCTAATGTCACCGCCTTTTAAATGGACTTTTTCGGAAATCTTGTAATCAAAAACGAGTACTTCAGAAAGTTGCTGCGCTATGGATTGCCACATATCCGGTCCCTATTAATAAGTTGAATAGCCTCACACCAATAGTAGCCCATAACTTTTTGTTGTTACTGTTATATATGCCACATATAGCCGATACGCTGATGGCGATAAGATCAGATGATCTGATCAAGATCTTCTTTTCATTAGCAGATGTGAAGCAACTCCGATTTTGAGCACAAAAACTAAACTAAAGCATAGGTTTGTAAAATCAATACATTATAGTGTGATGTTGATTCAGGAAAATAATCCCATGCGTTTGTTATGAAAGTACTTATCTGTGACGATTCGGCTCTGGCGAGAAAGTCTGTAGCTCGTTGTATCGCGAACTCTGAGCACCAACAAATACTGTTTGCTGGTGACGGTCAGGAAGCTCTGGACATACTGAGAGTGCAGAACATCGACGTTATGTTTCTGGATCTTACGATGCCAGTTCTGGATGGTTACGAAGTACTTTCCGCTCTCCCAGTAAATAATTACCCAACAAAAGTTATCGTTGTTTCAGGTGACGTTCAGCAGGCTGCAAAAGAGCGTTGTCGAAACCTTGGCGCTTATGAATTTATAGAAAAACCTCTCAATCCTGAAATCGCCAGACCCTTGTTTCCAATCATTGGATTGACGTATTCACAAAGCGCTTCCTCTGATCCTCTTCCTAAACTTGATCCAATGACAAAGTTCAAAGAGCTTACCAATATCTCTTTAGGTCGAGGTGCAGCGATCATTTCAGATCATCTGGGTGAATTTATCCATATCCCAATACCTAATGTCGGCTTATTAAGCTCTGGTGAACTTGCCATGACATTAGAAGACGTACTGCATAGAGAAGGGGCAATTGCGGTTGCCCAACGTTTTGTAGGCGGGGGGATACATGGTGAAGCTCTCGTTTGTATGCGAGGGAATCAGATAGAGGAAATGGGGCAAAGCCTTGGGTTTCAAGTTAAAGAATCCTCTTATAATGAAGTGGTCATCAACATCGCCAATTTATTGGTCGCGTCTTATCTTGTTTCGCTTGGTGAGCAGATGTGTACACAGTTTGCGTTGCGTCAACCCGCGGTTATCGATCATTTTCATCAAGAAATTAATTCACTCAACGTCGGTGGAATGGGCGAGCTATTTACCATTGAGTACACGTATTTTGCCGAATCCATTAACTTTGAATGTGAAGTGCTTTTCCTTATTGATTCACGATCAGTTGGCAAAATTAAACGCATTCTGGAGACGATGTAATGTCAGATATAACGCTTGATATCTCAGATTTTCACTGGGCATTGCAAGTGATGGATAACATGGATTCAGGGCTGGTGGTTCTCGACAGACATTACAATGTGTGTACGTGGAATAGCTTCATGCAATCTTACAGTGGTATCACCGCTGACATTATTATGGGAAATAACCTGTTTGATCTCTTTCCACAACTTCCTTCTGAATGGTTAAAGTCGAAGATCGAAGCTTCGGTAAAGCTAAAAATGCGAGGGTTCTCTAGCTGGGAAGACAGACCTTACCTATTCGAATTCAATAACTTTTCTCCTGTATCAAATGGCTTGTCTGTGATGTACCAAAACGTCGTCATTACACCTCTTAAGGCGTTAACAGGAGAAGTCACACACATTTGTCTCATGATTCACGACGTTTCTGATATAGCAAAAAAGAAACTGCATTTACGAGAAACCAACCAAAAACTGAGCCACCTCAGCCGGACAGATGGCCTCACTGGATTGTACAACCGAGCGCACTGGGAGCAGTGTCTTAGTGAGCAATTTATTCAGTGTCAAACCTTAAACACTCCAGCATCGTTAGTCATCTTCGATATTGACCACTTTAAGAAGGTCAATGACACCTACGGACACAGTTCTGGTGATAGCGTCATTAGGCAAACAGCACATCTGCTGAAGAAAACAGCTAGGCAAGCCGATTGCTGTGGTCGATATGGCGGCGAAGAGTTTACAGTGTTGTTACCTAATACTAATTCTGATCAAGCCTACTATTTTTCTGAAAGGCTCAGAAAACGTATTGAGGAAACTCTCGTTCCTACAGACCAAGGTGACATAACTTTTACAGTAAGCCTTGGAATCAGTGAGTTTAGTTCCGAAATGGAAAATTACTTAGCTTGGTTAGAATCTGCCGATAAAGCACTGTATAGCTCAAAACAAAGCGGGCGAAACAAGTCTACAATCCACACATAACAGGGTTTGATTAATCGTAACGAGATCAAATAAGCGTGTTATTTGTTGGTCATTTGGCCTTGTTGATATATCAAATTCGTTAGATATGTCTTAGAATTTAGAGAGAAGCAATAAGACACCAACACGGTGGAGACGAATAGTGGTTGTAGAAACTGATGGCTACCTTGCTCTTATTGAGCATTTAACAATGAACCTAGACATTTTTGCCAAAGTCGAAGGTGATACTGGTGATGAGAGTATCGAGGATGTCGTGACCGATCTCATTGCGACCAACATTATGGCTATCTTTGAACAAAATCCTGAATTGCATTCAAGCGTGCGTTTTAAACTCCTAAAAGAAGCGGACGCTGTTGTTGACGATTTGGGTGAAGTACTTGCCGGCGCGTGGAACAAGAAAGCCACAAACGAGCAAATTGGCTTTTTAGATGAATATATCGCACTTGTTAAAAACCTGTTTGATACCGCTGTAGCAATATACGATTAGGTTTGATAACAACGACACAAACAAAGCAAGCTTACACGAACAAATGTTTGTAGTTGTTTACCAAAAAGGGGCTGGTCTTTGACCAACCCCTTTTCTTTTTTTGAATCAAACTCATCGATAACTAATTTACTCTTCGAAAATGCCAAAAAGCGTTAGCCCAATAAGGGTTATCTAAGCGCGAGATAATGACTCCCTTCGATGTAGAAGCATGCATAAATGCTTTATTACCCATGTACACGCCAACGTGACGCTGCTTGTACGCTGTTTTGAAAAAAACGAGATCACCGGGTTTGGCGTCCTTATAAGAAACTTGTTTTCCAACTTTGCTTTGGCTTTCTGTCGTTCTTGGTAGCGACATAGCAAAAGCCTCATTGAAAGCGACTTTGGTAAACGCGCTGCAATCTATGCCATAGCGATCATTACCACCAAATCGATAGGGTACGCCTTCCCACCTTACATACACATCGCTTAGCGCTCGTTGAGTGGCAGTATTTTGCTTACTATTTGGCTCATAAGCATCAGTTGAAAAATCAGGTTGTGGCGCTGAACAACCCACCAAGAACACACTTACCATCAGAAGTTTTGTCGAAATAATTCTTTTAAAACACATACTCGTTCTTATTGTTAATTATATTTATTTTGAAATATGGCTGTCATAAGTGAGCCATAAACTCTTTCGCATAAAGACCACTAAGGACAGTTCTACCTGAACGCTCATATGCGAAATACCAAATCGAACCGGATTTCAATTTCACTAATACAAGCCATTGTGGCTGTATTAGCCGTTACTACTTTCATGGTAGTTTCTCTTTCAAGTATCAGCCAACGTGGCATTGATACTGTAGGTTCAGAATTTAGCCAGCTATCCGAGCAAGCACTACCACTAGCTATAAATAATGCAGAGCTTACTCAAACGATACTGACTCAAGTTAAACGCTTAAATCAAGGAATGCAAAGCGAAAATGAGAGTGAGCTTAGCTCCGCAGTCGCGAAACTGGATGCTCTTACGATAAAAAGTCAGGAGGAGCTCGATTCCTTATTTAACCTTTCCGATGCCTTTGGAGGCGTGGTTTCCGATCATCAGAAAGAGCAACTCATCCACTCTGTTGAGTCATTGAGGCAAAATTCTATTCAAGTGCTTAATGTTCAGCGAGATATCTTTGCTATTCAAGTTACCTTAAATGACCTTATCCCAACATTTCGTTATGGAGTCAGTTCAATTGGCCCTGAAATGAACCGGGTATCGTCTTTCTTAATTCAAGATAACCCAGAGGCATCAGACGCAGCTAATCGCTTTATCGCCAGCGCGAGCTCTATGGAAAGCACGTTCCTCGTGATGATGATGGCAGAGGATCTAGAGAAAGCGACATCGGAATACCAAGAGATGAAGAATCGAATCGCTGGAATTAATCTGGCGTACGAAGATTTCGCCGAATGGTACCCAGACATAAAAGAATTTGCGAGTTTGGCTGCACCCTATGAAATGGTGAAAGAAGGGTTTGCAGAATCGGGGGTACTACAGCAAATTCTGATTAAACGAGAAAAAGTAGAAAGCCAAAAGCGTTGGATTAAAGACGTTACACACAGCGCTGACCAAACGATAGAAATGCTAGCTAAAATTTCCACAACCGCGCGAGCGCTCATCAAAAGAAGCCAAACAGAAGTAGAACGCACTATGGAGTATGTACAACTCGTGCTCATGCTTACAGGGTCTGTTTTGGTTCTGGTCATCGTCATAACGGGTTTTGTTCTAAGGCGTTGGATAAACAAAGGGGTCCGAAATATAACGCGTTCACTTAACTTATTAACGGAGCACAAATTCAACTTGTCTGTTCAGAGCGTTGGTCCTGCTGAAATGCACGTAATAGCGTCGCAACTTAACAAAGTTATCGAGTCAACGGGAGACTCGTTAAAAATGGTGACGACAAACTGCGAAACCCTATACCAAACCGCTGGAGTCAGCCACTCTGCCGCTGAAGAAACGAAGGCGAGCTTGGATAAACAGAACCACTCTCTTAATGAAATGGTGTCCACCGTGTGTGAACTACAAGGTGCGATACGCGAAATTGCTAAGGTTGCTTCTGAATCGTACGAAGAATCGAGGATCGCAGCTTCAGACTCCATTCAAGGCGGGAAAGTCATTGAAGAAAACGCACATCGATTGGCGACTCTAGATAGTTCGTTAACAATAAATGAAGAATCCATGGCTAAATTAGATGGAAAAGTTCGAGAGATTACCGAGCTGGTCGATTTAATCAGTGGGATCGCAGAGAACACCAATTTACTCGCGTTGAATGCCGCAATAGAGGCAGCACGAGCGGGAGAGCAGGGAAGAGGTTTTGCAGTTGTTGCCGATGAAGTAAGAAAACTGGCAAGCGATACAAGTCATCAAACAACGAATATTCGAGAGATGATGGCAGCATTACAACAAGCTGCTGCAGACTCAAAAGATGCTGTTATTGAAAGCCGAAAAGAAATGTCTCAGGCAATGAAATCGAGCATGGATGTTAAGGAAACATTCAGCAAAATCGAGATGTCAGTCGAGGCGATAAAACTGCGTGTCGAACAAATATCAGTTGCTACCGAACAGCAAGAGCGCTCAACGACGAATGTGAACAACAACATTCAATCTATTTCCGAACTCGGGGAAAACACCACAATTCAATTAGACTCCATGATCAAGAGTTCAGAACAAGTGGCGGACATCGGTGGTCACCAACAAGCCATGTTGCACAAGTATGATTTCGCGTAGCTTTTGTTATATACCCAAGTAACCTCAAGATGCTAGGTTCAGCGGCTTCCCTACCAAAGAATGAGGAACTGGCTTTCAGGCAAGGCATCGATTTGTAGATCTAGTGGTTCTAAATTAAGAATCGACAACGCAGTATGAAAGCCAGTTAAACTCGCCCTTGGGAGCCCATATTCTGCTCCACTTCATCGTCTAAGAACTCGGAAAGGACTCGTCATTTCGCTGCGTTCTTGTCCTTGAATTGAAACAGAATATGAGGCTATGAATCCTGCACCTTGAGGTCACTTGGGTATACTTAATCATGCCTAAACGGTTGAGTCAGCATTTTCCATAATTGTTGTTCCTTGGGTTTCCTGAATAGAGGAAGCCCAATTTCTACTTCATCGTGTCCTTTTTTCGGCTGATCTCTGTAAGTGCCCAACCATTGGTCCCATATGGACAAGAAAAAGCCAAAATTAGAATGGGTTTCTTTCACTTCTACCGAGTGGTGAACACGGTGCATGTCAGGAGTAACAAGGAACTTTCGTAACCAAAAATCCAATTTAAGGGGGAGTTTTCCGTTACTGTGATTGAACATCGCGCTCACGTTGAGAATAATTTCAAATACAACAATGGCAATGGGAGACACTCCTAAAGCGAGCACAAGCGCAATTTTAATCCACATGGACAAAATGATCTCAATAGGATGAAATCGGCTACCCGTCGTCACATCAATATCTTGGTCGGCATGATGCATTCGATGAAGTCGCCATAAAAAAGGCAGTCGATGGAACATTACATGCTGAACATAGATTGCAAAATCAAGAATTAACACAGAAAGAAGAATGTTGGCTAGCGCCGGAACCTCGAAGAAATGGAATAGTCCGAATCCAAATTGCTGTGCTTGCAAGGCGCTATCAAACGCTACGATCGGCATAATAACCGCTAAGCAGATACTGTTGAGCCCAACTAACCCCAAATTGTTTCCCCAACGGGTTAACTTACTTTGAGTCAGCGATTTTCTAGGTGCGTAATACTCCCAACAAGCAAAAAGTATCAATCCGCCAATAAAAAAGCTCAACCGAATAATCGCTGGATCTTCCATTCATTCCTACCTTTGTATTTCTTACTTATCCCGAGTTCCGGTCACTTACGGAATCTAGCATCTTGATACTGTTTGGGTATAATCTGCCAAATTTCCTGTATTACTGACACTATTACCATGCGCATACATCAGGTTCACAGCCTATATCAATCTCGGCTCGACAGAGCGACCAAACCCTTTAATGCTCGCGGTTCTAAAGTTGTACGGTGTCAATTCTGCCAAGTAACAGAGAAGCACTGTATTTGTTCACACCAGCCCAATATTCAATCAGATATTTCGGCGCTGATCATCATGTCAGATAACGAAATCCTCAAGCCCAGTAACACTGGTAGGCTGATAGCGGACATCCTTAAAGACACACATGCTTTTCAATGGTCACGCACTGAACCTGAACAGGCATTGTTAGCTCTACTAAAAGATAACAAATACCAACCCGTTATAATCTTCCCTGAAGACTATGTCGATGAAAAATCAAGGCTCATTCAAGTAGAAGACCTTGTTAAGCAAGAAAAACTTACAGAGCAAGCCTTACCAAAAGAACAGGGTCTACCAAAAGATGCGAACAGTATTCCAAGTAAAAAACCTCTTCTCATATTTCTAGACGGAAGTTGGCGAGAAGCGCGAAAAATGTTCAGAAAGTCCGATTACCTTGTTAATTTACCTGTTTTGTCTGTTAATCCAGACACCGTATCAAATTATATGATGAGAAAGTCAGATAATGAAAAGCACCTTGCGACTGCAGAAGTTGCTAGCTTGGTGATCAATATGCTGGGTGACTCAAATACCGCTCAAATGCTTTCACTTTGGTTTGATACTTTTAAAGAAGGTTACCTTCTGAGTAAAACGCGCCTAAAACATGACCTTTCAAAGCCAATGCTGGCAAAATACGTTCAATTTACTAAAAACATTGAGCACAGAGTCACCACTTAGCCTTACTGACAACGTTAATTTGTGTTGTATCACGGACTGCTCAGCCAGTTTATGGATAATGCGTAGCTAGATAATTTTATGCTCTTTTCATCAGATCGTACTGTCCGTTGGGCAATTTCTGCTTACATTGAGCATGCATTGATTTTTGGGATTCAGGAGAGAAACATGTACTACGGCTTTGATGTCGGTGGCACCAAAATTGAATTTGGCGCGTTTAATGAGAAGTTAGATCGTAAAGCAACAGAACGTGTACCTACTCCAGGTGACGACTATGAAAAGTTGGTTGAAACCATAGCGGGTCTGGTTGCCAAATATGATGCTGAACTGGGCGTAGAAGGCACCATTGGTATCGGCATTCCAGGAATGGAAGACGCCGATGACGGAACAGTCCTAACAACAAACGTTCCTGCGGCAAAAGGAAAGCCTCTACGTAAAGATCTGGAAGCGAAAATTGGCCGTAAAGTGAAAATCGACAACGATGCAAACTGCTTTGCATTGTCGGAAGCTTGGGACGATGAGTTGAAAGATGAGCCTGCCGTTATGGGCTTGATTCTCGGTACTGGCTTTGGTGGCGGTTTTGTGTTCGATGGTAAAGTGTTCTCTGGTCGCAATCACGTAGCGGGTGAGGTAGGGCATGCACGCCTGCCGATCGATGCTTGGTTCCATCTGGGTGAAAATGCGCCTTTGTTTGGTTGTGGTTGCGATAAGAAAGGCTGCTTAGATAATTACTTGTCTGGTCGTGGTTTCGAACAACTCTACGAGCACTACTACGGCGAGCGAATTAAAGCGGTTGAATTGATCAAACTTCACGCTGAAGGCGAAGCCAAAGCGGTTGAACATGTAGAGCGCTTCATGGAGTTGTTGGCGATCTGTCTTGGCAACTTGTTCACATCTTTTGATCCTAATGTTGTTGCATTGGGGGGGGGGCTGTCGAACTTTGAACTGATTTATGAAGAGATGCCAAAGCGCATACCTAAATATCTACTTTCTGTTGCGAAACCACCAAAGATCATCAAAGCGAAACACGGCGATTCTGGTGGCGTACGCGGCGCAGCATTTTTGAACATTAAATAATCTCAGCGCTATACTTCAAAAGTACTGAATGGCAGTGCTGCTTAGGTTAAATGAAAAAAGTGAGCTTCTAATTTTAGAAGCTCACTTTTTTGTTTAAAACGATGTATTTTCTCAACGAGGAAGCAGGTTTTAACTTTTCTTTTTACCAACACCTAGGTTTTCTTTCTGTGCCAGTGTGATCTTGCCAAAACCAAGCTTTCTAAAATGGTTATCTCGGTAATCACGCACTGCTTTCGTGTCGGACACGGCTTCAACTTGTTGTTCCATTTTCAAATAGTTGGAAATGTCGATACCTTCTGCGTCCGCGACGGCTTCATGAATTGAACGAAATTTCTCGTAAGAAAATAGAAGCGTTTTTTCTTCGTCTTTATAGGTATAAATAATGGTACGAGCCATAAATTTCTGCCTGCTAGGGTTTAACCTGAATAATTTGGGCACACTCTATCAATTGGGTAGAGCGATGCCAAACCCTTTTTATTGATATCTCCTAGACTCGACCTTGCAATGGAATAATGGTGACGCTTTCGCCTGCTTTTACTGTGTCGACTTCTGGCGTAATTTCTATCAAGCAATTGGCTTCACTCATGGAGCGGAGTATCCCTGAACCTTGCTTGCCTGTGGTTTTTACCTCTAATTGCCCATTTGAGTTTACATTGTAAATTCCACGGCTGAATTCTGTTCTTCCTTGGCGAGATCGCAAGTTTTCACTGGCAATGGCCGGCACTTTTAGCGGCGTCCAATTCTTCTCTCCTTGGAGTTTACGAATGGCAGGCTCCACAAAATTAATAAACGAAACCATAACAGCAACGGGGTTGCCGGGTAATCCGAAGAAAGGTTTATCAGAAATTTTTCCGAATGCGAGAGGGCGACCCGGTCGCATGCTGATACGCCAAAAATCGATCTGACCAAGCGCGTCTAGAGCGAGCTTTATGTAATCCGCATCGCCAACCGATACACCACCCGATGTAATGATGGCATCGGCAGTTTCCCCAGCATCTTTCAAAGCTTGCATGATGACCTGTTGGTCGTCTTCTAAAATGCCTAGGTCCATCACTTCGCAACCTAGTTGCTCTAGAAGCCCTTTCAATGTGTAGCGGTTGGAATCGTAGATGCAATTGTCTTTCAATTGGTTTCCCGGCGCTTGAACTTCATCGCCAGTAGAGAAAAGGGCAACACGAACAGGGCGTATGACGTGGCAACGGTCAATACCGAGTGACGCTATCATTCCCATTTCAGCCGAGCCAATGCGTTTTCCTGCTTCAAATACTTGCTGTCCTTCAGACAAATCTTCACCCGCTTGGCGTACGTTTTGCTCCGCCTTAATATTAGAAGTGGAGAATGTGACAATGTCACCTTTTTGATTGGCTTGTTCACGCATGATAACGGTATCAGCGCTCTGGGGAGTAGGTGCTCCCGTCATGATCTTTACCGCTTCGCCTTCTTGTAACGGCTGTGTGTAGGCATTGCCAGCCATGACTTCAGCAACGACTTTAAATGCCTTGTTCCCAATGTCTTCGCTGCGAATCGCATAACCGTCCATAGCCGAATTGGTGTATGCCGGAACATTGATAGGAGAAGACACTGCTTGTGCAAGTACATTTCCAAACGACTTTTCAACATGAATGTGGGTTGTGTCTGAAATGGGCGTCACCGCAGATAAAATGGCGTCACGCCCTTGTTCTACTGATAAGAAAGCAGGCGACACAATGTCGCAGCAACTTGATGCTTCTGATGGCGCGGAGGAGCATGATGGTTGAGCTGCATGTACGTCTTTCACATCTACCTTGCCATTCGCATAATCCACCACGAAGCTCGCAATGGCATCGAGATCATTGATGTTCATTTGAGGGAGGCGCGCACCAACAGATCTGTCCGCTGCAATCGCGATGATGTTTTCATCGCTTGGGTGAAGCCAAGGTTTTCCTACTTCTTCTCGGTTTAATTCAATTTTAGGGAAAGCGATGTTTTTACATCCTTCAACCAATATCAAATCGAGCTGAGTATCATCAAACCTAGAAATTAAATACTCAAAATTGGCTTCATTTTCTGGAGTCTCTATCATCAAAGCATGGCGGTAGCGCGAGCTTATCAGCATTTGACTTGCTCCAGCTTTGCGCAATCGGTAGCTGTCTTTCCCGGGTTTATCGACATCGAAGTTATGGTGAGCGTGTTTCAGAACCCCGATCCGCAACCCTTTTTCAGTCAATTTCGGTAGAAGCGCTTCAAGCAGGGTCGTTTTTCCTGTACCGCTGTACGCTGCAAAGCCGAGAACTGGTAATGAAGTAGGGAGTTTTTTTGTCATAGTACGGTACCAAATTGTTCCAGCTCTTCAGGCGTATTCAGGTTGATAAAGCATTGTGCAGCATCAGAGAAATCGACTCGATGTGTCACACACTCCTGATAAAGAAGAATGATTTTACGATCGCCACGTTTTAGAAATGCTTCAAGCTTAGGCAAGACGCGCTTATGGAAAAGGGTGAACACAGGTTGTAAATGATCGCCATCGTGCGCGACTAAAATATCAGAATCAGCTTGAATGGCATTTTGAAAACGTGCGACCAGATCGGATGATATACATGGGCTGTCGCAAGGTACAAAGCCAACCCAATCACAATTCGCGTGTTTTAAACCCGTGTGAATACCACCAAGGGGACCGGGGAAATCTTGAAATTCATCACCAACAACTGGTGCATATTCATGATAGGCCTCAATGTTGCGATTGGCATTGATCAACAAATCGTGCGTTTGAGCACTTAAAATGGAATGAACATGTTCAATCAAAGGGCGACCATTTAGGGTAATTAATCCTTTGTCTTGCCCGCCCATACGTGTTGCTTTACCGCCAGCTAAAATAACCCAACTAATTGGCGTTGGAAATTGCATATTGTTTCTCTTGTATTAATTGTAATAGTGGTTTTTCTGTCAAAGACTTATCTTCAATACACCACTGCTTTTGGCATAGCCGAGTTAACGAATTACTTTGGTGACTGGTGATCACCAAACTGGCACCTCGACTTAATAAGTCTTTTGACATTAACACCAATCGCTCAATCGATTCTTGATCCAGACTGGCACTTGGCTCATCCATTAACAAAATCGATGGGTTAAGAATCCACGCTCTTGCCATCGCGACACGTTGTCTTTCTCCACCGGAGAGTAAAGAGACATGCTCATCCGCGAGCGTTTCCAGCCCAACCATTCTCAAGGCTTTAATGACTTTATTGCGTTTTTCTTGTTTGCTCTCTGATGTGTATTTTACGCCATACGCAACATTTTGAAACACAGAGCCATCAAACAGATAGGGTGACTGATGCAAATAAATGATATCGGAGCGAGTTCGCGCGCCCAACATTCTTTTTAACAGGGAAGGTAAGGGGAAATCGATATCTCCGCTGGTTGGCTCAATTAAGCCCGCCATGATCTTAAGTAGCGTGGTTTTCCCTACACCATTATCTCCCTGAAGATAAACCGCTTCATTGGGTCCAATTTTGAGTTCAGGAATGTAAAACAGTACTCGATCTTTAAATCTCATTGAGAGATTGCGAGCAGACAGTTTAAGCGTCATCCGTGTGCCTCCTATGTCCGCAAATACCCTTTCCCACGCACTGAGGAAAGAGAGAAGTTTAATAGCAGCGCCAAACAAAGCAGTACAATACCCAAAGCAACGCCTTGAGCAAACGCACCTTTTTGGCTTTCCATTGCTATTGCGGTGGGGATATTGCGCGTGACCCCCATAATATTTCCGCCGACCATCATGGAGCAGCCGACTTCCGTAATGATTCTTGAAAATGCTGTAATGGTTGCGGCGATCAACGGGAACCGGTTTTCCCATAGCAAAGTAAACGTAACGTGAGGAATGGAAACACCTAACGTTAAGGACGTTTCCAAAGCCCGACGGTCACTGGCTTGTAATGCACCATGCATCATCGAGACTAAAATGGGGAAACAAATCAGCATCTGCCCGAAAATCATGGCTTTTTGCGTAAACAGCATTTGCCAATCACCCAGTGGTCCAGCTCGTGATAACATCATGTAAAGAAGCAGACCAATAACTACGGTTGGCACTGCCTGAAGCGTATTTACTAAAGACAAAATCAACCAACGCCCTGGAAAGTCACAATAAGCGAGGATGAAAGCAAACAGCAGAGAAGGGACCAAAACCAACATCAAAGCAGAAAGCGACACACTGAATGAAACCGTCACAATCGTCCATAATTGTGGATCAAAGCTGATCAGCAGTTGAAGTGCTTCTAGAGTGGTTTGCCAAAGCGACATGGTTACTTGCTCTCCGCCTTGTTCTTCACAACTGCTTGTGTATTGGCAACTGTCTTGGCATTCGCAACGGACTTAGCATTTGCAACAAAAAGTTGTTTGCCTTGTCGCTTAAAATTATTGATGAGTGTTTGTCCTTTTTTATTTACCAACCAATCGCTGAATACCTTAGCGCCTTGATAATTAATGTCTGGGTAGCGTTTTGGGTTCACAAGAATCACTTGATACGGGTTGAACAAGCGTTTATCTCCTTCAATCGCTATACCCAGTTCAACTTTATTTTGATACGCCAACCACGTACCGCGATCCGTTAAAGTATAGCCTTGCATCTCAGAAGCCATATTCAAAGTTGGTCCCATTCCTTGCCCCACGGATCGGTAGCCGCCAAAATTCGGCTCTATCGAGCTCTGCGCCCACAGGTTGAGTTCTTTTTTGTGCGTTCCAGAATCATCGCCACGCGAAACAAACATTGATTCGGTGTTCGCGATTTTCTTGAACGCTTTGGCTACGTCGTCTCCACCATAAACCTGTGCAGGATCATCTTTCGGCCCTACGACAACAAAATCGTTATACATTAGGGCTCTAGGTAAAATGCCGTAACCTTTTTCAACAAAATTTGCTTCAGCTTTTGGGGCGTGTGTCATCACTAAGTCGACATCGCCATTTTGCCCCATTCGCAGTGACTTACCCGTCCCAGCGGCGATGACATTCACTTTGTATCCGGTATCTTTTTCAAATTCAGGAAGTAGGTAGTCCAAAAGACCAGAATGATAAGTGCTGGTTGTTGTGGCCAAGCGAACATGAGGCTTTGTTTGGTCGGCAAATGCATGAGAACTGACAGTTGTTGCAAAAATAGTCGCTGAAACGGCGAGGGCAGTCGCAGTGTAATTCATTACTTAATTCCATTTATTTTAGTTTTTGAATGCATTGGTTTGTATCGACCGCTCTATACTGAGCGAAGCCGAAGGCAAAGAATCGATAGCCTTGGCGTATAGACGCGATAAACCGATACCCAATAGACAGTGCAATCCCAGTGCCAAGTTGGTTTGAGCCAAAAACCCTTATTTTTGTGAGGTAAGTCATCAGTTTTGTGACCGCGCCGCACCCGAAAAATTTGAGCTAGGACAAAATGTCGCACATACTTAGTTTTCCAATTGATCTCGATTGGTACACTCTGTCCCAGTTTTTCCGAACCCAAAGATGAGCCATATATGTCAGTATCCCAGGATCCATTCATGCAGAACAAAGATGCCAACCCAAATCATGTCGGAAAATATCAAGCGTTCTCGGTTTTGGTGGTAGATGATGAAGTGGGAATGCAAACGATACTGAAGAAAGCACTGGGTAAGTGGTTTTCTAAAGTGGACTGCCAAGGCAGCATTGAAGAAGCGGAAAAATTGCGGCAAGAAAACCACTACGATCTAATCATCTTGGACATCAATTTACCGGGTCGATCTGGGATCGAATGGACAGAAGCTTTTAACGACGAAGACCGCCGCTGTGACGTCATCTTCATGACAGGGTATGCCGATTTGGAAACCGCCATCAGTGCATTAAAACTAGGCGCGACCGATTTTATACTCAAGCCATTTAATCTCGATCAAATGCTGCAATCCGTTCAACGCTGTATGGATAAGCGTTTATCGCAGCGGCTTCACCACGCATTAACGCGAGATGTTAAGCGCCTAATTAGCAGCGAAATGATTGGTCATTCGGAAAAAACCAAATCACTCAAACAGTTAATGGGGCAGTTTGCACCATCTCGGGCGTCCATATTAGTGGAAGGGGAATCGGGAACAGGGAAAGAACTGGTAGCGCGTGGTGTTCATTTTGCCAGTGGCCGAACGGGGCCATTTGTCCCTATCAACTGCGGAGCTATTGCCCCAGAGCTTCTGGAAAGCGAATTGTTTGGTCATACAGCAGGGGCGTTTACAGGAGCAAAGAAAAGCCGGGAAGGGCTATTCAGAGTTGCCAGTGGAGGCACACTGTTTTTGGATGAAATTGGGGAAATGCCCATTGCCATGCAGTCTTCACTTTTACGTGTGTTAGAGCAACGAACCATTCGACCTGTCGGCAGTGAAAAAGAAATCAGCGTTGATGTCCGTGTTGTCGCAGCAACCAATAGAAATTTAAAGGATGAAGTGGATGCTGGGACATTTCGAAAAGATCTCTATTATCGGCTAAACGTTTTAAAAATAGACGTGCCGCCTTTAAGAGAAAGAAAAACAGACTTAATCGATTTGGTGCCTTTCTTTACCAAAACGTTAGCCAAAGAGTTAGGTATGCCGGAACCAAAATGGGCACATGAAGACATACTGGCAATGCACGACTACGATTGGCCAGGTAATATTCGGGAATTAAAAAACTTAATGGAGCGCTGCATTTTGCTCGGAAAACCTCCTGCCCATCATTGGCGAGAGCTCAACGCAGACTACTCGCAGCCCGCTCAAGCAAGCATAAATGTGACAACGTCACTAGAAACTGCGTTACCAAGTCTACCGGATTACCGAAGTGACGAGATATTAGGTTATCCCAATGAATGGAGTTTAAAAGAAGTCGAAAAGCGTCACATCAAACAGGTGGTTTCCCATCATGACGGAAATAAATCGGCTGCCTCACGTCAATTGGGCGTTGCAAGGAAAACGTTAGAGAGAAAATACAAAGAGTGGGAATTAGAAGGATCAGACGATGCGGAATAACAAATCTGGAACGTCTAACGTTTTTACCTTATGGCGCTTGCGACTCAAATCGATGGTGCGCTATCGGTTGCTGTTCTTAACGTCTGCGCCCATCCTACTCACACTACTCGCGTTGGTGGGCATCACTTTCTATTGGTCAACGCATTATACGTGGCAAAACGCCTTGGTTAATGTGTCTGAAAAACTCTCCGTAGCAGACAATAGCATTCAAATTCTTCAGGAACGTCAGTTCCAAAGTGTTAAATCCTTATCCAACTCATACCCATTTCAAGTTCGTTTGATGTCGGTTTACAGAGATGCGTTAGAACTTGAGGAATGGGTCGGATCCCAAAAGAACAAGTATCAGCTCGATTTTCTACGCTGGGTGCCGATAGACAAAGCGACGAACCATCAACTGCTTGCACAAAAAGCGTCGTTTTTTGAAGTGTTCAATACTCAACAAATGAACGAGTACGACGACGATTTGGCTGTTCGAGCGGAGATCCCATTGCTGAATGGAAACGGCGTCGAATCTCGCGGTTTAATCAGCCGTAGCGTATTACCAGTACGAGATGAAGACCAACACGTATTGGGTTACTTAGATGGCGGGTTACTGCTTAATAACAGCACTGGTTTAGTTGATCAGATTCGCGACTTAATTTACGCCAAACCAACTGAATTGCAGCCACAAATCGGAACCGTAACCCTGTTTATGGACGATTTACGCATAAGTACCAACGTACCGCTAGATAGCCAAGCCCACAAAGGAAGAGCGATTGGCACAACGGTTTCGCTTCAAGTGAAACAGGCTGTTTTGGAAAGGGGAGAAAACTGGATAGATCGTGCCTACGTGTATGACGATTGGTACATAACCGCTTATCAACCCATTTATAACCAATACAACGATGTTATTGGGATGCTGTATACCGGTTATCTCATTTGGCCTCTCATTAAAATTTACATTACCAACCTCGGTGAAATCAGCTTAACTATTCTCGCTTTGTTATTGATTTCAGGCATGATTGTTTATCGTGGCTCTCGTGATTTGTTTCACCCAATCGAGCGGATTCACCATGTTGTTAAATCCGTCCAAGCAGGGCGAGACAAGCGAATTGGCCAACTAGGCTTGGATGATGAACACGAGTTAACCCAACTGGCACGGCAATTCGACAACATGCTCGATTTGTTGGCGCAACGAAATGCCGAAATTCGCCAGGCCGCTGATCAGCTCGAAGGAAAAGTACAAAACCGTACGGCGAAATTGCGAGAAAAAACGGAACAACTCGAACTGCACATCCAATTACTCAATCAGACTCGCGATAAGCTTGTGGTGAATGAAAAGCTTGCCGCGCTAGGGGAGCTTACCGCGGGCATCGCGCATGAGATCAACAACCCAACAGCGGTCATCTTAGGGAATGTTGAGCTTCTTAAGTTTGCTCTTGGCGATAAGGCCGGCTCGATAGAAGAAGAAATTCAAACCATCCTTGACCAAATAGATCGCATCCGAAACATCACGCGCAGTTTGCTGCAATACAGTCGCCAAGGTGGTGTTCAAGACGAAGTCACTTGGCAACACGTTAACCCTATCGTGGAAGAGAGCCTCACTTTAGTCAAAACAGGCGCTAAAAAGCGGGACGTTCAATTTGTCACAGAGCTCAACGCCAAGTCCGTTGTTGAAGTAAATCGCCACCACTTGCTGCAAATTTTAGTCAACTTAGAAATGAACGCCATTCATGCCATGAGCGGAGAAGGGGTGCTCACCATTCGCACTGAAGACTGGATGGATGACGATGAAGAGTCAAAAGGCGCAATCGTTCATGTCGTAGACCAAGGATGTGGTATCCCAGATGAGCAGATAAAACGTATCTTTGACCCTTTTTATACAACAAAACGCGATGGCACTGGGCTTGGTTTGTCGGTTTCGCAAAGTATCTTAAGCCAAACGGGCGGGGAAATAAAAGTGACGTCTAAAGTGGGTTTAGGGAGTCAATTTTCAATTTACTTACCGTTGAAATCGAATGCCGTTGATTTAGTTGTTATGAATTAGATTCTAACTGAACAAGCATTGCACCTAACCAAGCGAAGATTGACGCTCTAGAGCCCAATTAACACTTGCATCAGACCGCGTTGCCAAGTACCGTTGCACCGCGTTTTTTTATCTAAGAGGTTAGGTTTTGATTTCTACCGCGAATATCACACAGCAATTTGGCGCGAAGCCACTATTTGAAAACATTTCAGTTAAGTTTGGCGAAGGCAACCGTTACGGTCTGATTGGCGCAAATGGGTGTGGTAAATCCACTTTCATGAAAATCCTTAGCGGAGAACTCGACCAAACTTCTGGTAACGTCAGCTACGACCCAAATGAGCGTGTTGCCAAGCTGAGCCAGGATCAGTTTGCCTATGAAGAATTTACAGTTATCGACACTGTTATCATGGGACACAAAGAACTTTGGGAAGTAAAACAAGAGCGTGACCGCATTTACTCTTTGGCTGAAATGAGCGAAGAAGACGGCATGAAAGTCGCGGATCTTGAAACAGAATTCGCAGAAATGGACGGCTACATGGCCGAATCTAAAGCAGGAGAACTTCTTCTCGCTGTAGGTATTCCATTGGAGCAACACTTTGGCTTGATGAGCGAAGTGGCACCGGGCTGGAAACTGCGTGTGCTTTTGGCGCAAATTCTATTTGCAGACCCAGACATCATGTTGCTCGACGAACCAACCAACAACTTGGATATCGATACTATCCGCTGGTTGGAAGATACGCTTAATGAGCGTAACTGCACCATGATCATCATCTCGCACGATCGTCACTTCCTAAACAGTGTTTGTACACACATGGCGGATCTCGATTACGGTGAACTGCGCGTTTACCCAGGTAACTACGACGAATACATGACAGCGGCATCGCAAGCTCGTGACCGTCTATTAGCTGACAACGCGAAGAAAAAAGCTCAAATTGCAGAGCTGCAAACCTTCGTGGCACGTTTCTCGGCAAACGCTTCTAAAGCTAAACAAGCAACTTCTCGTGCTAAGCAGATTGATAAAATCAAGCTCGATGAAGTAAAAGCATCTAGCCGTCAAAACCCATTCATCCGTTTTGAACAATCGAAAGAATTGTTCCGAAACGCATTGATTGTTGAGAACCTGACACAAGGTTTCGAAAACGACTTATTCACCGATTTCAATGCCATTTTTGAAGTGGGTGAGCGTGTTGCCATTATTGGTGAAAACGGCGTTGGTAAAACGACATTGCTTAATACGCTAGCTGGCGCGATTGAACCTCGTAACGGTTCATTCAAATGGTCTGAGAATTCAAACGTAGGTTACTACGCTCAGGATCACGCGGAAGAATTCGCTGAAGACATGAACCTTATGGACTGGATGGGGCAATGGCGTCAAGAAGGCGATGACGAGCAAGTGATTCGCAGTTTCTTAGGTCGTATGTTGTTCTCGCAAGATGACATCAAAAAGTCGGTAAAAGTACTGTCTGGTGGTGAGCAAGGCCGTATGTTGCTTGGTAAGCTGATGATGCATAAACCCAACATGCTTCTAATGGATGAGCCAACCAACCACATGGATATGGAATCTATTGAATCCTTGAACAACGCTCTGGAGCAATACAAGGGCACGTTGTTCTTCGTATCTCACGACCGGGTATTTGTGGATTCTTTGGCGACACGTATCATTGAAATCAAAGACAATCAGATCACAGATTTCAAAGGAACGTACGCTGAATTCCTAAAATCTCGCGGTGTGGAAGAGTAAAAAAGAAGGGTAGGTTTTCGAACAAAATCTGCCTGTATACTCAAATTCAATCAAAACGCTCAAAATCTTGAGCGTTTTTTTTTCGCTTAAACTCTCCAATTTCATCTCAATCGTGAGACACCTAGATCAGAAAAAGTACATTAGAGTGGAAAAAAGTACTTTTCTGCACCAAATAAATTCTCTTTTGACTAATTTTGAATTGTGATTGTTGCGAGCTTGTTAATAAGTCGAGCTTAACAATAAACTAAAAACAGTCGAGGGAATGAACATGAAATCCAGGACATTACTTTCTGCCTCTATCGCTCTAGCCGCTATGACAAGTACATACGCTATGGCTGCAACAGAGCTAACGATCGCGACGGTGAATAACGGTCATATGATCGAAATGCAGAAGCTTAGTACCGCATACGAAGAGGCTAATCCAGGTATCAAACTCAATTGGGTTACCTTGGAGGAAGGAGTGCTTCGCCAACGTGTGACAACCGATATCGCCACCAAAGGTGGGCAATTCGATATCATGACCATTGGTATGTATGAAGCTCCAATATGGGGCAAAAAAGGTTGGCTCAACGAAATTAAAGACGACGCCAACTACAATGCCGACGACATCTTACCAGCCATTCGCTCTGGGTTATCGGTAGATGGAAAAATGTACGCCGTTCCGTTTTATGGCGAAAGTTCTATGGTGATGTACCGTAAAGACTTGGTCGATAAAGCGGGCATGACGGTTCCAGACAACGCTTCTTGGGGCCACATTCGTGATGTAGCCGGTGCGATTCATGATCCCGATAACGGTGTTTACGGAATCTGTCTTCGCGGTAAGCCTGGATGGGGCGATAACGCTGCATTCATCACAACCATGGCCAATTCGTTTGGTGCTCGTTGGTTTGATGAAGACTGGAAACCTCAGTTAAATTCTCCGGAGTGGAACCATGCTGTTTCGTTCTACATCGACCTTTTATCTACTTACGGACCACCGGGCTCAACATCCAACAGCTTCAACGAAATCCTAGCGTTATACAACGAAGGTAAGTGTGGCATGTGGATAGATGCCACGATCGCCGCTTCATTTATCTCGGATCCAAAACAGAGCAAAGTTGCCGATAAAGTTGCATTTGCACAGGCACCCATTGCGGTAACTAACCGCGGTGCGAACTGGCTTTGGGCTTGGTCTCTTGCAGTACCTGCAGGCAGTAAAAACCAAGTTGAAGCCGAGAAATTTGTTAAATGGGCAACGTCGCAAGACTACATCAAACTGGTTGCAAAAGAGAATGGATGGGCAAACGTACCAACAGGCACTCGTAAATCCACTTACGAAACGCCTGAGTTCCAAGAAGCCGCTGTTTTCGCAGAAGCAGAGCTGAAAGCCATTCAATCTGCAAACCCAGAAAACAGCACGCTCCTTCCGACCCCTTACGTGGGTGTCCAGTTCGCGGCTATTCCTGAATTCCAAGCTATCGGTATCGCTGCTGGTCAGCAGTTCACGAATGCACTGGCAGGAAATGTGACTGTGGAACAAGCGTTGAAAGCTGCAAACAAATCTGCCGACCGTGAAATGCGTAAATCAGGTTACTACAAGTAATCAGTATTAACAGGAGCGTTATCGCTCCTGTCTACTTCGGGGCACGTTTTCCTCATATCTGTATTTACAAGGAAGTCTTTATGCAAAGGTGGTTACCCAAATTATTGGTATTCCCATCCTTCATCAGTTTATTGCTGTGGATGGTCGTCCCTTTATCCATGACCATTTACTTTTCCGTCATCCGATACAACTTGCTGTATCCGGGAGAAAATAACTACATCGGCGGACTGAACTTTGAATTTTTCTACACCGATGAGGCCTTTTGGCCAGCAGTGACAAACACGCTCACGCTGGTTGGAATGGTACTTGTCGTGACGGTTGTATTTGCAATATTGCTTGCCGTTTTGCTCGACAAACCTTTTAAAGGCCGTGGCATTGTGCGCGTTTTGCTCATCTCACCGTTCTTTATTATGCCGACCGTTAATGCGCTGATTTGGAAAAATCTAATGATGCATCCGGTTTATGGCGTACTCGCATCTATTTGGGAATCCATCGGGCTAGAGCCCATTGATTGGTTAGCCGATTATCCACTTGGTTCCATCATTGCGATGTTGAGTTGGCAGTGGATGCCATTTGCGTTGCTGATTTTTATCACCTCGTTGCAGTCCATGGACAACGAGCAAAAAGAAGCAGCCGTACTGGATGGCGCAACAGGATTTCAGATATTCCGATACCTTACGCTGCCACATTTAGCGAGACCGATAGCGGTCGTGATGATGATTGAAACCATCTTTTTGCTTTCTGTGTTTGCGGAAATCTTCGTGACCACCAGCGGTGGGCCGGGGTACGAATCAACAAACTTAGCGTTCTTGATCTTCGCGCAAGCCTTGATGCAGTTTGATGTTGGTGTCGCGTCGGCAGGTGGATTGATCGCCGTGATCCTCGCAAATATCGTCGCGTTCTTCTTAATCCGTGCCATTGGCAAAAACTTAGTCGCCTAGGAGGTTTTATGAATCAGACACATCGATTTAGAGCCATATTGAGCTGGGTGATCGCACTAATCGTGTTTTTCCCAATTATTATGATGCTAATTACATCGTTCAAAACGGAACAACAAGCGATTGCCGTTCCACCTACGTTTATTTTTGAACCTACGGTAGAAAACTACGGCATTGTTCAGGAGCGAAGTGATTACTTAAAATTCGCTAAAAACTCTGTGATTACCGCTTTTGGTTCCACCATTTTGGCGTTGATTATCGCCATACCTGCGGCGTATTCCATGGCGTTCTACCCAGGAAAGCGTACTAAAGATATGTTGCTTTGGATGCTGTCTACCAAAATGCTGCCGGCCGTTGGGGTGTTGGTGCCTATCTACATATTGTGTAAGGAAGCAGGGCTTCTGGACAGCAGTTTAGCGCTCACCATCATTTACACACTTATTAATTTACCCATCATTGTTTGGATGCTGTTTTCGTACTTCAAAGACATTCCAAAAGACATTTTGGAAGCTGTTCGACTGGATGGTGCATCAACGTTAGGTGAGATTCGCCATGTGCTGCTTCCGCTTTCGTTTGGTGGTATTGCGTCAACCGCATTACTGTCGATTGTATTGAGTTGGAACGAAGCCTTTTGGGCTATCAACTTAACTTCGGCAGATGCAGGAACTCTTGCCACTATGATTTCCACATACTCCAGCCCAGAAGGACTGTTTTGGGCAAAACTATCGGCAGCATCGACGCTTGCTTGTGCACCTATTGTCGTGCTCGGCTGGTTCTGTCAGAAACAACTCGTACAAGGATTGACGTTCGGAGCAGTAAAATGAGTTATTTAACCGTTAACCAACTAGATAAAAAATACGGCGACGCGCTGGCGCTGAAAAACATTAACTTCGAGATCAAAAAAGGCGAGTTTGTTGTATTCGTTGGTCCATCAGGCTGTGGCAAATCTACGCTACTTCGTACCATTGCAGGGTTAGAAGAATCTTCTGCTGGCGGCATTCATTTGGACGGTGAACTCATCACAGAGACACACCCTTCCAAAAGAAACCTTGCCATGGTGTTTCAGAGTTACGCGCTATACCCACACATGTCGGTGAAAGAAAACATGGGGTTTGCTTTGAAATTGGCAAATACGCCAAAAGATGAAATTGAATCCAAAGTTCTGAAAGTAGCGAAAGCGCTGAAGTTAGAACCCTTGCTCGATAGAAAACCCAAAGCACTGTCGGGCGGACAAAGGCAGCGTGTTGCCATTGGTCGGGCGATTGTTCGTAACCCTAAAGTTTTTTTGTTTGACGAGCCTTTATCTAACCTAGATGCCGCTTTGCGTGTGGAGATGCGAATAGAGCTTTCCAGACTGCACCATGAATTAGGCACCACCATGATCTACGTAACGCATGATCAGGTTGAAGCCATGACGTTAGCGGACAAAGTTGTGATCATGAAAGAGGGAGAAGTCGCTCAAATTGGAACACCGTTAGAGCTCTATCATCAACCAGCAAATCTATTCGTGGCTTCATTCATTGGCACACCAAAAATGAACATTTTGGGCTTGGGGACAGTGCACTCAGAAGCGCTAGAATTAACCGTTCAGTTAACTGAAAATGCGAAAATTCAGCTACCTGTTCATAAATACAGTAATAGTGCTTTAGAAGCAAAAACGCTCGGAATTAGACCTGAATCGGTCAAGCTAACCGACCCAATGCAAGGTGATGTGGCTGGTGTTGTAGAGGTCATTGAACAACTCGGTTCAGAAACGTTAAGTTACGTCCGCATTGAAAATGGCGAAACGGTCGTGGCAAAACACACGCCAGCAGATAGCCCAACTCTGGGGCAAGAAGTAGGGTTGTATCTCGACAAACAACAAGTGTATTTGTTCGATGGTAATGATCTCGCCTTAAATAACTACGAGGAGAGCGATCATGCCAAATAGAATCATTCATTTTGGTGTCGGATCGTTTTTTCGAGGGCACCAAGCTTACTATATCGACCGCTACAATCGACTGGTTGAACCCAATGAGAGATGGTATTACACAGGGGTAAACTTACGTGCAGAATCTCGTGGGCTTATTGAGGCATTGGCTAAACAAAATGGTCGATATCATCTAAAGAAAATATCGGCGTATGGCGATATTGAGATCCGAAAAATTGAAGCATTAGAAAGTGTGATTGACGCTTCAGATAACGTCGGTGCCATAGACGGCTTATTTGTCGATCAAGATACCAAAGCATTGACCATCACGGTCACGGAAGGGGGGTATTACCTAACCGATACCAATGATTTAAACCTAAACGACCCAGAAGTGGCTTGGGATATTGCACATCAAGATCAGCCGAAAACGGTATACGGATATTTGAAGCATGCATTAGAAACCCGAGCAACATCGAATGCAGGTGCCATTACGGTCCTGACTTGCGACAACTTACGCGATAACGGAACTGTGTTGGAAAACGCGTTTAAGCAGTACCTTTCCGCAATACAAGATAATGAATTATTGGAATGGGTTAATAAGCACGTCACCTTTCCATGTTGCATGGTGGATAGGATCACCCCAGTTCCACCCCCAAATTTGGCGCAAGAGCTTTCTATGGTCGTTGGTGAAAAAGACGACTGCCCAATTATGGGGGAAGATTTTGAGCAGTGGGTTATTGAAGACAAGTTTGCTGCGGGTTTTCCATCATTAGAAAAAGTAGGCGTCACTTTTTCCAACCAAGTGCACGAGTTTGAAGAAACCAAAATTCGTATTTTAAATGGTGGGCACTTCTTGCTTTCTTATGTTGGTGCTCTTAGGGAGTATCAAACGTTCGACGAAAACATGTTTGATGACGAATTGGCTGAGTGGCTGAAGGGATACCATCAAAAAGAGGTCATCCCAACCATTGCGAACCCACCAGTGGATTTAGAGCAATATCGCCAAAAAATCGTAGAACGATTTGGTAACAGCCACATAGCCGATTCAATTGAGCGCATCGCGATGGATAGCGTAAGCAAGTTTCCGCAATTCATCTTGCCCACAGTGCGTTTTAATTTGGAAAGAAACCACATGCCCAAATATGCGATTGAATTGATTGCTCACTGGTACTGCTTTCTTGAAAGGTTCCACAATGGAAAATTAGCGTTTAACTACAAAGATCCACACTTCAACAAAGCAAAACAATGGCTTGAAAGTAGTGACCACGTAACATTATTCTTGAAGAATGAAGACGTCTGGCAAGGGTTAACGGCGCAATACCCAGATTTTTCCGAGCAAATGCGAGCTAAGATCCAAGACCAGTCCAAAGCGTATGAGGAACAACAATGAGCATTACCGCGTATCAAGATGATCAACTCATCCTTCAAGGCAAAGTGGCATTACTCAGCGGTGCAAATGGCGGGATAGGGCTGTCTGTTTGTGAAATCTATGCGTCGAATGGGGCAAAGTGCATGGTATTGGATCTCGGTGAAACCCCTTCAGCCGAGTTACAAGCGCTGATGCAAGAATATCCCAACTCTGTGCAGTACTGTTCAACAGATGTGACAGACATTAATCAAATTGAGTTAGCTGTCTCTCAGACAAAAGCGCAATTTGGCGGTATAGATATATTGTTCAATAACGCGGCTATTTTCGATATGGGCCCTGTTCTAGATTCAAGCCCAGAGCAATTCGATAAGTTATACAGCGTTAACGTGAAGGGCATGTTCTTTGTGATGCAGGCGGTTTTAAAAGAAATGGTATCGGCAGGGCAAGGAGGCAAAGTGATCAACATGGCTTCCCAAGCGGGTCGACGGGGTGAGCCTCTTGTTGCTCATTACTGTGCCACCAAAGCGGCGGTTATCAGCTATACCCAATCCGCAGGCTTAGCCATGGCAGAGCAGGGGATCAACGTGAATGGCATATCACCCGGGGTGGTTGATACTCCGATGTGGGAACATGTCGACAGCCTATTCGCGAAATACGAAAACCGCCCGCTTGGTGAGAAGAAGCGGTTGGTTGGAGAAGAGGTACCTCTGGGTAGAATGGGGGTTCCAGCAGACATGGCAGGCATGGCGCTGTTCTTAGCATCACCGATGGCAAATTATATTACCGCTCAGACATTTAATGTCGACGGCGGAAATGCGATGAACTAGCCAAAACTAAGTATATTGAGGGTTTAAGCATCTTGCAGGGATCGCTAAACCTAATAACAAAAGGAAGGATAATGGCGCACTATTTAGGGATTGATATTGGTACATCTTCAGTCAAAAGCTTGTTGATGGATGAAAACGGACAAGTGGTGAACTCAACAAGCGAATCTTACCCAGCGTCAACACCTCATCCGTTATGGTCAGAGCAAGAGCCTGACTTATGGTGGAATGCCACGCTGCGTACCATGCAAGCCCTGAGAAGCCAATACCCAGCGCCATTCAATGACATCAAATGCATTGGGCTATCTGGGCAGATGCATGGTGCTGTGATGCTTGATGAATCATTTAAGCCCGTGCGCCCAGCGATTTTGTGGAATGATGGCCGCTCGCACTTGGATGCAGATGCCATGAATCAAGAAAATCCGACCCTCGGGATGATAGCCGGTGTGCCTGCCATGTCCGGTTTTACTGCGCCTAAACTGCGTTGGATGGCAAAAAACGAACCCGAGGTGTTGAAATCAGTTCGTTACTTAATGCTTCCAAAAGATTATGTGCGATTGAAGCTGACGGGAAAGCTCGCTACAGACATGAGCGATGCAGCGGGAACCTTGTGGCTGGATGAAGCAAACCGTTGTTGGTCGGATGACATGCTCACTCTTTCAGGCATTTCACGAGACTTGATGGTGGCATTGAAAGAAGGGACAGAATCCACGGGGAATCTAACCCAGCAGGCGGCAGACGTTACGGTACTTAACACCGATGTCATGGTGTGTGCAGGCGGAGGAGACGCTGCTTGTGGTGCATTGGGGATTGGGGCGATCAATCAAGGTGATGCGTTTATCTCACTGGGTACGTCTGCGCAGTATTTTGTTACGACAGACACCTACAAACCGTATCCGGATGCGTTGGTTCATTCTTTTGCTCATGCCATTCCAGGCCGCTGGTTTCAAATGGCGTGCATGCTCAACGGTGCGAGCCCTCTAAAATGGTTTGCAGACCTCACGCGGCAAGATATTGGTGAGCTGATTAGCGATCTTGAGTCACACTACGATCCAGCGCAGCCTACTTTGTTTCTTCCTTACTTGATGGGGGAAAGAACCCCTCATAATAACCCATTTGCCACTGCAAGCTTTCACCATATGACTTGGGCAACGCAAGGGCATCATATGGTGCAAGCCATTCTTGAAGGCGTGGCGTTTTCGTTATTGGATTGCCAAAACGCGATCAAAGAAAGTGGTACGCAAGTGGAATACCTTGGTGCAATAGGAGGCGGAGCCAAAAGCCGTTTATGGTTACAAATTGTCGCCAATATCCTAAACGTAAAAATCATTCGATATGAGGGTGGTGAAAGCGGTCCTGCGTTCGGCGCGGCTAGGCTCGCTAAAATTTGCCACACCGGAGATTCAGTCGAGTCGGTCTGCACTTCGCCAAAGGTGATTGAAGAAATCATACCTGATACAAGTTGTGCCAACGTGTATCACAAAAAATATGAAGAATTTCGAACGCTATATAAAGAGTATGAATCCGTACGTTCGAATAGAGTAGGAGCTTCGTATGTCGACGTATGAAATTAAGCCCTTTAACCACGAAAGTATCGGCGAACGCCCTGTTTGGGAGTTTGTCGAGTTCGATAAAGAGTCGGTAGGCTACACCGAGCACGGCGTACCTCATCATCGAATAAAATGGCATGTTCATGAGCAATATGAGTTGCACTTAATTGTTAAAACCACCGGAAAAGCCATGATAGGCAATCATGTCGGTCCTTTTTCCCCGGGTCACTTAACGCTTGTTGGCCCCTGGCTGCCTCATAACTGGGTAAGTTATTTATCTGAAGGGGAAACGCACAAGCTGCGAGATATGGTGATTCTTTTTGAACCCGAACTCATTCAACGAGCAACACAAATTTTCCCAGAACTTTCTCAGTTTTTGCGGTTAATTGAGCAAGCTAAAATGGGGATCGAATTCATTGATGTTCCAATGGAAGTCAGCATGGAATACATGAATGCCGTCCGGTGTTCTCAGGGCGTTGAAAAGCTGATTAACTTTCTGAAATTCATGGTGTTCTTAAACGTTCAAAAAACGCGAATATTGTCGACTTTGCCACCTACGCTGAAGAAAGACTCTGAGATGATGAACAGCAAAATCAATCTGGTGCTCGATTTTGTTATGTTGAACTATAAAAAGCCGATCAAAGTGAAAGAGGTTGCTGATCTCATTGACATGACGGAGTCGTACTTTTCCCGCTTTTTCCACAAATCCACGGGGCACAGATTCACCGATTTTGTTAATCGGATTCGCGTGCAGCGGGCGTGTATCAAACTGATTGAATCGAAAGACAGTATTGCTGACATAAGTAAACAGGTTGGCTTTACCAATTTAGCGAATTTCAGCCGTCAGTTCAGAAGAATAAAAGGGCTTACTCCTTTAGCTTACAGAAAGAAAAATACGGTGGAGGGGTAGAAGGCTCAGCTTAAAATCAAAACGTAGCAAAAGGTAAGACATTGAACAATGAATGGCTTGCTCGTCGGTTTGTTTCAGTAATGATAATATTTGAGAATTTTATAATTCTTTAGTTACCCACATCTTAGTTTCGCTAGAAAAGTCAAGTATTTTAATGATTGTCCGATACCTTTATATCCTTACACCCTATAACTTAATAACTATGTTAAAAGCTAGGATAGGGTAATTATGATGGGGCTAAAAAATAAAATATTTGTAGTGAGCTTGGTGTCAATCTTCCTCCTAGGAGTAGTGCTCTTACTCGTACTAACAAATCGGATGAATGTCTATCAAAACAAGCTTATAGAAGATCTTCGAACAACCATGATGTCAGAAAAGCAGGAAAAGCTTAAGGCTGTTATTGACACCGCATACAGCACCCTAAAACCCACTTTATCAAACACGAAAGGTGAAGAGTTAAAACAGGAACTAGCCGCACGTGTTCAAGAGTTGCGTTTCGTAGATGGTGATCCTAATAGCTACTTCTATATTCATGATATGCAAGGCGTGGTAATCGCACATGGCTCAAATCCAAAGAATGTGGGTAAATCACAGTGGGATCTTAAAAATTCTAAGAATCAGTATATAGTTCGTGAAATCGTTAAAAGTGCAAAATCTGGTGATGGTTTTACCATTTTTGATGGATATAAACCTACGGAAGATAAGTATTTTCCAAAAATGACATTTAGTCGCTATATTCCCGAGCAAGGCTACGCGCTTACAACTGGTTTTTACATTGATGATATTGAGGAGATAGTTGAGGAGAAGAAAGCCATATTGGATGATAAATATTTCTCTTTAATTTTCACTACTTCGCTCGTTACAGCGATTGCTGCACTTTTAGTGAGTTCTATTGGTTATGTAGTTATATCTAGAACCATGAAACCTTTAGAGGAGATTGGTGCTCAGCTAGAAGAACTAAGTATAGGTAACGGTGATTTAACAGCAAGGCTCAATATATCTTCAAACGATGAAATTGGAAAAGTTGCTAGTTCATTTAATAGTTTCGTGGATAAGTTACAGGATATGCTGCATAAACTATCAGAGGTTTCGCACCATTTATCTTTAAGTACATCTAAAGTAGAGTCTTCTAATCATCAAACACAATCACAGATAGACAAACAATTAGATCAGGTAAACATGGTCGCTATCGCTATTGAAGAAATGTCTTCAGCTAGCGTTGAAATAGCCGGAGATTCTGAAGCTTCAGCAGGGGAAGTAGAAAGCTGTTTTACCAATACTCGTCAAGGTCAAGAGTTGACCAGCAAGACCAAGAAAGCTGTAGAACAGCTCAATCATGAAATTCGTTCAACCGCAAAATATATAGAAAAGCTAAACACAAATACTGGCGATATTTCTCAAATAATTGAGACTATACAAGGCATTGCTGAACAAACGAATCTACTCGCTCTGAATGCCGCGATTGAGGCAGCACGAGCAGGGGAGTTTGGGCGAGGATTTGCCGTTGTTGCTGATGAAGTGCGTAGCCTATCCCAAAAGACGACCGAATCTGCTTCAGAAATAAGAGATATGATTTTGGAACTTCAGTCTATAACTGAAAGTACAACGGAAAGTATCAAGACGACTGGTACTACAGCAATTACGTCAGTTCAATACATCAACGAAGTTGAGCTTCAGTTTGATTCAATCACTAACTCTATGAAGCGTGTACAGCAAATGTCAGCACAAATTGCAACAGCAAGTGAAGAGCAGAGCACTGTGAGTAGGGAAATAGCGCAGAATACAACAGAAGTAAAAGATATTGCTCAAACCCTATCCAAGCAAAGCCAAGAAAGCGTTGAAGAAGCAAGCATAGTAAATGAGAAAGTTAGGTTAATGAATTCGCAGTTGGATCAGTTTAAGATTTAGGGTGTGAATTTTAAGTGTCCACTTCCCCTATAGTGTGACAAACCATGGGGGAAGATACCAGCTTTAGTCCTTTTTATACCACGATGAAAATGTCGTTCAACGCATTAAGAGAATTCTGCCTGATTGCAGACACCACTTTAGGAGCGGTACACATTAGGACCAATAGCTGCTTTGGCGTTGGGGTTTGGAAATTGACGAAAACCGTAACCGTCTTTATTTAGACAGGAATATAAACGAGGTATGCGTCTTAAATTGGGCGTTATAAATCGAAATAAAGTGACACCTATGGCATAAAGGCTGATGCTCAACCTTGCTAGGAGTCCTAATTGGATTTAACGGAAGTCAAAAGTAATGAAGTCCCCCTTCGTCTATTACTAGAAGCAGACCCTTCTGAGAAGAGCATTTCGTCGTACTTGGAAGGATCTTGGTGTTTCGCTGCTGTAGAAAATAGCGAAATAATAGGCGCTTGTGTGGTGAAGTTGAAAAGCCGCGATGTTGCGGAAATCTACAACATATCCATTACATCTAACCATCAAGGGCGCGGTATCGGTTCAGAGCTAATGCGCTACACGTTGGCCGAATTACGGTTTAAAAATGTCAAAAAAGTAGAACTTGGTACGGGCACATTTGGATACCAATTATCTTATTATCAACGAATGGGCTTCAGAGTCGATTCTGTCGCTAAAGATCATTTCCTGCTTAACTATCCAGACCCAATATTTGAAAATGGCATACAACATAAAGATATGTTGAGGCTCTATTTGAATCTTGAGTAAAACCGACAACATTACCCCCAATATTAGTATCTAGATTTACCCAAAAAACAATGAGGAAACATGGAAGTTAGAAGAATTCGTTCAACCGATTTAGAAAGTTTTTTTGCTTTGTGGCAAGGTGTCTTTGATGAAGGTATTTATCTTAGAAGCCCACCGCCTCCAAAAGAAAAGATCTCGTTTGTTTTAAATAAAATTGAAGAGAAAAAAATCCCTCAATTTGTTGCTGAAATAGATGGAAAGATTGTTGGAAGCATTGAGGCTTTCCCAGGAACAATGTGTGGGATGGCTTCGGATGACATCGGATTTGTAGGAGCGCAAGTACACGCCGATTTTAGGCGTCTTGGCATTGGTCGAAAGTTACTTGATGCCGTCATATTAGACAGTAAGCGATTTGGGTATAAAGAATTAAATCTTGAGGTGTACTGCTCAAACCTACCAGCCCAAAAGCTTTACCAAGCCTTTGGGTTTGAATATTCAGGTCAAGCGAATGAAGTCACCCTTCCTTCAGGAAAAACAGAGCAAAGTTCAAAAATGCGCTTAATCATCTGATCTACGTTTAAGCCTATGTTGATGCTAAATTTGTTTGGATAAACGATTTTAAGAGGAAGGGAGCGTACTATGTTGGAAAAATACGGATTTATCGTCAAAGCAAACAACTACCGCCATACGAAAGATAGTGCAAGGCTCGATACAGAAGGCTTTTCCACACAAGTCGTTTGTGTGAGTACCGATGAAGAAGCCATTTTCGCCGCTGAAACAATGATAAACCAAGGCATTCAGGTCATAGAGTTGTGCGGGGGATTTGGTCAGGAAAGTGCTGAGTTTGTTATCGCGCAATTAGATACTCAAGTCCCCATTGGTTATGTCACATTTAACAGTAAAGAACAACAGAAGTTAACTCGCCTTATCCCTAATTCCGACTAACAAAAAGAGAATTATGAATCCCACTCCTACGTTAAAAAGCCGTACGTTGACTTTACGCGCGATTACACAACGCGATACCAATGATCTATTTGAAATTTATGGTGATGCGAGAGTCATGGAGTTTGCATCCGATCCTACATTTACAACCGTCAGTATGGTTGAACAAATGATGGAGAGCGTTAATAAACTGGCGACTTCGGGCGAGTCTTATGAATGGGCGATTGTAGAGAACAAAACTGGCAAAGTCATCGGGACATGTGGCATCCATTCTTTTAGCAAGTGTGACACAGTTTGCGAAGTAGGTTGCCTGTTAAATTGGTCCTTTTGGCGGAAGGGGATCATGTCGGAAGCCCTTCAGTTACTCTTTCTACATGCTAGGGAAAGTGGCATTAAAACCGTTGTGGCGGACATTGATGATGGTAACCATAGCTCTATTGCACTGTTCAAAAAACTAGGCTTTCAGAAAGAAGAAGATGGCTTCAAACGAGGGCTTTAGTTCCGCTATAAAATGGGTTTCCTTGGATATACAAGGAAACCGGCAAACAAATTTCCACCGAGAGGATCTCTTCCCAAACATCAAAAAATACGACTTAATACCTAAACTGCCCAACAATCATTTCTAATCGCCCTGCGGCTTGACTTACCTCTCCACTGTTTTGGACTGACACATTCACAGCTTGCTTAGTATTGTTAGCCAAATCGGCTATGTGAGTAATGTTTCTGTCTATATCTGCCGAAACCATAGCTTGCTCTTCCGATGCCGTTGCGATTTGTGAGTTCATATCAAAAATGGCGCTGACTTCCTCGACAATTCGCTGAATAGCTTTAACAGCATTGATGGTTTGCTGATTGGTGTTTCCTGCTTGCGACAAACTTTCTTGCATTAAGTTTACCGTGTTTTTTACGCCAATTGATAACCCACTGATGGTCTCTTCGATGACTTTTGTGGAATCTGTGGTTCGTTTTGCAAGTTGCCTTACTTCATCGGCTACGACAGCAAAACCTCGTCCATTCTCACCGGCACGGGCGGCTTCAATCGCAGCATTTAACGCGAGTAGATTCGTTTGTTCGGTAATTTCGCTGATCACAGAGACAACGGATTGAATCTCGGTGCTTTGTTGTTCCAGCTGCAGCACCAAGTTTTGTGAGTTGGTAATATTGTCGGTGAGCCCTTGAATGCTATCGCCTGCAATGTGACTAAGGCGCATACTTTCTTCTGCATCCATCTTCACTTTGTGAGCAGTGCTTGCTGCATTTTCAATGTTCGATGCAATCTCATTCGTGGTCATCAGCATCTGGTTAACCGCGGTGGCGATAGAAGAGGATTCTAACTGCTGCTGCTCTGCGTTATCCAAACTCGTATTGGCAGCAACCTGAGAAGATTCGGCAGCATGAGCAAGTTGTACCGTCACTGCTGCCATTTCGAGGATACTGTCTTGAAGCTTGCCAACAAATTTATCAAACGACTGGCTAAGCTGAGCAAGCTCATCTTTCCCGTCATCATTCATACGCACGGTTAAATCGCCTTCACCTTCCGCGATATTGCGCATCATATTTCTTACGTTAATAAGGCGATTGGATATCTGGAAACTTAACAAGATAAGCAAAGACGAAATAAACAGCCCAATACCAATACCAAAACTGCGAAGTTTGACTTTGGCTTCACCACGTAACTGATTGACCAGCGCGCCTATCTGTACTTGCATTTTATTCAAGCTGTCTTCCGTTCCGTGCACATTTTTTCGTAGCTCACCACGCATGCCGCTATTGTGATCCAACCCCAATGCTTTACAGGCTTCATAAAGTTCACCAAACGCTTCTCGATAATCGTTTGATGCCAAGCTCAGTGCATCAACTATTGCCGTTGATAATGGTTGAGCTTGAATTTTGCTGTGGAACGTTTGCCAGTGCTTTTGAACCTGTAGGAATTGTTCGTGACGTTGCGTTAAGAAAAATCGATTTTGGCTGTCTACCAAGCGTAAGAAATCATTGGAGAGGCTAGGGCGATCCGCCGATATGAGTAGGTTATTGAGCTTTACTTCTTTAGCATTGAGATCCCCAAGCAATCCAGAGGTTTCATCTAGCCCAATATAAGACATCTGCGTAGCCAGTCGATTGAACTGGTTTAAGTACTGCTCCAAAGTACGTTCAATATGATCGAAATCGGTATTACTTTGGGTTGCGTATTGTGCCAGCTGGCTATCCAAGTTACTCACTCTAGAAAGAAGGGCATTGTAGCTGGATTCAAATTTCTTAATGTATTTCGGGTCTTTACGTGCCAAAAAGTCTTTTTCATGTCGTCGAAGTAGGAGAAGCTCTGTTTCACTTTGTGCATTTTGCTCTGCTGCAAATTGAAGGCTTTCTAGTTCTTGGGTGATGCTGCTTTCGTAAGCCGCATAGGCAAAAATACAAACCAATAGCGATACGGTGACCGCCAAAAGCTTTGTCTTAATCTTGAATTGCGAGAGTGCACTTGCGCTGTTTTTTTTCAATGGCATACCTAGCTCCTTGACCCAAAAAGATGTCATTTACCGTATGCGCTCGCACAGGCAAATTCGCTTTCATTGGTTGGACTGACGTTAAATAAAACGATACGGCATGATTCGTTAAATCAAATAAGCGACTGCCGGCTAAGATCAACCGATCTCAAATGTTACAGTTATATTTATTTTTTATGACAGGCAGTACTATTAACAGATAGCATGATATTTATAGAATGCAAGAAGGCGCTTATTAGCACCTTCTTAAATAGGAAGAAAGTTTATATTCTGGCGAGGGCTTATTGATTTCCTTTTACATCAAACTCCATTTTTTCTGCTCCAGTAAACACCTGAAAACGCAATCCTTTTGCTCGTGCAATGGTCGTGATACCAAATTTTCTGGCTAAATCTAGCCCCATTTGAGTGACACCAGAGCGTGATAGCAAAACAGGAATCCCCATTTGAGCCACTTTAATGACCATCTCTGATGTCAGTCGACCCGTTGTATAGAAGATTTTGTCTTCTCCCGACTCCTGATTTAGCCACATTTCCCCAGCTAAAGTATCCACAGCATTGTGACGCCCGACATCTTCAACAAAAGAGAGAACGTCTTCTCGTCGGCACACTGCGCAACCATGAACACCACCTGCTTTTTTATACGTGTCATTGTGATGGGTTAGCGCCTCTAACGAGGCATAAATATCAGACTGTTTGGTCACTACGTTCGGAACTTGGTAGTTTTCTAGCTTTTTCATTACATTGCCGTACATGGTGCCCTGACCACATCCCGACGTAACTGTTTTCTTCTTTAGTGCTTTTTCTAAGTGATCGGTATTTTCTTTGGTGATCACCGCTGCCGTGCCAGTTTCCCAATCAATAATGACAGACTCAATGGCCGAAGGATCTTCAATAAAACTTTGGTTTTTTAAGTAACCCAAAACCAAAGCTTCAGGGCGCGAGCCTAACGTCATCAAGGTTACTATTTCCTTCCAATTCAGCATGACAGTGATAGGGCGCTCACATGCGATTTCTTTAACCATGCGCTCGCCATACTCATCAAACACCTCAACTTCTTGAGTTGGAGATGGGGTATTTCCGCTTTTTATTATTTTGGGTTGGTAAGACACAGAGATTCCTTAACAGAGTGTTCTTTTTGAGTTCATTACAGCAATAACCCTGCCATTTTGTTCATAGCGTTGGCGTAAGAATTGCTTCGACTGCTATGAATATCAAAGTCTGAGTATAAGGTGAGAACTGAAATGTCATTGGAAAAGAGTGAAAACCTTTGGACAATTGAATGCCAACTCGAGAGCCGGAACGTCGGAGAAGGGCGCTGGGTAACCCAACAGTGGGAATGGAAAAGTGTGGACCTAAAGCCAACCAAAGCAAACCCATTAACTCTGCCATTAGAACTATATAAAGATGAACGGACAGACTATCGGTTTAATCTAAGCTCGATTCAACCCAAGCTATTCCTCGCTTTAGAAAACCTAGACACCTTAGAACCAGTGAAGCTCACTGCATCTCAATCGGTTGCTGCCAGTTACCTTGATGGCGATTATTTAGTGCTTTCCATCGAAATGCCCTTGCCGATTCAAGCGTGGATGGAAGCATTCATAGGGCGACATGGTGAACTTTTAGAACAGAAACGTAAAAAACGTAAAGGGGCGGGCAGAGCCAGTGGCAAGTGATTTTTTAAAGCGTTGGTCGCAGCGTAAATTACAAGAAGACGACAAACAACAGACGTCGCTTACAAGCGAAGAAAACAGCCTTTTAGGCGAAGAAGACGCGGGCATAGCCAATATCGCGGATACTGACGCCATTGAAAATACAGGCGTTTACGAAAATGCGGATGCTTGTGAAAGTCAATCGTCTAAAGAACCTCCGCTAGAAGATGAAGAACCATCAGGTGAACCATCTGTAGCAACGCTATTGAGCAAAGGAGCAGAAACAGCCGTTAAGAAAGCCGCATTAAGAAAGCTTTTCCTAAGTGGCGAATTCAGTGAGGTCGACGCCCTGAATGACTACGATCACGACTATTCGAAGGTAGGCAACCTCACCCAAGAAGCCGCTGAAAAGCTAAGAGGCTGGGTGAAAGAGCAACTAGACGAAGAGACTGAAGAAGAAGGAAATAAAGAAATAGCTAAGAAAGACAGGGGATCAAAGGAAAATGAAAGTACAAGCTCTGAAGAATTATTACCGCAGTCGGAAGCGCTTGAAGCAAACTCTGGTGAACCAAAAATAGAAGAAAATAAGCCTCAAGCTGAAGAAATTGAGCCTAGTTCAGGAGTGAACGAGACAAAATATACCACATAGAAAGTAGGTACATTTTGACACCTTGCTTATAAAACAACCTGCGACAAATTGTCACAACCATCTAACCTTGCGCACAAAACGTAAACATCAAATACACCATTTTTTCAATACACTGCGGTTGGATCGCTAATTGCTTTACTGGTTCTTAAATGAGCGGAATACACGCTCACACATGGAACATAAAGTGATGTTAGAGCCAAAAGCAATGTTAAAACAAAAAATTCAAAATGCTTCTAGCGTAAATGGACGAGCAAGAGCAGCAGCGTTAACCAACACTGTGGAGCTGACCAACCTAATTCCCCCAACGGTCAGCTACCACAGTGGGGGTCACACACTGGTGATTGGTCCATTTTCAATCCTTTCCGAGATCGAAGTGCAGCTCGATTCGCTTTCATCTCTTACCCTGCTGTGTACCGAACAAGATGCAGATAGAAGCCAACTGATCAATCCGTCTCGCCTCTATTTTGGTCAACAGCCCAAAGTGCAAGGTTTTCTTGGTGCCTTCAAGGTTACCGTCAACCATAATGGAGCTGACGTGAATTTAGCTACGGCAGCTATTGGTCACGACTGCTTCGATATTGTGCTGGATATGACCCTTAACGGCATAATGAGCGAAGAAGTGCCTGTACCCGGTTATTTCCCATGTGGACGTGGATACCCAACACTACCTGAAGCCTTAGAGTCCATACCGGATCTTATGGGGACGTTTGATAAGCCTAAGTATTTTCGCTTAGATACCGACAAATGCGCCCACAGCTCGCGCGGTATTAAAGGGTGTGACCGCTGTGTAGACGCCTGCCCAGCAGGGGCACTTACGAGCGATGGTAATGACCAAATTGGGCATAAGATTCAGATAAACCCTTACCTATGCCAAGGCGTTGGAACCTGTGCGACAGCCTGTCCAACAGAAGCGATCCACTACGCCATTCCCGACCCCGTTCAAACCCAATCGTTCGTTGAAAAGCTGCTCGCCAATTATAAAGAGGCGGGTGGGGAGAGTCCCATCATTTTGTTTTGTAGCAGTCGACACGAAAATTACAACGCGATGGCATTAGATTCGCTACCAGACAACGTTATACCTGTTGAACTAGAGGAACTGCCTTCAGTAGGAATGGATACGTGGTTCGCAGCATTGGTCAATGGCGCATGTCAGGTGATGTTTGCTGCCAGTAATAAAATGCCTCCGACAATTCTAAGAGTGCTAGGGCAAGAAGTGGACACCGCGCAAACACTACTTAGCCAAATGAACTTAGATCCTTCTCGTATTCGAATTTTATATTTAGAAGAGCTGAAAGGCGGTGAGCCCGTTTTGCGAGATTCTCATCAAATGCCTTCTCTTTTAAGTACACCAGTCGGTGTATTAAACGGTTCGAAAAGAGAGCGCCTTTACTTGGCACTCGATTCATTAGCGGTTACCCACATTCCCGTTCAAACCATTACCAACATTCCGACCAGTGCGCCTTTTGGCAATGTAAGTTGTGTTGGTAAAGATTGCACTTTATGCATGGGCTGCGTTGCCGTGTGTCCAACAGGGGCGCTTCATAATGACGGTGTTTCGCCACAGCTAAACTTTGTGGAGCAAGACTGCATTCAATGCGGAATGTGTGAAAAAGCCTGTCCAGAGAACGCGCTAACACTTACACCAAGATTTAACTGGGACGCAACTCAGCGCAAACAGGTTCAAGTTATTCATCAAGAAAAAGCCGCGGAATGTTTACGATGTGGTAAACCATTCGCCCCTCAATCTATGATCGACATGCTTCAAAGTAAGTTACGCGGTCACTCTCATTTCTCTGACGAGTTAGCCATTAACAGGATTGCAATGTGCGAGGACTGCCGTGTCGTCGATATATTTAATAGCTTGGCTGACCAGCCAGAAAAGCAGCTCAATGTGTAAGGGAAGCGAATGAACGACACTCACCCAGTCCAACCTCAAACATCAGTCCATTCACAGGAATCAGCGCATTCTCAAACCTCAATGCGTTCTGATATCTATGCGCTACTTGCCACTGTGTTTCGTGCTGCACCCAGCCAAGATGTGCTGGATTGGATAAAAGAGCTCGAAGTCAGCGAGCATGCTGATAGCCAAATGGCGACAGCGTGGAATAACTTAAGAAACGCCGCTGGTTTGTATACCCACGAAGATATTCAACAGGAATACCAAGATCTGTTTATAGGAATTGGGCGAGGTGAAGTGATGCCTTTTGCTTCGTGGCACTTAACCGGTTCTTTAATGGAAAAACCACTTGCTGCGATTCGACAAGATCTCATGCGAATGGGGTTTACTCGAAACGACGAGACCAAAGAACCGGAAGACCATTTTGCTGCACTGTGCGAAGTCATGTCTTTACTGGATTCTGAGCCGGAGCAAAACGCGTTTTTTAACCGCCATATTCAACCTTGGTTTGAATCATTAGCTAGGCAAATTCGGGAAGCAGAAAGCGCTCGTTTTTACGCCGCTATGGCAACCGTATTACACCAATTCTTGCTTATCGAGCAGGTTCGCTTTGCGCGAGTACCTGTTCGAGAAGCCTAGATGATAACTAGAGATGCGGAGCATCCACTCAATGGGCACTGAATCATGGAGCACCCTATGAAAGATAAACAAGCCATCGATACACGCCGCCGAGATCTGCTTAAGGGATTAAGCACGGCAGCAGTAGCCGGCACGCTTGCCGCAGGGACATCTACGGCCGCTTCAGCAAACGAAGCTAAGCCAGAGGTGGAAGAGACAACCACTGGATATAAAGAAACTCAACATATCCGTGATTACTACGACACCCTATAAGGAGCAATGGAATGAAACTTACCAAGCGTTCCGATAGCGTAAACAAGGAAGAAAGCCAAATCGGATTGAGCCGTCGTTCTTTTATGAAGAACTCGACACTGGCAGCAGGGGGAGCCGCTGTCGGCGCTTCTATGTTTGCGCCGGGGATGATGCGCAAGGCAAACGCAAAAACCGTCGCCTCAACGGTACCCACCGAAATTAAGCGCACCATCTGTTCACACTGTTCTGTAGGCTGTGGCATTTACGCCGAGGTACAAAATGGCGTGTGGACAGGGCAAGAACCTGCATTTGATCACCCATTTAATGCAGGTGGGCACTGCGCCAAAGGTGCTGCTCTGCGTGAACACGGACATGGGGAAAGACGCCTCAAATACCCAATGAAGTTAGAAGGCGGTAAATGGAAGCAAATGAGCTGGGAAGATGCCATCGAAGAGATTGGCAATAAAACGCTCGAAATTCGCAAGGAGTCTGGTCCTGATTCTGTTTACTTCCTAGGCAGTGCAAAACACAGCAACGAACAAGCTTACATGTTCCGTAAAATGGCCTCTTTGTGGGGAACCAATAACGTCGATCACCAAGCGCGTATTTGTCACTCCACCACGGTCGCTGGCGTCGCGAACACTTGGGGATACGGTGCGATGACCAACTCCTTTAACGACATGCATAACTGCAAGTCCATGCTGTTTATTGGTTCTAACCCAGCGGAAGCACACCCCGTTGCGATGCAGCATATTCTCATCGCAAAAGAAAAGAACAACTGTAAGATCGTGGTTGCGGATCCTCGCCGTACGCGTACCGCAGCTAAATCCGATCATTACGTATCCCTTCGTCCAGGCTCCGATGTCGCATTCATTTGGGGCATTTTATGGCATGTATTCAAAAACAACTGGGAAGACAAAGAGTTCATTCGCCAGCGCGTTTTTGGCATGGACGAAATCAAGAAAGAAGTCGCTCGCTGGACACCGGAAGAAGTTGAGCGTGTTGCTGGCGTAAGTGAAAAAGAAGTCTACAAAACAGCCAAGCTCCTTTCAGAGAACAGGCCCGGTTGCGTTGTATGGTGTATGGGCGGAACTCAACACACCACAGGCAACAACAATACTCGTGCTTACTGCGTGCTTGAATTGGCGTTGGGCAACATCGGTAAGAGTGGCGGTGGAGCGAATATCTTCCGCGGTCACGATAACGTACAAGGCGCGACAGACTTAGGCGTGCTTTCTCATACGCTACCTGGGTATTACGGGCTGTCGAATGGCGCTTGGAAACACTGGTCGAAAGTGTGGGATGTGGATTACGAGTGGGTACAAAAACGCTTCGATCAAGACGAATACCGCGGTAAAAAGCCAATGAACAACATGGGTATCCCTGTTTCTCGTTGGATAGATGGCGTGTTAGAAAACAAAGACGCCATCGAGCAGAAAGACAACATTCGCGCCATGTTCTATTGGGGGCACGCTGTAAACTCCCAAACTCGTGGTGTTGAAATGAAGAAAGCGATGGAACAGTTGGACATGATGGTGATTGTTGATCCGTACCCAACCGTTGCTGCTGTAATGAATGATCGTAAAGACGGTATCTACTTGTTGCCTGCCACCACACAGTTCGAAACCTACGGAAGCGTGACAGCGTCTAACCGATCCTTGCAATGGCGAGACAAAGTGGTTGAGCCGTTGTTTGAATCGAAACCCGATCACGAAATTATGTATCTGCTTTCTAAAAAGCTCGGCTTTTCTGATCAGCTGTTCAAAAACATCAAAGTGAATAAGAACGAACCTTTGGTGGAGGACATCACCCGTGAGATCAACCGCGGTATGTGGACGATAGGCTATACAGGACAAAGCCCAGAGCGTTTGAAAGATCACCAGAAAAACTGGCACACGTTCCATAAAACATCGCTAGAAGCGGAAGGGGGACCAGCTCATGGTGAAACCTACGGGCTACCTTGGCCTTGTTGGGGAACACCAGAAATGAAACACCCTGGAACTCACATCCTTTACAACACATCCAAACCCGTGGCTGAAGGTGGTGGTAATTTCCGCGCTCGATTCGGAGTGGAATTTGAGGGCAAAAACCTGCTCGCAGAAGACAGCTACTCAAAAGGCTGTGAACTGGAAGATGGTTTCCCAGAATTCAGCGACAAACTACTGAAATCTCTAGGCTGGTGGAATGATCTTACCGAAGCGGAGAAAGCCGCAGCGGAAGGAAAAAACTGGAAAACCGATCTTTCTGGGGGCATTCAAAGAGTCGCAATCAGCCATGGGTGTATTCCTTTCGGTAACGCGAAGGCACGCGCCGTCGTTTGGACTTTCCCCGATAGAGTGCCACTGCACAGAGAACCTCTTTACACGCCACGCCGTGATTTGGTTGCCGACTACCCAACGTGGGACGACAAAGAATCCATCTATCGTTTGCCGACGATGTACAAATCCATTCAGGACCAAGATAAATCCGCTGAGTACCCAATCATCCTTACGTCTGGGCGTTTGGTTGAATACGAAGGAGGGGGCGAGGAAACACGTTCAAACCCTTGGCTAGCTGAACTTCAACAAGAAATGTTTGTTGAGGTGAATCCGAAAGACGCGAACGACTTAGGATTCAGAGATGGAGATATGGTCTGGGTAGAAGGTGCTGAGAAAGGAAGAATTCACGTGAAAGCCATGGTTACACGCAGAGTGAAACCCGGTATGGCGTTTGTTCCTTTCCACTTTGGTGGCAAGTTCCAGGGTAAAGACCTACGCGATAAGTACCCTGAAGGCACGGATCCGTATGTTGTGGGTGAAGCTGCGAATACCGCGACCACCTACGGTTATGATCCCGTTACTCAAATGCAGGAGAGTAAGGTGACTCTCTGCAACATCAGTAAAGCGTAAGGAGTCATAAAATGGCTAAGATGAAATTCCTCTGTGACACCAAGCGTTGTATTGAATGTAATGGTTGTGTCACCGCCTGTAAAAATGAAAACGATGATGCCCTTGAGTGGGGCATTCAACGCCGCCGTGTTGTCACATTGAACGATGGGCAATCCGGTGAAAACTCCATTTCTGTCGCGTGTATGCACTGTACTGATGCACCTTGTATGGCTGTGTGCCCTACAGATTGTTTCAGCCAAACCGAAGATGGCATTGTGCTACACAATAAAGATCTTTGTATTGGTTGCGGCTACTGTCTGTTTGCCTGTCCGTTTGGTGCGCCACAATTCCCTAGCACGTCGGCATTTGGCGAGCGCGGGAAAATGGACAAATGCACTTTCTGTGCTGGCGGTCCTGAGACAGAAAATGGCTCTACGGAAGAGCGCGCAAAATACGGTGCAAACCGCGTTGCTGAAGGGAAATTGCCAATGTGTGCAGAGCTTTGCTCGACGAAAGCCTTGTTGGCTGGCGATGCGAATACCGTTTCGGACATTTTCCGTCAGAGGATGGTTGAGCGCGGCGGAAGAGGCGCAGGCTGGACTAATGGTGAAGATTTGGCATTTGACGCGACCAAAAGTTAGAGAGGCATAATGTTACATCGCATATTGATCGCTACTTTTGCGTTGTTTCTGGTGTTCGTCAGCAACCCTATATTTGCTGACGAATCCGCCAACGCGGAAAGAGAAATAGCCCAATTGGCGGGTGCCGATTACTGGCGACAAGTAAAAGATGGCGAAGAAGGGTACACCACATCCAAGGGATTGGAGCACGGTATGCTCATCAATACGACTGGGCAACTGTGGCGTGAAATCAGAAATAAATGGATAACCCCCATTGGCGGCTACATGATCTTAGGTGCGTTTGGTGCACTGCTGGCATTCTATCTCTGGGCAGGTCAAATCAAACTGTCTAAGGAACGGACTGGCAACAAAGTACTGCGCTGGACACCTTTTGAGCGTGCGCTCCATTGGTATACCGCTTCATTGTTTCTCATTTTGGCATTATCCGGGCTTATGCTGATGTACGGAAAGTACATTATGATGCCCGTTGTGTCGTCTAGCGTTTGGGGATTTGTCATTAGTGCGGCGAAGATATCGCACAACTATTTGGGACCACTATTTGTATTTGGTTTGGTTTGCATGCTCATCAAATGGATGAAAAACAACCTCTTCAACAAAGTTGATCTTGAATGGTTTAGGCAAGGTGGAGGCATTCTGCCTAATGGTAAACACCCTGAAGCAGATTTTTGTAACGGCGGTGAAAAGATATGGTTTTGGTTGCTCGCCACGGCAGGCCTGACCGTTTGTGTAACAGGGTTAATCATGGATTTCCCAATATTCAACCAAACGCGTGAACTCATGCAGATCGTTAATGTGCTTCACGCCATATCGTCTCTAGGGCTGATAGCCGCTTCATTAGGGCATATTTACATCGGTACTGTCGGGACCGAAGGCGCACTAGAAGGCATGAAAACAGGCTATGTTGATGAAACATGGGCAAAACAGCACCACAACATCTGGTATAAAAAGGTGAAGAAACAGGAGGGCGAAAGCTAATATTTAGCTTGCGCGTTCTCACTTAAAAAACGGTCCTAAATCAGGGCCGTTTTCGTTTATTTAGGGTAAACGATTCTTTTGATTCAACTTGTTCGAATTTTTCTACTGTAAGCTAATTTGTATTGAAAGAGAGAGCCCATGTGTATATTTCTCAAAACCCATCTACACCCAAGCGAATTGCTGGCAGTATATGAAACTAGGATATTTCAGAGAGTCTTAACTACAGAGGTGATAGCTAAATGAACCATGATATAAATGAAAACAGTGACCTTAGTGAGTTTCGCGAATTTTCAACGTGCAGCTATGCAGATTTTCTTTCAGACGATGCGTTTATGGATTTCAGTATTAAACCCTTGTGGTCTGATATGCCACGAATGGTTGGCAGAGCATTCACTGTCCTATGTGAAGCAGGCGACAATTTAATGGTCCACGCCGCCATCTATCAAGCTCCACCTCAGTCTGTATTGGTTATTAATGCTGGTGATAGTCGATTTGCTGTGGCAGGAGGAAATGTTTGCGCTACAGCAGCTGAGCGTGAAATTTCAGGGTTTATTATCGATGGTGTTGTACGAGATGTAGGTGAGATTCGCGATATGGCATTTCCCGTTTACGCGAGAGGAAACGTACCAAAACCAGGTAAAAAAAAGAAAATGGGTGAAATGGAAGTTCCAATAAACTGCGGAGGCATTACGGTAAATAACGGCGATATTATTGTGGCTGACGAAGAAGGCATTGTTGTGATCAAACCTGAAGATTCGCAATCGATCTTAGCCAAGGTTAAGGAGAAAGTGAGCAAGGAAAATAACCAAACATTAAAAGAGTGGCAGAACGAACACCAGCAAAAAATCACATCCATTTTGCAGTCACTAAACGCCAAAGATAGCTAAAGTGCATTGCTAACACAAAGATGTCTAATCCAAAAATGACAATAAACAGTTAAGAACTTAGTTAGCTTAACTGAACATTACTGGGCTTTGGGGATTTTTAGTGTCACGTTTGTGAATTCATTCAGTTCTGACTCTATTCGTATTGAGCCGTGTAATTTTTGCATTACAAATTGCGCGATCGTTAATCCCAGCCCTGATGCATTCTTCTTTCCGTTGTTGGTGTAGAAAGGGTCGAATACTTTGGTCAGGGTTTCTTCATCGATACCCGTACCGTTATCTTTTATCGACAACCGAACAAACTGGTTATCAGACGAAGTTGCCACCTCAATTTTCGCATTGTCTTGGGGATCCTTATTGTCGATCGACTCGATGGCATTCCTAAACACGACCTCAAGGACTTTGCGTACCATATTACGGTTGCCTACCACGACAAGTGATTCATCTATTTGCTTAATCACTTCAATACCTTCTGGCTTCATGTAGAGGTCGTTGTCAGAAAAGACGCTCTGGAGCTTAAAGGGAGTCAGTTTTGCATCCAACGCTTTGTCTGCGAAAACTCGTAAACTAAGAAGTACGTCTTTTACGCGTAATAATCCAGCCTCAGAGTCTTGAATCACAGCGTGTATGTCATCCAGTACTTCAGCGATATCCGTCTCTTCATAAAAGGTCGCAACAATTTCATGTTTTTGTTCATTATTTGGTTCAATAAACAACTGTTTGTGGAGCGCTAAAAGCGCAAGAATCGACTCGATGTATTGCTTTAGAGGCTCGAAATTACCAAGAGTAGAACTTATGGGGTTATTCATTTCGTGCAACAGACCAACGGCAATACTGCTTAAGGAATGCATTTTCTCTGATTGGATTTGATCTTCATTATCCGATTGGATGTGGCTTAGTGAATCCTGTGCCTCTTGATATTTATGGCTTGTTTCCGTGATGGCATAGCGCCTTTCGAAGCTAGAATTCAATTGGGTGGACACTTGTTCCAGTATTTTTAAATTCGCAGTGTTGATCAGCTCTGGGTGTTGGTTATCGATAATACACACAATGGTGTACTTTAATTTCCCATACGTGCAAATAGGGAAAAGCAGCAAAGCCGCACCACTAAATAAATCTTGTATTGCGTTAGACGGCTCTCTGTTTATTACAGGGTGCTGTAAGGTTCCATCTAACGGGATGTTTTTCGAAAGCATGACCTTCAATGAGTCATCAAGCTCAGCGAGTATGCCTTGCTTCAGTCGATACACGTTGGGTGGTTGAGAATTTTCGGGTGCGTCAAATAGAAAGGATATTTTGGCGTTACAGTACTGACCAATCGCACTCACAATATCAGCAACGAACAACGTATCATCGGAATGGGTTATGTCCGAACGTCCGACTCGCAGTAACATTGTGAGCCGGCTGTTTATGTTCGCCTGATTGTCATTAATGGCTTTATGCCTTTGCACTGCACGTTCGAAATGCATATTTAGCTCTTTCTCTGGCGTGTTTTTCAGACTGAACGAATGGTCAATGCATGGCAATGACGTGCTGGGCTTCATACCTTCATCAAAAACGACCCAAATCGTTGCCGAGAGTTTATTTAGAGTATTTCGAACGTACTGAGTTAGCTCATAAATATCATCAAATGAATTGTCTGAGCAGTGAAGAACAATAATATCAGGGTCAAGTGAACGAATTGAAGGTACGACTTGCTTAAGATCCGCAAATTCTGCGCTAATCTCTTTGCTTTTATACAACCTTGCAAATGGCTCTTTAAGCGTTTCTGACATTAACATTTTGATAGGCATAAATTATCAAATTCATAGAGTTGGGCTACTTTTTAGAATAGTTCAACTTGATTCAGTGCGCCTAAAAGAAAAGGAAAAACATCCAGTCTTACTTTGGTAAAGCAAAATAGTGTGATTGGCGTCTGTTTATGTGGTTTGGTGAGAACCTGTTCATGAACACCATGCACCAATATGGAAAATCCAAATCAGTGCAATCTCACCATATTAGTGCAAGTGCGACATCCTTCATTCCCCAACAATTACTGTAAACATAATTAATCATTAAATAACAAAGCTTTAAGTTTTGTACTTTGTGTTTTTGAGCCTTGGAACGATCTTTGCGTAATTAGCTCTTGTTCAATTCCCCAAAATTGGGAATGCAAAACTAATAGCACAGGAAGCGTGCAAGAAAATACAAAAGGAGTAATTAAAGATGAGTAATTCCGTTGCGGATGTGCAGGGCGCCGTCCACACACTCACTCAAAGTTCAGATACCTTGTTTCTTCTACTTGGTGCCATCATGGTTTTCCTCATGCATGCTGGTTTCGCCTTTCTCGAAGTAGGAACTGTGCGTAAGAAAAACCAAGTCAATGCGCTAGTGAAAATTCTCGCAGATTTCGGTGTTTCTGCTATCGCGTATTTCTTTATTGGGTATTGGGTCGCTTACGGAGCGAATTTCTTTGCTGACGCAGAAACACTTTCAGCAGGCAACGGGTACGAGCTGGTCAAATTCTTTTTCTTACTTACTTTTGCAGCGGCTATTCCCGCTATCGTGTCCGGTGGCATAGCAGAACGTGCACGTTTCTATCCCGTTCTTATCGCGACCTTTTTTACTGTGGGGCTAGTTTACCCATTGTTCGAAGGGATCATCTGGAATGGTAATTACGGCTTGCAAGATTGGTTTGAATCCTCATTTGGTGCGGCATTCCACGATTTCGCTGGATCAGTTGTAGTGCACGGTGTTGGCGGGTGGATCGCGTTAGTTGCCGTCATTTTTCTCGGTATGCGTAACGGCCGTGTACGCGCTGGAAAACACACGAACTTCGCACCTTCAAACATACCATTCTTGGCGTTAGGCGCATGGATCCTTTGTGTTGGGTGGTTCGGGTTTAACGTTATGTCGGCACAAACTCTAAATGGAATCAGCGGTCTTGTTGCCATGAACTCCTTAATGGCCATGACGGGGGGTATCCTTACAGCACTTGTTGCAGGCCGAAATGACCCTGGCTTCATCCACAATGGTCCCTTAGCTGGGCTGGTGGCTGTTTGTGCTGGCTCTGATCTTATGCATCCGATTGGCGCACTTATTACTGGCGGTGTTGCAGGAGCAGTGTTTGTTTATTTGTTCACGTACTTACAAAACAAAACCAAAATAGACGATGTATTGGGTGTGTGGCCTCTTCACGGTGTTTGTGGCGCTTGGGGCGGCATTGCTGCCGGTATCTTTGGTCAGAGTGCACTGGGTGGGCTAGGAGGCGTGAGCATAACGGTTCAAGTCTTGGGTACTGTTATTGGCATCGTAGTAGCTGTCGCTGGTGCCGCTGCGGTTTATGGTGTATTAAATCTCGTTAGTGGGCTCAGACTTTCTGAAGAAGACGAATTCAATGGGGCGGATTTGGCGATCCATAAGATCAGCTCTACTAGCGAAGACTAAACCTTCTGCCCCATATTCATCTCACGATACTACGGTGTCAATCTTTAGAAGAGCGACTTGAGTCGCTCTTTTTACGACTATGGTCTACCGCTAATCCCTTTCTACTACTGTGTCTTTAGTGCTAATGTTAACAACAGATAAATACAAGGATGCATGTCGTATGAACTTCCCTTACAGAAACATTGTTATTCTCACTGGAGCCGGAATATCCGCTGAGTCGGGCATTCAAACGTTTCGAGCGCAAGATGGTTTGTGGGAAAACCATAAAATTGAAGACGTCGCTACACCTGAAGGCTTTCAGCGTGATCCTGAGCTCGTTCAGGATTTCTATAACCAAAGACGTAGAAAGCTACAAGATCCGCCCATTGCACCTAACGCAGCACACCAAGCGTTAGGGAAGCTTGAAGAACTATTGGATGGAAAAGTCACCGTAATTACACAAAATATTGATAACCTCCATGAGCGCGGTGGAACGCAAAATATCATTCACATGCATGGTGAGTTGCTTAAAGCACGCTGCAGCGAGTCTAACCAAGTTGTAGACTGCTCAGACGATATATTGGCGGGTGATTTATGCCATTGCTGTCAAATGCCTTCGCAAGTGCGTCCTCATATCGTTTGGTTTGGTGAAATGCCGCTGAAAATGGGCGAAATCTACGCGGCGTTAGAAGAGGCTGATTTATTTATCTCTATTGGCACTTCGGGTGTTGTATACCCAGCCGCTGGCTTTGTTCATGATGCGAGAATGCACGGTGCACATACTATCGAAATTAACTTAGAGCCGAGCGCGGTAGAAAGTGAATTCGAAGAAAAACGCTACGGAAAAGCAAGCTTAGAGGTGCCTAAGTTGGTAGAAGAATTGTTGAGTACTCCAGATGCAATGAGAGCTCAGGCTTAAGGTTTTCTTTAATGAGGCATCGTTACTCATGTAGCAAGAACTAAAAAAGCGGGACAATGCCCGCTTTTGCTTTTTCATGTGATGTTACTTAAACCCAAGTTCAGGTAATTACATGTTTACTTTCAGCTTTTGGAAGTACTCTTCGTAAAGCGTGCTCGCTTCACCCACTTCATCTTGCCATTCACCTTTTTCCATCACTTCTTGAGGTGGGAAAATACTTGGGTCATTTGCAAACTCTTTAGGCAAAAGCGGATACGCTGTTTTCACAGGAGTAGGGTAGCCAATCTCAACCGCGATTTTCGCAGCATTCTCTGGACGAAGAAGGAAATCAATCATCTTATGAGCGGCTTCAACGTTCTTAGCGCCAGAAGGAATAGACAGGCTGTCCATCCAGAAGATGGTGCCTTTCTCTGGCCACACAATATCAATTGTCGCGCCTTCTTGGCGTGCTAAGTAAGCAGAGCCATTCCAAAGCATACCTAATGAGGTTTCTCCTGCTAGGTAAGGGTTAGCAGGGAAATCTGAATTAAATACCAAAACATTTGGCATCAATTTTTTCAGTTCTTCATACGCGGCTTTGATTTCGTCTGGGTTTGTTGTGTTAGCGGAATAGCCCAGCTTGGTAAGGGCAATGTGGAACACCTCACGTGAGTCGTCCATCATCATCAACTGGCCTTCCCATTTCGGGTCCCAGAAATCTGCCCAGTTTTTAAATCTCGACTTGTCTAGCATGTCGGAATTGATGCCGATACCTGTCGCGCCCCAAATATAAGGAATTGAGTAGTCATTACTTGGGTCAAAAGACTTATCTAGGTAGTTAGGATCGAGATCTGCAAAGTGAGAAAGTTTCTCCTTGTCGATTTTTTGCAGCATCTTCTCTTTACGCATTTTGGAAACAAAATACGTTGATGGCACAACCAAGTCGTAGCCAGCACCTTGAGTTTTTAACTTAGCGTACATGCTCTCGTTAGACTCGTAGGTAGAGTAGATAACTTTGATACCCGTTTCCTTGGTAAAGTCTTTTAGAACCTCACTTGGGATGTATTCAGACCAATTGTAGAAGTACAGTTCTTCGTCTGCAGCAAAAGCGTTGAAAGAAAGGATAGATGCAGCACTGATAAGACCAGCAAACAGTCTAGAGCAATTTTTCATTTTTTCCCTTTATCTGTTAGTGGGAGAGATTATTTCCAGCTCAACTTATTTGATCTGGATCTCACTCTCAGAGTTAAGTGGCAGAATTGTACTCCAGTTTTTAACGAATGAAAAAGGGCAATCGAAATTGCCCTTACAAATCATGTTTAAACGATATTTTATTGACCAGCTTTCAGCTTCATAAAGTACTCTTCATACTTCACTGTCTTGTCGCCAACCGCTGCCTGCCATTCCACTCGGTCTAAATCTTCTTGAGACGGAAAGAGTGGTGAGACATCTTTAAACTTCTCGTTGGATTCCTTTACTGCCGTTAAGTAACCCGCGTTCTTTGAAATTTGCTCTGCGATTTCAGGGCGAAGTAGAAAATCGATCATCTTATGCGCAGCATCGACATTCGTTGCCCCTGAAGAGATTGCAAAGTTATCCACCCAGCCAATACCGCCTTCTTTTGGGAACACCAATTCCAACGGCAAACCTTCTGCTTGTGCAGCGGCAGCTGAACCATTCCAGAGCATACCAACACCCACTTCACCAGAAAGGTAAGGCGCGGCTGGGTTATCTGAGTTAAACACCAGCACATTTGGCATCAGTTTTTGCAGCTCTGCATACGCTTCATCGATCTGCTTTTCATCGGTGGTATTACCTGAATAGCCGAGCTTACGAAGCGCGATATGGAACACTTCTCGGGTGTCATCCATCAGCATCAGTTGACCTTCCAAATCGGAATTCCATAGATCGCCCCAGCTATTAAACTGGCTTACATCATACATGTCCGTATTCACCGCTAAACCCGTAATCGCAACAACATGAGGAATAGAGTATTCGTTGTTTGGATCGTAGGGCTTGTTTAGATAATTGGCATCAAGCTTGGTGAAATTAGAAAGCTTCGACTTATCGATTTTTTGCAACATACCTTCGTCTCGCATCTTAGAAACGAAGTAGGTTGAAGGTACGACCAAATCATAACCTTTATTGTGTGTTTTCAGCTTGGCATACAAGGTTTCGTTTGACTCATACGTTGAGTAAATCACCTTGATACCCGTTTCATCGGTAAACTGCTTTAAGAGGTCGCTAGAGATGTACGGCCCCCAGTTCATGAATACCAATTCATCATTTTCGTTCGCTTGTACTGACTGAGTCAGTAAGGAAAGCGCACATGCACTACCAGCTAAAAAAGTAGCCCATTTTTTCATTAACGTTAGCTCCAAACTAATCGAGATAAGAAAACAGCGCAGTCCTATACTGCGCTGTCGAATAAATACAAACTGGTGTTATCACACTAATTTACTTTACTTTTTCTCTTGCTAGCAATTGTGAAATCACAACCAATACAAGAGATACCACCAACATCACAGTTGCCAATGCATTCACTTCTGGCGAAATGCCGACTTTCACCATTGAGTAAATCTTCAATGGCAGGATTTCATAAGTCGGTCCAGTAACGAATGAGCTGATGATGACGTCATCCAATGACAGGGTAAAACTGAGCAGCCAACCCGCTGCAACTGCTGGTTTGGCTAGGGGTAATATTATCTGCTTCAATATAACCCATTCACTTGCTCCCAAATCTTTTGCGGCTTCCAACATTTTCACATCGAATCCATTGAGACGTGAATACACTGTCACCACCACAAATGGTAAACAGAAGGTAATATGAGCAAAGAAAAGGGTAAAGAAGCCCAATTGCACACCCAAAACCAAAAACAGTGCTAGTAAAGAAATTGCCATCACAATATCTGGCGACATCATTACGATGAACAACAAGCCATTCACCATGCCTTTCCCTTTAAAGCGATAACGGAAAAGGGCAACAGCCGTCAGGCTACCAATGATGGTGGCTGCGGTTGCTGAAAATACGGCAACGTTCAATGAGTGCCACGCTGCTTGCATTAAGCTGTCGTTGTTAACAAGCGCCTCGTACCATTTGGTTGTGAATCCACCCCATTTCATGCCAAATTTGCTGGCATTGAAGGAGTTGACGATCAACACAATGATTGGCAAATACAAAAACGCGTACACTAATGCCATAAAGCTAAACTTAATTGACTTGCCCATCAGTTTAGCTCCACTTTTTTGTTCAACAATTTCCCAGCCCTATAGTAGGCGTATAACATGATCGCCATAGCGACAGTGAGCGCGATGCTGGTTGCTGCGCCAAATGGCCAATCACGAGCATTCAGTACCTGGCTCTTAATGACATTACCGATCAGCAAGTTTTTTGCGCCTCCCAGTAAGTCTGAAATGTAGAACATGCCAAGCGCTGGTAATAACACCAACAAACAACCGCCAATGATGCCCGGCATCGTGAGCGGCAATACCACTTTGAGCAAAGTTTGTAGTTTGTTTGCGCCAAGATCTTTTGCCGCTTCCAAGTAGGTGTCGTCCAATTTTTCAATGGCCGAGTACAAGGGCAAAATCATAAATGGAAGCAAGATGTACACTAATCCAATCATGACAGCCGACTCGCTGTACATTATCCGAATGGGTTTATCGATAATATCCAACGCCAACAAGCTCTTATTTAAGATGCCTTGCGTACCCAACACAATTTTCAATCCGTAAGTGCGAATCAGTGAGTTTGTCCAGAATGGTACAATCACCAAAAACAGCATAAACGGACGCCATTTCTCGGGCATTTTTGCCACGATGTAAGCAAACGGGTATCCAATCACCAAACACAGCAGTGTGGCGACAATCGCCATATAGAAGGAATGCCACAATACTTTGAAGTAGAGTGGGTCCGCTAAACGGGCATAGTTATCAAGCGTGAACGTCATCTCAATAAGGTTTGCTTCGTCACGCGTTAAAAAGCTGGTTCCGATGATCATGACATTTGGAATCAGCACAAAAATGACCAACCAACCGACAATCAGACCGATGATCATTTTTTGTAGATTAAAAGCGCTATGCCATTTCAGTGAGTTTTGAAAATTAAACGTCTTGTTCATCTGCCAGTACCACTTCCCAGCTTTCAACCCAAGTTACGGCGACTTTTTGACCCAATGAATGATCAACATCTGGATCATCTTCATTGAAGAATTCGCTTACCATCACACGCATGCCCGATTCCAGCTCAACAACCGAATCCAATGTCATACCTTTATAGGTACGGTCGGTCACATGGCCAACAATGCCCTTGGTTTCACTTTCTTTAATCTCTTCCAGTCTTAAGTCTTCAGGACGAAGCAGTACTTGAAGCTTATCGCCTGTTGCTACTGCCTCATCGTAGTAAACAATGGACTCAACACCTTCTATTGTCGCTTTAATGCGTTTGCTATCGATACGCTCGATTACTTCTGCATCAAACACATTGATCTCGCCAATAAACTTTGCCACGAACAGGTTTTTGGGCTCTTCGTATATTTCACGCGGAGAGCCATCTTGTTCAATCTTTCCGTCTTTCATCACGATGATTCGGTCAGACATAGACAGCGCTTCTTCTTGGTCGTGAGTAACAAAGACAAATGTAATGCCCAATTGACGCTGAAGCTGCTTTAACTCAACCTGCATTTGCTTACGCAGTTTGTAATCCAACGCAGACAAAGACTCGTCCAGTAGCAGCACTTTCGGCTTGTTTACGACTGCACGTGCAATCGCGATACGTTGCTGCTGTCCGCCAGAAAGCTGGTGAGGTTTGCGTGCAGCCATATGATCCAATCGAACCATTTTTAATGCTTCGAAAACTCTTGGTTCAATATCCGAAGCCGGCACTTTCTGCATACGCAACCCAAAGGCAACGTTGTCGAATACCGTCATGTGAGGAAACAGGGCATAACTTTGAAAAACCGTATTTACGTGCCGCTGCTCGGCAGGTACTGCCGTGACGTCCACATCATCAATTTGGATGCTTCCTTGGTCACAGGTTTCAAAACCTGCAATCATCCTCAGAACCGTTGTTTTACCACAGCCAGAGGGACCTAAAATGGTCAGGAATTCACCGTGATTCACGTTTAAGTTGAATTCATCAATGATTTTTTTACCATCGAAGCTTTTTCCAATGGACGCTAGCTGAACAACATGATTTGGCTTTTTCAATGTCTGTATTTCTCCTATTAAAAGCCAGTACTGGCACGACCAGAACGTTGGTAGAGTAGGGAGCGCATAATATGCCTCTATGTGAGGTTCTCAAAGCATTTTCTTACAAAAAACTAAAATTTTTTTGGCATTAAAATTAGCCATTTCTCACACAACGATTTGTACGCTTTTCACACAGATTTCCGAGTGCATAAAAACTGGAGTTTCATATCAAAAATCTGCGCTTTACCTAAAACGTGAACACTGTTCGTTCGACTAGCTAATTGCTTACCGCCGCACATAGATTCACAGAGGTTATACTCAAGCTATCTCAAGATGCTAGGTTCAGCGAGAATTGCTTGGTTTTCAGGCAAGGCACCGATTTGAAGATCTAGTGGTTCTAAATCAAAAATCGGTAACGCAGCATGAAATCCAAGCAATCTCGCCCTTGGGAGATAATCTTCTGCTCCATTTCATCGTCAAAGAACTTGGAAAGGACTCTTCATCCTGATTTTGAAGTAGAGAGGCTTGAATTGAAACAGAAGATAGAGCTCTGAATCCTGCACCTTGAGGTAGCTTGAGTATATAGCTGGAATTTTCATGATTTGATGGAATCTGAATAAAAGAATGAATAAGAAAGTGCAATTATTAGGCAATTGATTCTAAAATTAAACAGATGTTGCAATCTTGCTTTTAAGACGGAGCAACTCCCACGTATAATCGCCGTATTTTTCAACGCTCACCATAGAGTGGGCGATATGAATACTGAGAACGTTATTTGGTCACACTTTTGACCCGGAAGTACATATGAATAATGAAATAGTAAAAGATTTCAACTTAGGAGGGAGCATAGAACAAGCTCTTTCCGGACAATACGAACTGAAACCAGGCGAAGTGATTCAAGAAGCTTGGAAGTATACGATGAAAAACTTCTTTTCATTTTCCCCCGCGATCGTGGCTTTGATTGCGATACAAGCCGTAATCTTCTTTGTTGCTTTAAAAATGCAACTTGGCGATCCAACTGTGTTACTCACTTTAGTGCAAAACCCGCAAGAGGCTGACCCACAAATATTTCAGTCAATCTTTTATGCCAATTTCAGCTACGAGTTAATCAGCGCACCGCTATATGCTGGCATCAGTCTGATGGCCATGAGCCACTCGGCCGGTTTACGTACTAAGTCTCGTCATATGGCGAAAGGGCTTCAGTACACAATCCCTGTCATTCTCGCAACGGCGTTCAGTATTCTGTTGCAAGGAATTGCGGGGCAGCTTCTCCCATTTCTATCACTCTATCTCACCATAGCATTTAGCCATTCTATTTTGCTTATCTGTGAGAAGCGTATTCCTCCAATGCAATCTTTGCTGTTGTCTTTTAGAGCAGTAAATAAAAAAATATTCCCAATCTTTGGTATCTACCTAGTGGTTGGCTTGATGTTCTTTATCGCAACCATGCTTTACGGAATCGGATTGATTTTTGTCGTACCTTTCTTCTTCCATGTGAAAGGCATTCTGTATCGCAACATGTTCGGTATCCAACTTAAAATTGTTGCTTCAGACATTCCATCTAAACCTCAACAAGGTTCGAATAACTCCGGTACATTTGATGCTTAAAACCCTTTTAAAAATTGGCGCTGCTGCGTTTTTCGCCGCAGCGTTTTTGTTTCCATTTTTGGAAAAAGAACCCCAAACCAAGCCTACCGAAAAGGCGGTTTCTAAACCTTTGCCAAGCGTGGGTAAGAAACCGGATTTCGCCGCGATAACAAACGTGAATGAAAAGAAATCCTCATTCTTTGGTTTTCTAAACCCTGCGATTGCAATAGAAAACCACCGCGTATTACAAGAACGCCAGTTTTTGCTTTCGATGAAATCCAAAGGCAGTGATACTCGCAATACAGAAAAACATCTGCAAAGCGCGGAGAAATTAGCGAAGGCCTATCAGTACGCTGTGCCTTCAGAAGGCATTACCGAAGATTGGCTCAACACAATGTTGTTGCGGGTAAACGTTCTACCTCCTAGCCTAGTGTTGACACAAGCAGCGAACGAATCCGCTTGGGGAACGTCTCGCTTCGCAACCAAAGCGAACAACTTTTTTGGTCAATGGTGCTACAGAAAGGGCTGTGGTCTTGTGCCACTAAGAAGAAATGAAGGAGCAACCCATGAAGTCGCAAAATTTGGTTCAGCACAAGATTCAGTTTCTGCATACTTTATGAATGTAAATCGCAACCGAGCATATGCAGAACTTCGCACCATTCGTTCACAACTTGAACAATCTGGACAAGACCTACAAAGTGAGAAGACAGCACTCGCATTGACACAAGGATTAAGTCACTATTCTGAGCGTGGTCAAGCGTATGTTGATGAATTACAAGCTATGATCCGCCACAACAATAAATATTGGACTGAGTTCGGAATTCAATAATGAAAATTACCCCTCTAATCGCTTTTTCTGTTTCGCTAGGCTTGGCACTGCCACTTCAAGCTCAAGAATACATGTTCACTTATTCAAAGTTGTACTCTCAAATGAAGAGCAACGCGAGTGAAGGGCACGACGATGTAAAAGTCGGTCTGTTCTTTGTGGACGCAGATTCTAAAAAGCTTTGCCTACTCGAAAAAGCATGGATGGAAAAAGAAGAACATTACGAAGAATTTGATACCTCAGGCTACGAACTAAAAGTGCCCATTGATCAGAATTTGAAATCGGCAAACCCTTTGGTTTTTGTGCGCACTGAAAAAGACAAAAGATGTGATTTCTCGTTAGTTGTAATGGCAAAAGAGCAGCTAAGTGGATCAGTAAAATACGAAGATATTGAAAAGCTACTGCCCCAAATGCAGGTGATGCTAGAAGACTTGGGCGGCATGTTTGCGAGTTGGTTCACTCCAGATGTAGAAGGAGTTACGTTGGAATTTGCCGATAGCCTGAATAGTGAAATTACGCTTCCAAATGGAAAGTCGGTCGAGATCGTTAATGGCAGAGCATACTTTGCGCTCAACAACCTCAAGAAAGGCGAGAGCTTTACTTTGCCAGCGCAAACCACGAGAGTCCTACCTTATCTTCCTAAAGCAGACTAGATTCAATACCAAGTGATTCACTCCAGCTTACGAGTTGGAGTGGAATCTCTGTCCTACAAGGCTTTGCTTCCTAAATGCTGCCGGCGAGATTCCCTCCTGTTTTTGAAAGGCATCATAAAACGCAGAAAGAGACCCAAACCCGCTGTCTAATGCGATTGCTACAATTTTTGTATCTGATTCCGCTAACAACATTTTCGCGTGATACATTCTGAGATCGGTAAGGTGTTCTTTAATGGTTTTCCCCAATAGTTTGCGAAACAAAGCCATTGCGTACCCCTTAGACACCCCAATATCTTGTGCGACGTCTTGCAAGCCTATGGGGGATGAAAAATGCTCACTGATAAAGCGCAACATTGATTCGAAATGAAGAATAGCTTTGCCGCCAACAATGGTTTCACTATCGACTTTGTTACGACGTAACATCGTATTCCAACCTTCATTAGCAAGTCGCAGTAAGCGAGACTCGACTTCCAGCGCGTGTAGCCTACGCCAATTTGCATTTCGATTTTGTTCCTCTGCCCAGCGCTCAACTATCTGATGGTCGAGCGGGTTGGATTCTTGTGTACACACCACAGCACCGCTTAACACTGCGTCTATAAACTCCGGAGGCAATGACCATTGCAATAATTGCGACAGTGATATGTACACGTTTGTTATTCGAGTTGCGCCATCAACGGATACAACTCGATGGGGATTAGCTCCCCAAAACAGAGTAAAACACCCACTTTTTAATTTGACCTCTTTTCCTGAAAAGGAATATGTCATCGCCCCATCATGTAGATAGTTCATTTCAATAGAGGCATGGTGATGGTAATAAGACGCTTCAAAGGCTCTGGGTTTTATATCTTCCACCACAATCCCGCAATCTTTCGGGTAATCAGGATCTTCCACCCGATAGGTACTGGAATACTCATGAGAGGGTATCGACTGCTTCATTGCATAAAACCTATTAAGTTGGGAGTTATTAATCACGTTTTAAAACTTGGGCACTCATTCACTTTGTCAGTAAGAGTAGGTGTCAGCAAGAAAAAATTTACTTTCCGGAAGTTTTGTTTGTAATTTAGGAGGTATCTGTAAGTTTGTTAACCAATAATCAACGTATACCAGCATGAACAGGGATGACATAAGTGAAAGAATACCCAAAAATCGCCTTTATTGGTGCCGGATCTACGGTGTTTATGAAAAACATTGTCGGTGATATTTTACAACGTGAACGCTTGCAAGGCGCTCATGTTGCATTAATGGATATCGATCAGGACCGTCTAGATGAATCAAAAGCGGTCGCCGAGAAAATGATTTCTACACTGAAGTGTGATGCGACTCTCTCTACTCATTTAGGTCAGAAAGACGCGTTAAAAGACGCTGATTTTGTGATTGTCGCTTTTCAAATCGGTGGTTATGAACCCTGCACAGTGACCGACTTTGAGATACCAAAAAAGTTTGGTTTAGAGCAAACAATAGCAGATACACTTGGCGTTGGTGGCATCATGCGTGGGTTGCGCACCGTACCTCACTTATGGTCGGTATGCGAAGATATGCTTGAAGTGTGCCCTGAAGCGATACTTCTTCAATATGTAAACCCAATGGCAATCAATACTTGGGCAATTGCGGAAAAATTTCCCCAAATCAAACAAGTAGGGCTTTGTCATTCAGTTCAGCATACCTCTGAGAGTTTAGCTTCTGACCTGCAAATACCCATTGATAAAATTCGATTCCGTTGCGCGGGTATTAATCACATCGCATTTTTTCTGAATTTTGAAGAACGTTTAGAGAATGGTGAATACGCTGACTTATATCCGAAACTTCTTGAAGGCTATGAGTCTGGTGTTTACCCAAGACCCGAAAGCCAAGAAATGCCTCGCTGCAAAAATCTGGTTCGATATGAGATGCTTAAGCGTACTGGGTATTATGTAACCGAAAGTTCTGAGCATTTTGCAGAGTACACACCTTGGTTTATTAAATCGGGTAGGGATGATCTTATTCATAAATTTCAAATCCCACTGGATGAATACCCGAAGCGATGTGTCGAACAAATAGAGCAATGGCAGGAGCAATCCAAAAAGCTGTTATCGGAAGAAACCATCGATCTAGATAAAAGTAACGAGTATGCTTCTGCAATCATCAACGCAGTATGGACAAACGTTCCTGAAGTCATCTATGGGAATGTGCCCAACAAAGGTCTCATTGATTCACTGCCTCAAGGTTGTGCTGTGGAAGTCCCTTGCTTGGTCGATGCCATGGGAATTCAGCCAACAAAAATAGGTAATTTGCCCCCTCAGCTAAACGCAATAATTCAAAGTAGTGTGAACGTTCAGGCGCTTGTTGTTGAAGCGTTGATGACGGAAAACCCTGAGCACATATACCATGCAGCTATGATGGATCCGCACACGGCAGCAGAATTGGATCTAGACCAGATATGGCAATTAGTACACGAACTTAGAATCGCCCATGGCGATTGGCTGCCTGAATGGGCAAGGAAAGAAGAGTAAGCACAAAAAAAGGGGCTCTATACGAGCCCCTTTTATGTGTTCTTCAAATTATATATTTGTCACGTCTAGCTGTAATTTAGGGTCAAACTCTACCGCATCTTCATCTGAGTTTTGAACCGCAGGCATGTCTTCTTTATCAAAGCCAATATCACCTCCGTTGATCACACCTGAGTCGCGATTGATTGTTTTAAAATCAAAGAGTTCGAAATCAGCGAGATGGCTAGGGACAACATTCTGCATTGCAGTAAACATGGTTTCAATACGACCAGGGAATTGCTTATCCCACGTATTCAGCATGTGTTTAACGTTTTGACGTTGAAGGTTTGGCTGAGAACCACATAAGTTACATGGAATAATTGGGTATTCACGCATCTCAGAGTACTTGATGATGTCTTTCTCGCGGCAGTACGCCAGAGGACGAATTACGACGTGTTCGCCATTGTCAGACACCAGTTTAGGTGGCATACCTTTTATCTTCCCACCGTAGAACATGTTTAAGAACATGGTTTCAAGAATGTCGTCTCTATGGTGACCTAAAGCTATCTTTGTCGCTCCAAGCTCCTTAGCTGTGCGATACAAAATACCACGACGAAGGCGAGAACAAAGTGAGCAAGTAGTTTTTCCCTCAGGTACTTTGTCTTTAACGATTGAGTAAGTGTCTTCTTCAACAATCTTGTACTCAACACCTAAACCTTCCAAGTAGTCAGGTAAAATGTGATCGGGAAAACCTGGTTGCTTCTGATCGAGGTTAACTGCCACCAGTTCAAAGTTAACTGGTGCGCTTTTTTGCAAACTCATTAAAATGTCGAGCATCGTAAAACTGTCTTTACCACCTGACAAGCACACCATAATGCGGTCGCCTTCTTCAATCATATTGAAGTCTCTAATGGCATTTCCGGTGTTGCGACGAATGCGTTTTTGCAACTTATTGAAGTTGTATTGTTGAGCTTTTGTGCGCTCGTTACTTTGCTCAGTCATATCCAGTTTTTCTGTTGTTATTTCGACAATAATTTGAAGTGCGTATAATACGGATATCCAAGATAGATACCAGTGTTTTAAGTGCTATTCACAGTAGCCACTAAGAGTTCATCTTCCTACAAACAAAACAGGCAAGCCAACGCTTGCCTATTTACATGTCCAAACTACCTTGAAGCTTCTGTGAAAATTAAGGTTTCTGGGTGAAACTCATTGATTTGGATCAAGTGGACTTATATAGCCATTAGGCTTTAAAGCCAGAACATCGCAGTTAATTTTATCGATGACGTGTTCAGCAGTATTACCAATAAATACGGCAGATAAACCTGTTCTGCCCGTCGTTCCTAAGATCACAAGACCTGCATCAAGCTCGTCCACTATTTTAGGAATGACTTCTTCAGGCAAACCTTGCTCAACTCGAGTATCACTTTCATCAATACCATGCTTTTGACGTAACGCTTTCATTGCCGTCAAATGATGCCCACGCACTGCGTCGCTATAAGTTGTGGGATCAAATTCTGGTAACTCTATGGTGATATTTGCAGGCGTAACAGGGTAGGCATTGACCAATGCAAATTTGGCGTTTAAACGGCTACTAATGTCTTGCAGTTGCTCTACCATCGTATCGTTTAAATCTTGGTGGGTAGGGTTTTCTGAAGCAACATGTATCGAAGCCATCACGTTACCATTCACTGGCCAGTCGTGATTTTTCACAAGAAGGACAGGGCAAGGGCACTTACGCAGAATGTGCCAATCTGTCGGTGTGAATATGACAGATTCAAGCACGTCATGCTTACGTGTCGCTTTCACTACTATTTCATGCGCTCCAGCAAACACTTCACCTATGATGGCTTCATATGGGCGATTGTGCCAAACCACTTTAATATCAAATTTCACTGAATCATTAAGATAGGGTTGGGCAACTTCTTCCATCCATGCTTCTCGCTGCTGAATAACGCCGCGTCTCATTGCATCTCTCTCGTCCATCGAAAGCATTGATGTCATTTCATAAGAGAAATCATAAATAGAAAGAAAAAACGTAATATGGCTTTCTGAACGACTGCTTTCGCTCAGCTGAATTGCTCTGGCTAGCGCTGGCTGCTGGTCATTATTGACATCTGCAACAACGAGAATCTTATTGTAAATACTCATAACAGCTCCTTAGAAACCAAAAGGTTAGAGGCTAATCTTAAGATAACTGTAGCTTAAATGAGTAAAAATATTTAGGGAAACTGGAAAATATACGAGAGAAATATGAAGTGGCTCAGAACTGAGCCACTTAGATGAAACTATGATCCAACTATAGGATTAATCGCTTGATACGCCGGCAAGTTCTTGCATCGCATCATGATCTAAAATCGTAATATACTTGCCTTTTACGCTAAGCATATCGGCTTTTTGGAAGCGACCTAACAAACGGCTGATGGTTTCAACTGTTAAGCCCAAGTAGTTACCGATATCACCACGTGTCATGGTTAAGCGAAACTCTCTAGGGCTGAATCCACGCTGAGAAAAGCGAGTAGAGAGGTTGTATAAAAATGCAGCAAGCCTTTCTTCAGCATTCTTCTTAGAAAGAAGTAGGATCATCTCCTGGTCGCCTTTGATTTCATTACTCATCAAACGCATAATTTGCTGGCGAAGCTTTGGCATTTTGCCAGATAAATCGTCTAAAATTTCGTATGGAATTTCACACACCATCGATGTTTCAAGTGCTTGAGCAAAGCTGGGGTGAGAATTATCGTTAATGGCATCGAAGCCAACTAAATCACCGGCAAGGTGGAATGCAGTAATCTGCTCATCGCCTTGTTCAGTAATGGTGTAACTTTTGATGGTTCCAGAGCGTATTGCATACAGTGATTTTAGTTCATCACCTGCTTTGAATATCTCCTGACCTTTCTGGATAGGCTTCTTTCTTTCAATGATTTCATCTAGTTGATCGAGCTCAGATTCATTGAGAGTGAAAGGAATACAGAGTTGGCTAATACTACAATCTTGACAGTGAATGGCACATCCACCGGACTGAACTCTATTTGTTGCTGGCTTATTTGAAATCATAACACCCAAACGCTATTTTGATATACATCAATATTTTACCACTTCCTAATACTAAAGGGTAGTGAAAAAAAAGGCATAGAAACATAGAGATGTGACAAATTATGAAAGTAATGAGATTGCATCATAGGCGGTGTAGCTCCCATACACTAATAAGAGAAGAGCCCCGCACTGGCGAAAAATTTCGTTTCTTTGCCACTTTTGAAACTTAACGGCACTTAAACCAACCAATAACATGGCAGGTAGGGTACCTAAGCCAAATGCAAACATAATAAGAGCACCATCTAAAGCACTACCGGAAACCGCCGCCCACGTTAAGGTTGAGTAAACCAATCCACAAGGCAACCATCCCCATACAAAACCAAATGGAAATGCGTGAAGTGGCGAGCGTAGCGGAAGAAGCTTTTTCCCCACAGGTGAAACAAATTTCCATACACCTTGGCCCAGCTTCTCTATTACCAATAAGCCTTGCCACCACTTTGCGATATACAGGGCGAGTAAAATCATGAACGCGGCGGAAACTAAACGTAGATAGGTCAGTGCTAGATTGAAGTCAGAAAACTGAGCGATAGATGAGATGGCACCACCAATTAGTGCTCCGGTAAAGGCATAAGATGATAGACGACCTAAGTTATAAAACAGCGTGATGAGCAGTATTCGAGAGGCGTTGGAGCTTCCTACAGCAACGGCAGAAGCAATGCCCCCACACATTCCCATGCAGTGCCCCGCACCAAGAACTCCAATCAACAATGCCCCTAACCAATCAGCCATTTAAGAATTACTCTGGATCATTATTGTGTGGCTTCGGCTTGGCTTTTTCATGCGTTTCATCTTCATCGAACAAAATGTTGTGCCCTTGACGTTCCAAATCTTCAAACTGTTCGCTTTTTACTGCCCATAAGAAAACCGCAACAGCTAGGCATACAAGCAGTATTGCGATGGGGATAAGAATATAAAGACTAGCCATTTTCTTTAAGCAACCTGAGTGAGTTGGTAACAACGATGATTGAACTGGCAGACATTCCAACAACGGCGATATAAGGTGCCACGAGTCCAGCTACCGCTAAAGGCAATATCAATAAGTTATATCCTAGCGACCACGCAAGGTTTTCCCTAATAATTTTGCGTGTTTTGAGGGCAAGTAAACGTGCTTCAATCAATTTATCAAGTTTATCCCCTAACAACACCATATCAGCTGAAGACTTAGCGACATCAGCACCGCCTCCCATTGCTACTGAAAGGTGAGCACCTGCAAGGGTAGGTGCGTCGTTAATACCATCACCTATCATCAGAGAAACCTCATGATCCTTGAGTGTTGACAAGAACTCCAGTTTCTCTTGTGGGCTGGCGCTGGCTACCACAGATTCAATCCCCATTGCGTTCGCAACAGGTTGTGCATTATTCAAAGAATCGCCTGTAAGGAGGGTCGTTTTGATTCCCGCCTCTGCTAGTTTAGAAATAAGTACTTGGCTTTGCTCACGGATAGGATCGTGATAGTAGAAAGTAGCCACGTGAGAATCATTGACGGATAGATACACACACGGTTGTTTCGACTCGGTTTCTTGTCCCAATACAAAATTCGCACTTCCGATTTTGCAAGGTTGCCCCTTGTATAGACCCACAATGCCGAAGCCAATTTTATTTTCGACTTGATCCACTTCGATTGTTGTATCTGCAAACGCTTTAAATGCCTTAGCAATAGGGTGGTTTGCATGATTCTCTAGTGAAGCCGCAACCGCTAGACATTCCTCTTCAGAGAAATGGTTACTAGTAACTTCGGTGCGATCTATCTGAATATTACCTTCTGTTAGGGTGCCTGTTTTATCAACAACCAAATGATTGACTTTACACAGAGTTTCAAACACATGCCCCTTACGAAGAAGAATCCCTAAATTTCCCATACGAGAGGTGGCACATGTGATCGCAGTAGGGGTGGCAAGTGAAAGCGCACAAGGGCAGGTTGCAACAAGTACAGCCAGCATGATCCAGAAAGCGTCCTCTGGTTGTGTTTGATGCCAATAGGCCCAAGTGCAAGCCGCTACAATCAGAATGACGGCAACAAAGTATCGAGCGACGACATCCGCAACTTGCGCAATCTTAGGCTTAGACATTTGAGCTTCATCTTGCAGCCTGACTATGTTGGAGATCATCGAATTTGCTTTACTGGTATTCACTTCCAATTCAAACGACTCTTCGCCGTTCAACGTACCTGCGAACACCGTGTCGCCTTGCTTCTTCACGACTGGAATGGATTCACCAGTTAACATAGATTCGTCAATATGTACGCGACCTTTTAAGATAATGCCATCCGCGGGAACGTGCTCTCCGGGTAACACTCTTACCTGATCGCCAATCGTTAACGTTTTAACTGGAACTTGGGTGCCATCCAACTTCGTTGCCATTGAGGGAATAAGTTTCAGTAAATTAGCACTGGCCGCGGCTGCTTTTCTTCTTGCTCGCATTTCCAAAAAACGCCCGAGCAGCAAGAAGAAGGTAAACATGGTGATTGATTCAAAAAAGACTTCACCTTGCTCTGTCACCGTCGCCACCAAACTTGCCACATAGGCAAAGATAAGGGCGATAGAGACTGGAACATCCATACCCAGCGTTCGCCCTTTTAAGCTACGCCACGCATTTAAGTAAAATGGAAGTGCAGAATAAAGCAGCACAGGGGTAGCAAAAATCAAGCTCACAACACGAAAGTACTGTTTGAATTCTGCATCTAAATCACCGAATACTTCCAAGTACAGCGCCACAGCCAGCATCATGACTTGCATGGTGGCTAAACCAGCAATGCCAAGCCGGTAAAGGTACTGTTTCATCGCACGGTGATAAGACGCTTCTTGTTGGTCCGCTTCAAATGGCGCTGCTTTGTACCCTAATTGGTGTACAGTCGCCAACAAATCACTGAGCTTAGCTTGAGTCTTATCCCACGCTAAAATGGCACGGTTCGTGGTGGTGTTCACTCGAATAGAGAGTACACCGGATTGATTAACTAGCTGTTTTTCAATGAGCCATGCACAAGCGGCGCAAGACACGCCATCAAGTGACAATGTCACCTCTGATTGATGTTCTGACTGGCGAACAAATTCAGATTGAACTTCTTCGTTGTCATAGTGGATGAGGTTTCTAAGCTGCTCTGGAACCAGATCGGCTTTTTCGGCTGGTGCCGTTCTATATTGGTAGTAAGAAACGAGCCCGCTTTCAACAATGGTTTGAGCAACAGATTCGCAACCTGGGCAGCACATTTCACGTTCTTGCCCTAAAATTTCGACTTTAAAATCAGTGTTGGCTGGTACATCTTCACCGCAGTGATAACACTCTTTTGTCATTAATTTAATTACCCAATTGCGTCGGTGATTGTGATGGGAAGGTCACTTTACCTTGAATTAGCCACTCTTTATTGTGTGGTTCTACTTCAACAAACCAAGGGCCTTCAATCTCGTTGTCTAAATTGATTGCATACTGGCCTAAGGCATTAGCCGATAATGTTTGAGAAAAGTCTCGGTCTGCGAGCGTTCGGTGCGAAAATGTCACCACCAAAGCAGGGAAGTGCTCAAGCTCGCCTTTATCAAAATCGATAACAATACGATTGGAACTGGTAGAGACATTAGCCGATAAGCTGAGATCCCGAGCAGCGTTCTGCTTTGAGATATCAATATTGATGCCTTTGCCTTTTTTATAGTAATCCTCGGCAACCAGCGAAACGGAGTTTTTTGAAAAAATACCAAGCGTGACGAAACTTGCCACAACGACGGTAGCTGGAAGCGCGATCAGAAACCACGGCCAAAATTGTTTATACCAAGGCTGTACCATAGAAAAGTTCTCAATAACGGAATTTAGAATTAACTTATAGAAAAGACAGCCCCTTGGGTAGGGGCTGTATAGAATTGTACTATTTGCCTGAGTTACTCAAGCTCCAAACGTAAGCGGAAACAAGTTGAACCTTATCTTCACCTAGAATGTCTTTCCATGCAGGCATCACACCTTGACGACCGTACATAACCGTCTCTGTGATGTCGGCACGCGTTTCACCAAACAGCCAAACTTGGTCTGTTAGGTCTGGCGCACCAAACGCAGGGTTTCCTTTACCGTCTGTACCATGGCAGGCAGCACATGCAGCAAAGCGAGCTTTACCTGCCGCCGCTTCACGTGCGTTAACTTTACGACCAGAAAGACTCAACGTATAAGTTACCACCTCACGTACGCCTTGCTCGCCAAAAGATTCGCCCCATGCAGGCATAGCACCAATACGACCATTCATAACCGTATTTACGATGGCAACAGGCTCACCGCCATATAACCAAGCGTTATCCGTAAGGTTAGGAAAGCCTTTTAGACCACGGGCATCAGAACCATGACATTGCGAACAGTTTTGTAAAAACAAACGCTGACCAACTTTAATCGCTTCTTCATTTTTAGCGATTTCAGTAATGTCGCTGAGTTCACCCGCTTCATTGTATGCAAGCTTACGGAATGCTTCGCCAAAATAAGCGTCTGCATCGTCCAGTTCTTTAGCATATTGATCCAAGCGCTTTTCTTCTTGCGCTTTAGCAATTCGCTCACGAGACTGCTGAACAGTGGTCACCGTTTGATCGGAGCTTTGCCACCCCAATAGTCCTTTGAAGCTACCCAAACCTGGAAACAACGCCAAGTAAATCGCAGCAAATACAAAGGTACTAATAAACAAATATGTCCACCACTTTGGAAGAGGGTTATTCAGTTCACGAATACCATCGTATTCGTGTCCCATGTCCACACCTTCTTCTACACCCATCTTATCTTTAACACACCAGTAAAGAAGGGCAGCACAGCCTAGCAACGTGCCTACGGTAATGATAATTACCCAGAGACTCCAAAAAGTACTCATTATTTGGTCACTCCTTCTTTCTCTTCAGAGGGCTCTTGCTCGTCAGCGAATACTAGATTAGCGGCCTCGTCGAAGCGTGCTTTACGGCTTTTCCCGTAAGCCCACCACACGACACCAAGAAAGCTAACGAACAACACTATGGTCCATATACTATGAATAGTACCGATATCCATATATCCCCCTTACTTCATTGCGTGACCAAGAGATTGAAGGTAAGCAATGATGGCATCCATCTCTGTTTTACCTTCTACTTCTTGTTTTGCATTTGCGATCTGATCATCCGTGTAAGGAACGCCAAATTGATCGCGGAAAATGGTCAGTTTCTTCTGAGTCAGCTTGCCGTCTAAAACATTTTCTTCCAACCAAGGGAAGCCAGGCATGTTGGACTCAGGAACAAGCTCTCGCGGATCAATTAAGTGAACGCGATGCCACTCATCGGAGTAACGACCACCGACACGAGCCAAATCTGGTCCTGTACGTTTTGAACCCCAAAGGAATGGGTGCTCCCAAACACTTTCACCGGCGACAGAGTAGTGACCGTAACGCTCCGTTTCTGCACGGAAAGGACGAATCATCTGGCTGTGACATACATTACAGCCTTCTCGGATGTAGATATCACGACCTTCCATTTCCAGCGCTGTGTATGGGCGCAAGTTTTGAACTGGCTTAGTCGTCTGGTCTTGGAAAATCAACGGTGTAATTTCCACCAAAGCCCCAAGGCTGATTGCAAATACGATCAAAATGGCAAGAAGACCTACGTTCTTCTCTACAATTTCATGACGGTTATTTGAATTCGAACTCATTAGTCAATCTCCTTATGCCGGTTGAGCAACAGCTTTTAAGCTGTCTTTAGGGGCAGTGATTGTCTTATAAGCGTTGTATGCCATTAGGAACATACCAGCCAAGAAGATGAAACCACCAAGGAAACGAACAAAGTAGAACGGGTAAGACTGCTCTACAGATTCAACGAAGCTGTAAGTCAACGTACCGTCTGAGTTAACTGCACGCCACATCAGACCTTGCATAACACCAGAAATCCACATCGCTACGATATAGAGAACCGTACCAATTGTTGCCAACCAGAAATGCGTGTTGATCAAGCTAACAGAGTACATGCGCTCTTGACCGAACAGTTTAGGTATTAGGTGATAAACGGAACCAATAGATACCATTGCAACCCAACCTAATGCACCGGAGTGTACGTGACCGATTGTCCAATCGGTGTAGTGCGACAACGCATTAACCGTTTTGATTGACATCATCGGTCCTTCGAACGTTGACATGCCGTAGAAAGACAATGAAACGATCAAGAATCGAAGAATAGGGTCATGACGGAGTTTATGCCATGCACCAGAAAGCGTCATGATACCGTTGATCATGCCACCCCATGATGGAGCAAACAAAACCAAAGACATCACCATACCTAAAGACTGAGTCCAGTCAGGTAGGGCAGTGTAGTGCAAGTGGTGAGGACCAGCCCAGATATAGAGGGAAACTAACGCCCAGAAGTGAACGATAGATAAACGGTATGAATAAACTGGTCTCTCAGCTTGTTTAGGAACAAAGTAATACATCATTCCCAAGAAGCCAGCAGTAAGAAGGAACCCTACCGCGTTGTGACCGTACCACCATTGAACCATGGCATCGACGGCACCGGAGTAAATAGAATAAGATTTACCCATGGAAACTGGGATAACCATACTATTTACAATGTGAAGAACTGCAACGGTAATGATAAAGGCACCGAAGAACCAGTTCGCCACATAAATGTGAGAGGTCTTTCGCTTTATAAGCGTACCGAAGAAGACCACCGCATAAGCAACCCAAACTAGGGCAATTGCGATGTCGATAGGCCATTCTAGCTCTGCATATTCTTTACCAGAGGTGTAACCCAAAGGTAAGGTAATAGCAGCGGCTAAAATAATTGCCTGCCATCCCCAAAAGGTGAAGGCGACAAGAGGACCACCAAATAAACGAGTTTGACACGTACGCTGCACAACGTAATAAGACGTTGCAAACAGTGCACTGGTACCAAACGCAAAAATAACCGCATTAGTATGCAGGGGACGTAAGCGACTGTACGTCAACCACGGCGTATCAAAGTTTAGCTGTGGCCAGACTAATTGAGCGGCAATCAAAACACCAACAGCCATTCCGACAATTCCCCAAAGTATGGTAACTAAGGTAAACTGACGCACGACTGTATAGTTGTAGTTTTGTTCTAGCTGCTTTTCTTGGCTCATTTGCATGCTTCCAAATTTTTTTAATTAACTACACTTTTACTTCCAACACGACATATGTCGTAATGCCACCAAATCGGTCGAGGAATTGTCGTTTTTTCATACTGTTAATTCCTTTTAACGATTTTAATAAAAAGCGGCATTTTCAATGTGCCACTATACTGGAACTAACAATTCAATGACAGGAAATTAACCTCACTTACACTCCGGTCATTCAACTAATTGTTAAAAATTTGAAGTTTGTTACATAGAGGAAATCTTCAATGCCTGCGCAAAAATTAACGCCAGCCCGAATTGCCCAAATTGTTGTCATGTTATTGATTTTAATAGCGGCATTTACCTGGCGCACACTTGATCAAGATCAAGGTAACATTGTTAAATGTATGGTTAAGACCTGTCACTTTTCATTAAACAATCAGGCGTTCGAAATACACTTTACCGAACACAACAACTATATTGTAGGCGACTCTGAACAGTTTCGCGTCTCCATTAATAACACTATTATTAATCCGGATATAAATACGAAAAATTGGTTATTTAACGAACACGAGAAATACGATCACATTTTAATTACAAATAAGCAAAATGGGGATTATGTGAAGGTCATTCACAAAGAAAAATAGGGGGCACACTTTATTGAGTAAATGGTAATAAATAGATGCGGTGACTGATTTATTAATGTATAAAACAACTTAAAACTAGTCACTTGTTTCATACTCCAAAAAATGAAGTTGATTACCGCTTTTTCCCACCAAGAAGATGTATCAGAAGCGATTCAAGATTTGAATTCACAAATCCCGCCAGGTCTCAATCCGTCTCTGGCGCTTTGTTATTTCACTGAAGAGTATTCAGCCGAAACATTGCGAGTCGAGTTATCGGCACGATTCCCAAACACACCTATTCAAGGTTGTACTTCTTGTAAAGGGATTCTTACTGAACAAGGGTTCCATCGAGGTCCCGTAGTCGGCCTCATGCTGATTGAAGACAGCGCTTCTATCTCAGCTTATGGCACAGCTATTGCCGATACTACCGTCGAAAACGCGGTAAGTAGCACACAAGCCACACTGAGAAAAGCTATTGAAAGCAGTGGCAGAGTGGGTGAGCTGCCTAACTTAATAATCCTGCACGCTACACCAGGCTTTGAAGAATCAGTTATAGATGCGATTTATCAAGAGTTTGGCACTCTGGTGCCTTTAATTGGAGGAAGTGCAGCAGACAACGCACTTAAAGGGAATTGGCAAATATTCACATCCCAGGGCACCTCTCATCAAGGCGTATCCATTTCGGTCCTTTACCCCTCTTCGCCCTGTGAGACTGGGTTTCATACCGGTTACTCCACAACAGGTATTAGCGGCGAGGTGACAAAAGTAGAACACCGCTCTATTCTTGAAATTGACGACCAACCAGCATTGGATATTTACCAAAGTTGGTGCTCAACACTTGGCAGCCATATTGTTGATGAAACAAGCCTGTTTGCTACAACAAACCTCTACCCATTAGGTAGAATTGTTGGAAGCGTAGACTACCAACCTATCTACAAACTCTCGCACCCTGTTAAACGGTCTGCAAATGGCGAAGGTATCGAGCTGTTTACAGAAATAGCACAAGGCGAGCGCATTCATTTGATGACAGGTTCTAAAGAACGTTTAATAAACAGACCGGGGCGTGTCATCCAGCTTACGGGCGACTCATGCATTGACATGGGGGAGCCACTTGGCGCAATAAACATATTCTGTGCCGGTTCTATGCTGCACATAGAAAGCGCCATGGACACGGTTTGCGAACAAGTACACTTAGCTTTGAATAAACAACCATTTATATGTCCATTCACCTATGGCGAGCAGGGTCGATTTGAAAACGACATTAATGCTCACGGAAATTTAATGATTTCTTCGGTTGTATTCCATGAAAACAAGAGAGCCTAATGAACGCATTTGATAAAGAGCAACTGCAGGAAGCTCTTTTTGAACTCCAAAAAAGCAAAGAAAAAGAACAAAAGTTGCTTGATGAGAACAGAGCTATCCTCGCATCACTCTCTTCAATGACTGGTGCAAGCAATAAGCACCAAATCTTCAATGGGCTATTAAGTGTACTTAGAAAATACATCAAATTTGAAGACGCCATCGTACTCTCTAGAAACCTAGGCGAATCCAACTTCCAAACCTTGTTAAGTACCAACAAGGTCTTTAAAGATAAGATATGGTCTAACGACGACAAATTTAATCGCGCGATCTTTGGTGAGAGCATCATCGTCTACCAACCGGAATCACTCCAGCAATTTGGCCAATTCAATTCGATACTAAAAGATCAAATTCAATCAGTTTTACTTACAGGCGTAGAGTCTGAGGCTAGCCAGTCGGTCATTTTGTTCATTGGCAAACAAAAAGGGCAGTTTTGTATAAACTGTAAAGCGATTCTCGCGCGCTTATTACCATTAATAGAACGCGCCGTCATAGACATAGATTACAAAGAGAAGCTACAAACCCTTGTTGCAACACGCACCAATGAACTAAAACAGAACCGAGAACGCTTTCGAGATTTTGCTAGCAGTGTAGGGGATTGTTTGTGGGAAACAGACGTCAATTACCAGCTCACTTATGTCTCAAAGATCGACGCCATAAAAACAGATTTCCATAACAAGAAGATCCACGAGCTTGTTCAAGGCAATGCCGCACTCAATCATTTAATTTCGGCAATGGAAACGCGAACACCGGTTCGAGATCTAGAATGGTGTTACGACCTTGAAAAAGGCGTATGGCTAAGTATTAGTGGTGCACCTTTATTCGATCTTGAAGGCGAGTTTTTTGGTTACAGAGGCACGATAAAAGACATATCGCAAAGCAAGCAGAGATATTTAGAGTTAAAACGCGCTCGCATGGAGTCAGAAAAAGCTAACATCGCCAAATCTCAGTTTCTAGCAATGATGAGCCATGAAATAAGAACGCCTCTAAATGCCATTTTAGGTCTTATCGATGTCCAGCTTTCCAAATGTTCCGATAAAGATAATGCCGTTGTTTTAAAGATGATGGAATCATCAGCAGAGTTGCTGCTCGCCATTATCAGTGACGTATTGGATCTATCTAAAATAGAGTCGGGGAGTTTCGATTTAGATACTAATAACGTCAATTTACGTGACATTGTCACTAGAAATCTTCAACATTACCAAGAGCTTGCGAATCAAAAATCCCTTTTACTCAAGATAAACTTAGGTGATGACTTACCGGAAGAAATTCACACAGACGCAACCCGGCTATCCCAAATCATGTTCAACCTAGTCGGGAATGCCGTGAAGTTCACCGATTCTGGTGAAATCAATGTAGAAGTAACCACCAAAGACAGCCAAGCGTTGGTCATTAAGGTCTCGGACACCGGCATAGGTATGGACGATACAGCCATTGAAAAGCTGTTCAAACCATTCGTTCAAGCCGACAGTTCCATCACTCGCAAATTTGGTGGTACAGGTCTTGGCTTGGCCATTTCAAAACAGTTGGCTTTGCTTTTGGGCGGCGATATAAAAGTTTCGAGCACACCCAATAAGGGAAGTACGTTTACTGTCACGCTGCCGATCGGTAGCATAAAAACTGATGAGAACATCGATAACAAACACAGTCATAGCAAAGTGCCACAAAAAAATTTGGAAGTAATGGTCGCCGAAGACAGCCCAGCAAACCAAATGGTCATTAAATTGATGCTATCGAATCTAGGGCATAAAGTGCACATCGTACCAAACGGTGTAAAAGCCATAGAGTTTGTTGAAACGAATCAAGAAAAACTCGACGTTATATTTATGGACATCTCCATGCCAGAAATGGACGGTCTAGCAGCAACCAAAATATTGCGAGCAAAGGGTGTTACGCTGCCAATCATTGCGCTCACAGCTCACGCAATGACGACAGATAAAGACAAATGTCTAGAAGCTGGCATGGACAAATTTGTCGCAAAACCCATCCGAGCGAAAGACATACAAGAAATTTTAAAAGCGTACTCGTAAAGCCGTAAAGTCATTAGGTAGATTTAACCCCAGATACTTTATGCTTGTACTTGTCCGGTAGAATACTCTTAGGAGATACCAATGAAAGCGTTACATATCAGTCACATAGCGTTAGCCTTAACAAGTAGCCATCAAGCATTCGCAAATACCGATCTTGTTCGTGCTGAAATCCCTAACTGTACTTACACAAAACTAGTCGTTAATGCACCTTCGACACTTAATCTGATCGCGCAAGGACAACCATCAGGCATTGTCCAAGGTACAGACAAAGAACTGAGTTATCTCAAATACAAATGCTCAAAAGGCACGTTAGAGATCGATACAAAAAGAAATGCTTCGATCAGAAAAGGCTTTAACTTTGACTTAACCAACGGATCCATTAAAGCAGTCATTCTAAACGGTTCTCAACAAGCAAGAATCAGTGAACTAGAAACAAAAGAGTTCAGGCTTGCAAGTTATGGCTCAACCAAATCCGTCATTTCTGGAAAAGTTGAATATTTTAATGTCACAGCAGATGGCGAAGCTAACGTCGATTCGTCGACTTTAGAATCACAAAAAGGAAAGATAGGGCTCAATGGTTCTGGGTTGGTGAAAATTAACTCATCCGAAGAATTAAGTGCAGACGTAAATGGCTCTGGGCGAATTGAGTACATAGGCACGCCAAAGCAACTAGATGTGTCTTTTAATGGAACAGGCTCCATTTCGACAATTAACTGAGTCTCGAAATACGAGCTTATCGTAACGCTAATAATCATGTCTTAATCTTTGATTAAAGTAATGATTATTAGCTATTTTATGGTAAATAGGATTATGGTTAAATAGCTCGAGTTTTGGTTGGTTAGGACAAAGGAATAGGCGTAGTTCTTACGTAGATTCACAATCTATTTAACATAATATGCATAATACGCACTGGGTGGGCTTTTCTTAACATTCCCATTTTTTTAAATGACGTTCTCATATAAAATCATGCGCACTTAGTTACTTATATATTGTTCAGCATGATTAAAAGAATCTGGAACTACTTTTTCGATAACCCAACTGTCTTTATTACGTGTTGTAAGTGTTGGTCGGCTGCCCATATTTTCTTGTCCAGAGCACAAGCCAGATTCGTTATATTGACGTTAAAACAACTACCGCTCGATATGATGTCAAGGTACAAGAAGGTAAATCCGTCGTCTCAATTGAGGATTTGAACTTGATATCAAAAACATCTAGCTCAATGATATTTATGAAGTATTCTGACGTTGAAAACGTCCTCATTCTAAATAAGAACATGATCATATCTATGAAAAAGAATTAAGATGTTAAGGAGATGCTCTCTGTTGTATACCCTTTATCTCCTGCACTCTTAAGCTAAAGTAGTTACCCTAAACACTAACTAGTCATCAATGCTAGTTGGTCTCTGATACTTTTGTCTATTTAACCCCTTCTCAATAAGCTCAAATTCGTTTGAACCTTATCCCATTCCAAATTAATGATTCTTTCTCTCTATATAAACGCATTTCATAATCGTGAGTCAAAACAACTACTCAGGCTAGGTTTATGACAATACTCCAACTAACTCTTCTGGTTTTTTTATTTATTATCGTTTTATCTTTTAAGCTCGCCGCTGGTAAAAACCGAAAAGGCGCTTCTAAATCAACAAATAAGTATCAGTATCAACCTAGAAAGTACCTTACGACAAAAGCAGAACTCTCCTTCTTTCATGCACTTGATAATGCTATTGGTAGCAAATACCGTGTGTTTAGCAAAGTTCGTATCGCTGATGTCATTTCTCCAAAGAAAGGCTTGTACAACAAGAAGGAGATAAGTCAGATTGTCTTTTTTGAAAGTTGTTCCAAAGGATTCAGGAGAAGAAATATTTTCGTGGTACCAAAGTTTGCACTGTTTAGCGTATTTGGTTGTTACTTTTAAATCATGGTAATCCCCACTGTATATTCCTTGCGGGTAGTGAATCGTTATTTCTGGTTTAGGCGTAACTTTAGGCTTAACCACTTTAAACGAGCTTCTTGTTAATACCCATCCGTCACATTCTAGCTCAACATTTTTAGTGCCCAGCTTATTGAACGTGAAATTTTGACCAAAATAGACTTCGAGTTCCGAAAGGAATGGCATTACGTGAGCAGTAAAACTTCCTTTGTCTGTCACCTTTACACTGCAAGACCTTGTAAGTCCGTGCACTTGCATAGATGCACTGATATGTACTGATTTACCTTGCGTTACTGTTTTAGGGACATTGATATACGCGAACGCGTTATGACTACTAAGTACTAGAAATACAATTAAAAAAATCGCTTTAAGATACATATTGCTTCATTTCACCTTATGAAATTTCGTTGACGATTCTATAAGCTAATATGCATCAATACGATTTGTAATGAGAATTATTATCAATTGTTATCAGTGTGGGATTACTTTCAAATGCCCAGCGTAATTGATGGTCCTATTGCAACAAGAAAACAGAGCATTTTCTCAGATAATCCAACTAATTTTATAATTTCGTTTCTCTCTTTACTGATTCACTAAACACCCTATCTGTTCTATTTAATCATGTACCTGTACTCGATCCTTTCGCTTGTAATAATGCCATCAAACTTTTTGGAGTATTGGTATGAAAAGCATAGCGTTAGCATTAGCAACAAGCTTCGTTTCAATGTGTGCAGCTGCGGACACAAAAATTCTGCACTCTGGAGGATCTTTGATTCGAAGTGGTGACAAAATTTACTCTGTCGGGACCATCACTGTTCATTATGTCGAGCAGCACAAATTTGATCGCATTAAAGCGAAACGTGGCGATTCATATTCTGGTTTCATCTCTGCATTAGATAGTTGGGAAGAAATGCAGTCCAATAGTTATTGGGAGGCTGCGGGGAATTTTAATACGGTAATGGGCGTTCTACCGGACAAAATGAATACCATTGATGTTCGATTTGCATATTAACGATACAAAAGTGGTCTCAAAAGTCGATTCCAGAATCAAGAATGTACGTATTGCATCGACTGGATTCCAGTCGAATCTTAATTATGTTTATGTCAATTTCGTGCCTCACTCTTCTACAAGTAATAACAAGATTAACATTGATAGTATTACCATTAAATCGAATATAAGGTATTGATGTAATTGACTTATATGGTGGTTTCAAATTTGTTTAAAATTGGTGCCATATTCTAGTTAAGAGTATATTAATCGGTAAAACAATTCACAATGTTTTGTTAGGTTACGGGCAATTTTTATTTGGCTACCTCTCCCCTTGATACATAAGGGGTAAGACTGTTTTACCTTGCTGACTTAAGAGTAAATAATTTAAGCACAAGGGTGTCTTTGAGGAGCATTTTTATTCGCCTGTTATCAATGGAACCGATTCAGATATGGATGCTTCAATTCATCACCAAAAACTCTCTGCCAAAAGTGGTCATGTGGCTCTGCCATGGTTACAACAATTCGAACTGATTACTCGTCAGTTTCCAAACCACCAAGCTATTTTAAACCCTTCCGGCGACTCTTTTAGTTATCAAGAGTTGGACAGTAAAGCTAATCAACTTGCAAACTACTTACGTGATGCGCTTGGCCGATTGCCCGCGGGACACACGGGTCAAGTTGTCGCTGTGTGTTTTTCTCGGGTGAATGTCGAAGTCGCAACTGCGTTTTTGGCTATTCTAAAACTGGGGGCTGCCATTCATTTTGTTGAGCCTAAGCTTGGGATCGAGGTGAATAACAAACGTTTGCAAAAAATCTCGCCTGATCTTGTCCTCCTTGACGAAGATAATGCTCACCTATCCCACGATATTGAAGAGTTTGAAACGTTCGTACTGAGCGAGCACCAACACCAAATAGATCATGCCTCTGAAACAAGTATTGTGACTGTAGGGTCACGTAATAGTGCTTGTGTATTCTGCAGTTCAGGGACAACCGGTGAGCCAAAAGTGATAACAATGCCAATGCTTCCACTTTCCAACCTAACTCGTTCTGCAAGCGAAGAGCTCCACCTATGCCCTGAAAGTCGCCTGATACAACTTGCTCGCCGTAATTTTGATGCGGTGGTGCACGAGCTGGCGATTTCTTTAGGCAATGGAGCATGCTTAGTATTGGTAGACGAACAAACGATGTTTTGCCATCAAGGGTTTGTCGAGTTCATAGAAGAACAGCAAGTGTCACACATGACCATTACGCCTTCGCATATCAGCCATTTACTGAAAACACACGAAGGCAATCCTTCACGCATTTTTGAGCCTTTGAACACTGTTATGCTGGTTGGAGAAGCTTTTAGTGATGACCTCCCTCCCCGTCTAGCAAAGGCTGGCGTATCTCGCGTGGTTAATGGATATGGCCCATCTGAAGCCGGTATTTGGGTGATGAGCTCCGTGCTATTTGATTCAGGAGTATCAACAGAAATTATGCCAACAACACTAGGCAAGCCAGTTCGTGGTGTTGATGTTCGTGTTATGAGGCAGTGTGATTTAACACATACCTGGCAATTATGTGAAGCGGGTGAAAAAGGCGAGCTACTGGTCAGTAACCGCCTTCAAAACGTTTATAAAGATCAGAAAAACAATCAAAGTCGATACCTGTATATCCCAGACCCTATCACCGATAACATCGAGTGCTTTTATCGAACGGGTGACATTGTAGAAATTTCAGATCAAAACGAACTGATCTTTGTGGGTAGGCAGGATAATCAAATCAAGCTTGCTGGGCAGCTTGTTGTAACAGACGAAGTGGCAAATCAATTAAAAGAAGCATGTGTCACTCTCTTTAAAGCTCGCAACATCGATATATACATAGATGTAGAGCGAAATGCTCAGGGTACGCCGGTATCTTTAACTGCCTACCATACCGCAGAAACACCTCAAGATGCCGACAACATTGCTTGCGAGATCAGTCGTTATCTAACTAATCAGCTCCCCTCTTACATGCTTCCGAAACGTTATGCTTGGCTGGAACGTTTTCCTATCAAAGTAGGAGGAAAATTAGATACGGTTTCAATCCAATCAAATGCTCAGGATTCTAAACGCATTCAGGCTCCGCAAACATTGCCTCAAACGGTCACTCAATTAGGTGTCGCTAGTATTTGGCAGCATATCCTTTCGATGAGCGACTCCATTTATCTTGAGCATAGCTTTACAGACTTAGGCGGGACATCCCTGCAACTATTGTCTATGTTGTCAGAAGTGAATAGAGAGTTTGGCATCCATATAAAATCAGACTCATTGATGCATAACGACACGCTATTAAACCTATCCGTAGCTGTTGAAAGTGCCATAATCTGCCCTCAATCAGAAACTTTACTGCCTCCTTCTGAGATCAATTCTTTGATTGAGATGAAATCTTCAGAACACAATAAACATCTGTTCTTGGTGCACCCTGGAGATGGTCATGTTCAGGTGTATCAAAAAATGATGCCTTTACTGCCAGATACTCTGAATGTCTATGGATTACGCGCACCTGGTGCCGAGGCTGGCGAAGAAATCGTCCCGTTTTCCGTACTCGAATACGCGCAGCGTTACGCCAACCTAATAATGAAGCAGCAACCTCACGGAGACGTCTTCATTATGGGATATTGCGCCGGAGCCCCCATTTCCATAGAAATTGCTCGCCTCTTAGAACAATCCAATAGGAAGGTTGCAATGCTTGCACTTGTAGACCTGCCTAATGGATATCACTTGCAAGAAAATACGGATATTGCACAAGGGCTCGCGACCTTTTTTGAGCAAATGTACGGTGTGGATGTTTCTGTAAAGCAACTAAGAGAGCACGCAAATTCAGAAGCACAATTCGAGCATTTATTTAAGCTCGCCCTACAGCAAGGAAAGGTCGCTCACAACGAAAAAGATCAACTTCGTAATGCGCTCAATGGCGTTATGTATGAACCAGAGCAAGAAGACTCCGTTGAAACACTGCACCTTTTCTTCAAATACGCCTTTAAATTAGATATTCCATCCCAAAAACTGCGTAACCTTAGTAACGAAATGGACAGACTCAACTACATCGTGAATAAAGGGCGAGCAAAAGGCGTTTTTCCTGTGGCTCTAACCAGCGATTATTTCTCTCGATTATTGGCAATGGAAAACACAACAAAAGAGGCAGTCCATGGATACGTGCCAGCTCCTTTAAGTATTCAAGGCAAAATTCTTTACTTACATGCGCAGCCAAGCATTGAGAACCCTATGGCCTGGTACCCTAACCCTCAAACTTGGGTTCCCTACCTTAACGAGATGGACGTACAACAGCTGAAGGGCGACCACTACTCGATTGTTAGAGAAGATCAGGATATGAAAGATCTCATTCGATGTTTAGCACCCCACATCAACGTTTCCTAAAAACGTCCTGATAAGAAAAAACATTTAAAAAAAGACGATGGCTCGAGCATCGTCTTTTTAAATTGAATATATGGTTATTTAACACTGAAAAATTCTTGTCTAAATTCGGTCACTTGCTGGTGGTAATACGATTCCCACTCGCGGTCATTTAAATGCGATTTCTCTCGTGTTCGTTGGTCGGCTAATCGACTTTTTAACTTACGGAGTTCCAACTGATAGTCGTTTACTTCTTTTTTCTGCGCGTTAACTTGGCTTTCTCGCACCTCTAACTCACGAATTTCTTCACTTCCTAAGTGATGTATCCGAAACATTTTTCTAATAACATTCTGATTCTCATGACTATAATGACTTGGGATCAGTGAGAGACCATACTCATATTGTTCTGCATTTGTTGATACGTTTAAGCCCTGAACAGTGGTGCTCCATTGTGAAATGAGTGATTGATAAGCCTCAAAGAACATTTCTGGCTCTACGTGTGTTATTTCTTCACTTGCTAAACGAAAATCCAACAGTGTGAATTGATCTGAAAGTATGACACTCGCCATATCACCCCATACTTGATGCGCACCCTCTTTAAAAAGTTGTACACGTTCTTTTAAGCTTCCAGCATTCTCCAACGGTATATTAGCTTGTTGAAGACTCCACTCATCACTGAGAGAAGGAAAACGGGATAACAATTGGTACCATCGCTCATCCATATTAAGTAAAGCTTTGTCCAATTGGCCTGTGCAATCTCCAATAGCTCGGCATTTTTCCCAAAACCTTTCCAGTGCTGAATACAAGAGCGCTCCTTTTAAATCATCGAAACGATTCTCCTTTGTCTCTGGCATGCTTTTCAGGTCATCTGCCACGATCTTGGCTTGATCTCTAATCTCTTGAACCTTTGATTGCTGCTCGGTAGCGTTAGATAAAACCGTGCTGCTTGGGGCTATGCCTGCCGTTCGTTCGTTAGCCGTATCGGAAGACAAGCTAAGGTAAGTCGCGCCCGCGAGTACAACGGGCACAAGAAAGGACAAGACCTTTGTCATCATTTGATTACAGCCGAAACTGGGAAGTGATCGGATAAGTTATAATGCTTCCATAATCTCTCATCGGTGCTTCTTGGCACATCAACACGATTACTATTTTGGTTTTTCACGGCATATTCAGCGCTTACCATGATGTAATCTAAGTACTCAACATTTTCGCCGCCAGAAAGTGCCTCGCCTGCAAAATTGTTTATACGCGGATCAAATGTCGATTCCGTGTAACCCGAATAAGTGGGCTCAATTGCATTTAGGTTTGCGATCATCTGTTGATAATCACCAGGAAACTTCCTTTTATTAACGTTAAAATCGCCACTGTAAATCACAGTTTCACTCGTTGGGATGTTCAGAGACTGCGCCATCTCACGCATCTGTCGGAATTGTTTCTGGCGATATTCGCGAGCAGTATCCGTGTCAAATGACGCCGTATGAGTCGCAAAGACATGATACGCCTGGCCATTCTTTATGACCTCTGCATAATTCACGCCCTTATCCGCAAAACAATCTGTGCCGCTGCAATCTGGGAAAACATATTGTGCCTGATTAACAATCGGGTATCGGCTAACAATAGTCACACCACCATCGTGTATATTAAAGCCACTTTTATCTAACATTTTGGTCTGGTATGGGTACTCTTTCGCTAATGCTCTAAGAAAATCATTTCTGCCATTTGAAAAGACTTCCTGAAGTGCCAACACATCGTAACCTTTCACATACTCTGGGATGATGTCGAGTCGATCGCCAATGTGCGAAGCAATCGCAGGTAACGCCCAAACATTATAAGTCATCACTTTCAGCGTCGTTGAAGTTGGATCCGGCGATTCGCTTTGTTTTTTGGGCGTAATTGTGTAGTAGAGATCATCATAGCGCCCCGTTGCGTCAGATTTGAAAGCCAGTTCGACTTCTCGCTGACCAAAAACTTGAGATTGATAACGGTGTACGCTTCGATCACCTTTCAAATAAAGCTCAACATCAGATGAACTAACTCCATATGTCATAGCGGAGTTGTACCAATATCCATTCATTTTTTGGTGTAAGCGAATGCTTTCCCCGTTAGGGTTTGAAGCAACGGTTTCAAACTCATAAGTATGACCAGCCTTAACACCTTCCCAACGATTAAAACTCATTACTGATTTCGTTTCCCAAGGCTTAAGCTCTTGAATATGTTGAAACCATTCATTCCCATGCTGCAGAAGATCTGACCCCGTATGCTTAACTTGTATTGTTAAAGGTTTATCTGAGTTATTAGTAAGGTAAACATCTGTATCCGCGAGTGAACTTGTCGAAGTAAGTGCTATAGCAACAAGTAGTTTCCACTGTGTATTTCTCATTTTATTTCCTTATTTTTGGAGAGCAAAATAAAAATTAGAGTAAATACGTTACATTTGTTTTATAAATTAATTATAAATATATTTATTTGTGGGGAAAATCATAATCTATTATCAATGCCTGCATTAGTATCATATATTTCAGTGATACATATCACAGTAAGTTCTCATAGCTGTAACTTGATGAAACCCATAAGTTTTCGTGAGATCAATATCTAAGATTGACTAATAATGATTTACAAACAAATGTAATCGATTGCATTATTACCTCGACCTCATACCTTTGCTTGCTGCGCTGGGGTTAAGGAGCCTTTTTTAAGGCTCCTTTTTGCTATTTGTAGGAAAAAGAAATGGTTAGATAGAAACTACACCGATGAATAGCCAATGTTAGTTAAGTAGAAATTTGTTGATTTATAGAGGCATTAACATTTAGTTATAGTGCATTAGATTGGTGATTTTATACTGAAGGAAGAGGCACATACATATCACTCTGAAACGTGGATCCTGATCAGTTTTTCCGGAACATGGTATTTGAAACGCATCCCTTTCTTAATGCCACGGCTCCCAACTTTGCAAATCTTTTTATCTCCTGCATGTCGAACTCTTTTGATGTAGGCGTATTTGCCTTTGTGTTCCATTTCGATCATGTAGTTGCAATAACCTTGCAATGGTTTCTTATACTTCCGTATTACCCTTTCTATTTTTGCTTTTATTTTCGCGGCTACTTTATTGGTTTGCGAATCATCTGCATGTGCAGGTGCGATAAGGCAGCCTATTAGCAATAATATTCTCAGATTCATCATTCTCGCTCCTTTACCATCGGACGAAAATTAACGCTGAATATAGCTATTGACCTAATAATTAGAGCGGCTTTTACGACCTATATCTAATTGTATTTTATAGTTTTGCAGAATTACGGTGCAGGTTTTGAACCAAGCCAAAATGACTTGGTTCATGGGTGATGAGTTTTGCAAATCTTACGCAGATTTTTTTGACGAGTCGTTTTTAAAGCCCTGATGCGGGAATACGTTTCTGATTCGCTGCTGAACTTTACTCGGTATGCTTTTGCTAAAAGTGAGCCTTGCCCCATTACGTGTTGAATATACTTTAACAACACCAGAAAATGGGGTTTTGTGACCAATTTCAAGGCAGTTATGTTTAAAACCAGCGGGAAAATGACCTTTATATGTAGCCAGCTCGCCGTCTCTAAACTCAGCCTTGAGCTTCGGGCGGTCGACGCCAATTAACCAAAATATAGCAATGGCAGCGACCAATAAAAGCCACAACATGTTTATCTCCTTGGATTTAATCTGACAATAACTTACTTAAGTCTTCTTTTAGGCTATTTACCGTTTTGCTTGCTTTCTCACTGCGAGATGCTTCACTGAGCAAATATTCAATGGCATCAGATAGCGTACAGCCTAACTCATTAGCACGCCCAGACAGCTTTTCCCAAACACGGTAATCCAGATCGATGGACTTCTTTTTGGTATGAACTTGTTCTGCATTAAAGTGGCGCTTTCGCTTTGCTCGTATCGCCTGCTTCATCTTATTATCAAGCTCAGGAGACATGTGCCTATCGATCCATTCCAGCACGAATGTTGGTTCATGTTCTATGCGTTTTAATTGCTCAACGGCTTGATCTGCCTCACTGGAATCGAGATGTTTCGTGATCGTTTCACCATCTTTCCATTTTTTGATGAGATACTGCCACTTCCAACCACATTCAAGGTTATCAAGCTGTTGATATTTCATGAACCTGTCCTTAACTTAAACCTGTGTTACAGCGTAACCCAGTTCCTTATAAATTACAATCTTCTAACGATCACACTTTATTGATTTGAATTGGCAATCTTATGTATCTCAAGATGGGGAATTTTTATATACTTTGGCTCTTTTAAAATTTATGAAAAGCAGAAAATGCAGCAAACTTGGCAGAACGTCACCCCTCAATACGAAGATTATAATTCGCTGTTCGAACAGTTCGAGACATTAGACTCACAATCTTTCTTAACAATGCAGCCTCGCTTCTCTTCTGCTTTAGCCCGCTTCGATAAACTTAGCAACTTAACTCGCGTCCTTCTAGTTAATGGGCCAGACAACGCGATTTATCGCCAAATAATGCTCCACTCGTTTCAAGAATTACAGCAGTCAGGAGATTTGGATAACAAACCAGTAGTCAAAACAGAAACGATTGATCCGAGAGATATTTTTGGTTCGTTCGAGTCTGAAAATGGACAGGTCACTCGATTAAACGAAGGTTTACTGCACCAAGCCAATGGCGGTTACCTGTTAGTTTCTGCAAATCTGCTTTTAGCTAACCCGTCTAGTTGGCTCAAGTTGAAGTCAGCTCTACTGGGGGAAGCTTTCAGCTTACTTTCAACGTCTTCCAAGCAACTACCGAACGAAACCCCACATCGAACTGTTGACGTCAAACTCATTGTGCTAGGCGACAGAACACAAATGGGCGACTTGGATTATATGGATGTTGATATGGGAAGCGACTTCTGTATGTTTTCAGAATTAGAATCCGATTGCCGTATTAATAACGAATCTATTGAAAAATATCTTGGCTATGTAAAATACTTGATATCCCACTACTCTCTGCCTTCTTTAAATGTTTCTGGTATACAAGAGCTACTCCGAGCTGGTGCACGCGAGTGTGAAGACCAACAATTTTTTCCACTAAGCCCACTGTGGCACAACAGCCTACTCAGCGAAGCTGCGATTGAATCAGGGTCCGAGATCATTGAAGGCACACATATTAAAGCAGCTTTGGCATCAAGGTACTTTTCCGAATCTTATCTACCGAAACGTGCACTTGAAGACATTCTGGATGGTCAGGTAGTTATTGAGACAGAAGGCGAGCAAATTGGGCAAGTCAATGGACTAACTGTGGTTGATGTTGCAGGTCACCCTGTATCTTACGGTGAACCAGCACGTATTTCATGCGTTATGCACTTCGGCGATGGCGACATTTCAGATGTTGAACGCAAAGCCGACTTAGCTGGTAATATTCATGCCAAAGGTATGATGATAATGCAGGCTTTTGTAAGTAGAGCATTGGATCTAGAAGAGCCATTGCCATACTCGGCATCCATCGTATTTGAACAGTCCTACTGCGAAACAGACGGAGACAGTGCTTCATTAGCACAACTGTGCTCCTTCTTAAGTGCACTTGCGGAAGTACCAATAAATCAGCAAATCGCGGTTACAGGTGCGGTTGACCAATTTGGTCGTGTGCAGGCTGTAGGCGGGTTAAATGAAAAAATTGAAGGCTTCTTTGATGTTTGTGCTCATCAAGGTCTGAGTGGCGGTCAAGGCGTTATTTTACCCCTTACAAACCTTAAGCACCTCGTGTTAAAAGACGAAGTTGTCGAAGCAGTTAAAGAGAAGAAATTCCACATTTGGACCGTTGAATCTGTTGATCAAGCCTTGCCACTACTGACTGGTAAGGAGTTCAGAGGTGACGGTGAAAACACTATATTAGCGAAAATCATTGAAAGATTAGAAAATTTTGATAAGCCAGAACAAGGTAATCGTTTGATTGATCGAATAAAACAGTGGTTCGACCATAACTGATCCGACTTGTTTAGCGTACACCTGTTCACTAAGATGCCCCTACGTATTTTTGGAGTAATAAATAATGCAAAATAAACGTGAATCGTATAATCGCGAAGAGCTTCTAGCTTCCAGCCGCGGCGAGCTGTTTGGTCCTACTGGTCCTCAACTTCCTGCACCAAACATGCTAATGATGGATCGCATCACAAAGATGTCTGAAACTGAAGGCGAATATGGGAAAGGACGTATTGAAGCAGAGCTAGATATTACTCCAGATCTCTGGTTCTTTGACTGCCACTTCCCTGGAGATCCTGTTATGCCAGGTTGCCTTGGTCTCGATGCTATGTGGCAGCTAGTTGGCTTCTACTTAGGCTGGGTTGGCGGCGAAGGTAAAGGTCGTGCTCTTGGGGTTGGCGAAGTGAAGTTCACAGGTCAAATTCTTCCAACAGCAAAAAAAGTGACTTACCAAATCGACATGAAGCGTGTTGTAAACCGCAGACTGGTTATGGGCTTGGCAGACGGTCGAGTTCTAGTAGACGGAAAAGAAATCTACGTAGCAAAAGATTTGAAAGTGGGTCTTTTCCAAGACACTTCTTCTTTCTAAGATCGAAGTTGAGAATGACAAATACAGTGGATAACCCACTGTATTTTTTTGTCCAATATATTTAGTTATAGTGCATTAGGAATTATTTAAAAAGACCCCAATATGTGGGGTCTGTAAAGAGTAATGTGTATGGGTGGGTAAATTTATTTATAGAGACCAGCTTGCTTGTCATCTCTGGCATCACGCCAACCGCCTAGCCAATACGATTTCGCGTCCATCTGCTGATAGGGGCAAGCCTCCTGAGATCGACCGTTCAGACCCGCTTTATATCCCTGAGATTGAGCTCTTTCAAGGCGATCACGCTTCTGTCTCTTCATAGTACAGTCCTCATACAATGTAAATCGTTATCTTACTACTATTACTGTTGCGTGGAGTTTTTATGACTCCGCTATTAAGAATTGTACAATCAGCCGCGATCCTCAAGGTACAAAAAAGGCACGGATCCATTTTTGTGAACCCATGCCCAGTATTAACAATATTTCTATTTACGACGGAAACTGATTAGTGATAGGACACCTAACAAGAGGATCCCTAGCCCAGCACCTTTACGCTCTACAGGATCTTTATCGGCAGTTCGCTGCTGAATATTCGATGCTGTAGCACCATTTATCGGTGTAAGTTTAATAGAAACAAGCTTTTCCGTACCACTGCACGAAGCATTGTGGCTCGTCGTTTTATAGCCACCAGCACACATCATTGCAGAAGCAGAAATGATGCCAGCATTGTTAATGTCATTTGCATCGATGATCCTAAACTGGTTGTTATGACCTGAAACCGATCCGTCGTTAGTCAGATCATCAAGCCACCAAGCTTTGTTTTGGAAAATACTGCCGCGGTTACCCGCTATGCTTCCAACATTGTATGGATAAATGAAAGCACGCTTACGTCTTAGTTTACCATCCACTTCACGAACGTTTTCAGCGTCAATACGACCTACAATTTCATTGAAGTCGTTCACTGCACGCATATCACCACCCGACCCCGCGAAGAAGATCCCGCCAGTCAAATAAGTGGCAGTTGGATTAGCAGAAGAAGCATTCGCAAGCCATAAACGATTGTTCAATGACCCCTCTTCTACTGGCACATCAGTACGGCTACGTTTGTAATCGTAGTTACCACGCTTGGTCGAGCCTATAACCAACATATTTTGGTTAATGTCTGTCGCAATAGAGCTATGGTAAATGTACCCATCTGGGTTTAATGTCGTCCCACTGATTGCTTTCGTTGTCCAGCCATCAATTTCACCCGCATCGAATGTTGGTAAGAAAATCGCTGCTTCAGGAAGCATATCTGAAGAATTTTTGCGGTTGTAGTAACCAACAAGCACGGGTTCATTCGAGTTATTAGGATCGAGTGTTGCTGCTCTAACACTTGATTGGCTTGACTGAGTGCCACTGGAAGCATCCGTAACTTTAGTAACACTTACCGATGCAGTGTTGGTAACGTCCCACATCACCGCTTGATTATTGAAACGGAGGTTTTGACATTGAGATCGAGTATGAGGGTCAGACACTGTCTTACAATCTGATTCATCGCCATAAATAGAGAACGCAGACGAACCAACTACGTACGTCTTACCATTGTATTCAAACGAATCAAACGCGCGAGTCACACCCATTGTATCAAGTGGTTGAGAAGTCACGATAGGTTCAAGTACGGTAGAACCATAGAAGCCTCGGCTTTTATACTGACGAGCGTAGTTGCTAGACCCAGAATGAAGGTAGCCGCTACTTGAATTACCTATAGCCGTTGTCCCATCAAAGTTGTTCACTACTATTTCATTCGTACCAGAAATATTGCCCGATACTTCAGAAATCAACGAACCACTCGTTAAAAATGCTTTTGTGTTGTTGTTATCTGCTGAGAACGGCGTAGACCACGTAAACGAGTTCAAGACACGCTGGGCACCGCCAGAACCATTTGTCCCATGGAAAAAGCGGTCAGCCCAAGCTTCACATGTGTTGTAGCGCAAATTGTAATCGCAATATTTACGATATTCGTCGCGATTACCTTTTTGATCAACAAATCGGAAGCGGTTATCAAAAAGAAAATCCATTTCATCGTTGATCCACTGACCTGCCTCACCAATACGACCACGAGAGGCAACAACAGGATTACTACTACTGCTTGCACATGCTTCTGCAAAACAGTTAGTCACACCCGTGGATTCGCTGACTGCAGAGCCAAAGTTCTCATTCTCTGAACTGCTTACAACTTCAATATTGTATAACGCTGCATGAGCAGACGTTGCACCTATGATCAGTGACGTTATTGCCGAAAGTTTAAATACTCTATTACGACTCATAGTTATTTCTTATTCCTGTTGCATCGCTTCAAGCTCTTCCCAGCGCTCAAAGGCAATTTCTAATTCCTGTTCCGCAGCGGACAACTTATCCAATACAGATTGTGTAGCATCTACCGGTTTTGAGAAAAACTCCGGATCATTCACCTGTGCTTGAAAATCTTCAATCGTTTGCTCTAAGTCCTCTAAGCGTTGCGGCAAGGTCTCTAGCTCTCGCTGTAGCTTATACGATAACTTCTTAGGCTTAGCACGGGCTGCTGAATTTTTGGGACTTTCCTCAACCTGTTTTTCACCTGTAACCTGAGCACCAACATCAGCTGGTTTTGCAGCGGCTCTTAAAGAGCGAGATTGAGATCTTTGTTGCTGCGCGTCATGATAGCCGCCAACAAATTCTTCTATCTGACCATTGCCTTCAAAAATCCAGCTGGTCGTGACAGTATTATCAACAAATTCCCTATCGTGACTGACTAACAGCAAAGTACCCTGATAGTTGGCAAGTAATTCTTCCAAAAGTTCCAGAGTTTCGATATCCAAATCGTTCGTTGGTTCATCGAGAACTAATAAATTATTGGGACGAAGGAAAATGCGCGCCAATAAAAGGCGATTCTTCTCACCACCAGATAACGCTTTAACAGGAGTACGAGCTCGCTTAGGAGCAAAAAGGAAATCTTGAAGATAGCTTAACGCGTGACGCTGACGACCGCCTACCATCACCTCTTGCTTACCATCAGCAAGGTTATCGATGACGGATTTTTCTGGGTCTAGAATCTCGCGATACTGATCGAAGTAAGCCACTTCGAGTTTGGTACCACAATGCAGTTTGCCAGAATCCGGTTCGAGCGTACCTAGAAGCAACTTTAACACGGTACTTTTACCGCATCCGTTTGGACCGATCAGCGCAATTCGGTCACCACGCATAATATTAAAGGTGAAGTCATCAACAATTGTATTGCCTTCGAAGCCAAAGTTGACGCCTTTAGCTTCAAATACGATCTTCCCTGAGCGCGATGCCTCATCAATCTGGATATTCGCTTTGCCCTGCACTTCACGGCGATCGCTTCTCTCTTGACGTAGCGCTTTTAACGCTCGAACACGTCCTTCATTACGAGTACGTCTAGCTTTAATGCCTTGACGGATCCAAACTTCTTCCTGAGCAAGCTTTTTATCGAATTCTGCGTTTTGCATCTCTTCAACGCGAAGCATTTCTTCTTTTTCAACCAAGTAATTTTCATAATCACCTGGGAAACTGGCTAACTGACCACGATCCAAATCCACAATTCGCGTTGCCATAGATTTTATGAACGCGCGGTCGTGCGAAATAAAAATGATGGACCCACGGAAGTCCTTCAGGAAACCTTCTAACCATTCAATCGTTGTGACGTCTAGGTGGTTGGTCGGCTCATCCAGTAACAAAACATCTGGCTCACACACAAGCGCTCTCGCTAGCGCGGCTTTTCGTTGCCAGCCACCAGATAAATCAGAAAGCAGTGTATGTCCATCAAGACTCAGCGCACCCAAAACATTCTTAATTCTATCTTCAAAACGCCAAGCACCAGAATGCTCAAGTTGCTCTTGTACCGTAGCGAGCTTATTTATGTTCTTTTCACTTGGATCGACAGCAACGAGATCGAGTAGATCTTGATAGATCTTAAGTTGCTCACCTGCTCCAGCCAAACCTTCTGAAACATAATCGAAAACAGTGCCTGATTCATTGCGCGGTGGGTCTTGCTCTAAACGGGATACAACAACGTCTTGCGTTACTTGCATCTTGCCGTCGTCCATAATAATTTCGCCCGCCAACACTTTCATAAGTGTTGATTTGCCCGCACCATTGCGCCCTACTAAACAAACGCGTTCATTTTCCTGAAGCGCGAAATCTGCGTGATCAAGTAATGGGTGATCGCCGAACGCAAGTTGTCCATTATGAATGGTAATTAATGCCATGTTCTTCTAACCATTGTTGTAATTCTTGTAAATCGAAAGGCCACCCCAGTTCTGAAGGCTCTGAACCTACTATTGAAACAACCGGAATAGTGACCCCGTAACGTTGAAATAGGTTGTCGTCAAAAGCAATATCAACGACTTTGACGTGTTCAATCACGCCAGCCTGCCCTAATAAGCCATATGCCATCTCACATAGATGGCATCCTTCAGTACTGTAGAGTGTTAACACACCTTATCCTTGATGAGTGACGATCCAGCAATTGTGGATTTGCTTATTACGCGAGAAATCCTGAGGTAACGTCTGTGATGAAATGTTTTCAGCTTTCAACCCAAGCTCCGCGAGCGCATCCAAATCCATTTTGAAATGACGTTTGTTGTTCGAAAAAACAATTGTACCGTTACCGCGTAACAGTCTCTTTAAGTTTTTCATTAACTGAATGTGATCACGTTGTATATCGAACGACTGCTCCATACGTTTAGAATTTGAAAACGTCGGGGGATCAATAAAAATAAGATCGAACTCACCATCTGCTTGCTCTAACCATTGAAGGCAATCGGCTTGGACAAACTGATGCTCGCTCCCAGAAATACCGTTGATGGCTAAGTTTTCTTGAGCCCACTCTAGGTAAGTTTTGGACATATCTACTGTGGTTGTAGATTTGGCGCCACCGCAAGCTGCATGTACCGTCGCAGAACCTGTGTAAGCAAATAGGTTTAGGAAGTCTTTACCACCAGCTAATTGACCAAGCTTACGACGTGTTAACTTGTGATCAAGGAATAAACCGGTATCGAGGTAATCGTGGAGATTAACTAAAAGATCCACTCCGTATTCCGTTACCTGCATAAACTCAGAGTTTTGGCTGAGTTTTTGATACTGGCTGCTTCCCTTCTTCTTCTCTCTTACTTTAAGCACGACATTGTTTGCTTCTACACCTGTTACTTGAATAGTCGCTCGGATAATGTCGGTTAATCTGCGTTTGGTTTTTTCTTCAGGTATATTTTTAGGCGCCGCATATTCTTGAATTACGATATGGTCTTGGTAAATATCAATCGCCGCGTTGTATTCAGGTAAGTCCGCATCGTATACACGATAACAATCTAATTTTTCTTTTCTCGCCCACTTACTCAGTTTTGTTAAGTTTTTCTTTAGGCGATTAGCAAAATCAGGAGCAACCAAGGTTTCTTGCTTCGTTTCTTGGTTGGATTCAGATGAAGTAGCGCTTCTTTCACTGATACTATAATTCTTTTGGTGACATTGTAACGCACCATTCGCCAGTTTGAACTGTTTCTCGGCACGCATACGCAAGCAGGCAAGCAATTCATCAGATGAAGAGAAAATAGAAGCCTGGCAACCGCCAAATTCTGTTTTTAATTGTGCTCCAAAAGCAGTGTATAAGGCAATGAGACCTGGCTGTGTGCCCAAACGCTCACCATAAGGCGGGTTTGATACGATAACTCCACCATCAAACTCTTTAGGGCGTTTGACCTGCGCGGCATCCTCTTTCGCAAAGTGAATAAGTGACTCAACACCTGCTCGTTTGGCATTCTCACGCGCCGTCTTTAGAACGCGTGCGTCGTTATCAAACCCAAAGAACTTCGATTCAACCTTTTTGACACCCCTACGCGCTTGTACATTGGCTTCAGATTTTATCTCAGCCCACTTTTCAGGCTCGAAATCAGAAAGTGATTCAAAACACCAATACTTACGATTTACGCCTGGTGCCATGTTAGCCGCCATCATTGCTGCTTCAATCAACAATGTACCGGAACCACACATAGGATCTAACAAGTTGCTCCCTTGCTGCCAGCCACTACGCGAAATAATGGCTGCAGCCAGTGTCTCGCGAAGTGGTGCTCTACCGGCCTCAGTTCGATAACCGCGATGATGCAACCCAGAACCAACCATATCAAAGCCAACCAATGCATTGTCTTTAAATAGACGAACATGCACACGCAGATCTGGATGATCTTTTTGGATCGACGGTCTAGAGAGGTTCTTTTTGTTAAACGAGTCAACGATGCCATCTTTTACCTTTAAAGCACCGTATTGGCTATTGCGAATTTCTCGGTTTGTACCGTTGAAGTCCACCACAAATGTTTTGTTGCTATCAAAGTGCGATGACCAGTTAATCGCTGCAACCGACAAGTACAAGTCCATATCATCCTGACATTTGAATTCAGAAAGAATACGAACGAAACGTGATGCCAACCTACTCCACAAACATACTCTGTAGATTTGCGCGTTGGTCGCTTTAAATTTTACCCCTGCTTGAACTGGTTTTGGGTCTTCAATCCCCAAATTTTTCAATTCATCTGCAAGTAGGTTTTCAAGCCCGTTGGAAGTGACGGCTAAATACTGATTCATACTGGTCTTTTGGTAACAAAAATGAGCTCGATTATACCTGAGCAAGAAGCACAAACCGAACTCAATCTTTCCAAAAATTAGTCTTAGTAATCTAAGTGCACATTTTTCAAACAATTTACTCGCGCCTTTCAAGAAATTACTCATGTTTTAGTCAGTAAGTACTTAGTGACAGTAAAAGTGACGCTTTTAAAGGGAATATAGGGATAGTGCATACTTATTCATGGTTATTTTGGTATATACCAGATCGAATTTATTGATGTAATTTAGGAACACTTGGGGCTAAAACAGGAATTTTTGCACCTTATAAACGGGAATTTAGGTATAAACGGAAGCTAAAATTGGGAAAATTTTTATTTGATGGTGTTCAAATTTCTCACAACTGATATCAGCTAGAACCGGATTCGGTGTATTAGAGGCTGGCTGAGACAAGAGAAATTGCGCGAAATGAAGACAAAAAAAGAGCTATTGGCAATGCCAATAGCTCGAAGGAACGATTTCATTAGGGATGTAAAAACGCGTACTAGCCTACCAGAGCTATCGGCGCATAGTTGTCAAATGCTTCTGCCCTTGCTATGCGATCATGCATAACTTTGACAGACTGACAAAAACTGAGAGATTTCGATGCAGTCAGTTGAAACCCATCTAATTCTACTGAAGCGCATACGCTGGCGTTGTCGCAAACTTCTACAACAACAAAAAGACCGCTATTTAATTCATTTTTTAAATAAACTAATTCGCCTTGCGAAGGGTTATGCCCTTCTCCTTGATAGTCGAAAAACCAGCTTTTAGGTTGCACAGGCTTATGGTAGCGGTGAGTTGCGACACAATTCAGAACCAACTGAGCCTGCCTAGGCTCTGTTAGAGGAAGAGTTTGTACGGATTCCTTAAATTGCTGGAATACTGATGCGTCATCAACAGAAAATTCACTGTCTCTGAATGCGCAGTCCACTAAAAACTTTTGGGGAATCTCTACTTTAAAAGCCATGCCGTCATCAAGCCCTAATACCAGGGCGCTTACTTTTTTATCAAAGTACCACTTCCAGTTGTCGCTTGGTTTCAACATGTTCCGTCTCTTCAATCTTCATAGTGATCAGTAATTTAGAATTCAAGTCACTGAACTAAAATCCATTTACTCATTTATTCTACAAAGCGATCGACAAAAAAAAAGGGGAAAAATCCCCTTTTGTTTTTGTGAATATGATGTGATTTTCAGAAGAAAATTTATAGGTTTTTCACAATATCTCTGACTAAACCAGGACCTTTGTAGATAAAACCTGAATAGACTTGAACCAACTTAGCGCCTGCAAGCATTTTTTCTTTTGCAGCAACATAGGAATCAACACCACCCACTCCAATGATAGGAAGTTTGTCGCCTAGCTCTTCGTGAAGTTTGCGAACGACTTCAGTACTTCTCGATTGTACTGGTCGCCCACTTAACCCGCCCGCTTCGTTTGCGTTTTTCATTCCTTCAACAATCGAACGGTCTAACGTTGTGTTAGTTGCGATTACGCCATCAATTTTATTCTTGATGAGTGATTCACAAATCTGAACGATTTCATCATCACTAAGGTCAGGAGCAATTTTCAATGCAAGTGGAACGTATTTTCCGTGTTCAGTTTCAAGTTCTGCTTGTTTGGCTTTCAAGTCAGACAATAATTCATCAAGCGCTTCGCCATACTGAAGTGAGCGAAGTCCCGGCGTGTTTGGAGAAGAAATGTTTACCGCAATGTAACCAGCATACTGATACACTTTTTCCATGCAGATCAAGTAGTCTTCACTTCCCTTTTCAATTGGGGTGTCTTTGTTTTTGCCGATGTTGATTCCAAGGACGCCATCATAAGTTGATTTTTTTACGTTTTCGACAAGATGATCCACACCTAGATTGTTAAAGCCCATACGGTTGATAATGCCCTCGGCTTCAACCAAACGGAACAAACGAGGTTTGTCATTACCCGGTTGAGGTTTGGGTGTAACAGTCCCTACTTCTACAAACCCAAAACCCATCGCACCAAATGCATCGATACATTCTCCGTTCTTATCTAAGCCAGCCGCTAAGCCAACTGGATTTTTAAACGTAAGACCCATGCATTCTACTGGTCGGTGAGGAAGTTGCTGACGATAGAAGAGATCAAGAGGAGTGCCGTTGAAGCGTTTGAAGTTATCTATTGCGAGCTCGTGTGCCTTTTCGGCATCGAGTTGAAAAAAGCCAGTTCTGGCTAGACGGTAAAGCATTGTGCCTCCGAAAGAAAAAAGCCCCGTTAAACGGGGCTGTATTATTTACTCATTTGAAGCACAATTCAAATTTAATAACGTTAATTCTCTCAGAGCGACGGAAAATTTAGCAAATTCATGGACCGAACCCACTTTAAACTCGTTAAGGATGTTTTCCCAACGAACCAAAGACGATCCATTATTCTCAATCCACTCGTCCAGTGCTTTATCCACATTAACCTTACCTTCACTGCAGTCACAATGAAGAACTTGCGCAGTCAACAATCTCTGCTGCCAATCAAGATCCTCTCTGAATGACGCTCTAGCAAGGGCTTGCCAGTTGTTTTCAACCGCTTGATTATTGATTTGTTTGAGGAACCAATGCAAAGACAGGCGATCACCTAATGTGAAGTACATCTTAGCCGCTTCTTTGACAGATTTACCTTCATCACGGGCTACTGAGGATATATCCAGTGCAGAGTACAGACTCGACAATCGAGAGACATAGTTTGCTACAGGACGTTCAATACCCTGCTCGATCCACAGATCGGCAAGATCGTTGTGCTCTTGAACTTCGTCTTTCACCAATAAGTTATCAAGATCTTTCATTACCGCTTGAACATCATCGTGGTAAAGAGCCACAAGCTCATTAACTGTTGACTTGTTCGAACGATTTCTTAATAACCAGCGGCTAAGTCGACGCAAAATACGACGAATTGAGTACATAAGATCATACTGAGCGATCGTGGTTGCTGTATTGTCGAAGCTTCTCACTTGCTTCATTATTCCGCCAAGCTCGAAGATTTCACGGGCAGCAGAGTAAGCATTTGCGATATCAACAACAGTCGCTCCCGTTTCCTCTTGCATTCGAGTAACGAAATTACAACCCATCTCATTAACCATTTGGTTTGCAAGACATGTCGCAATAATTTCTGCTCTTAGAGGATGGGTATCCATTTGTGATAAATAGTTACGGCGTAACTCTGATGGGAAGTAATTGACCAATTGCTGTGCGTGAAACTCATCATTGGAAATTTCATCACTGACCAACTGTTCTTTCAGAACCATTTTACCGTACGCCACCAGTACCGAAAGCTCAGGACGGGTCAATGCCTGCCCCATTTTTTCACGCTCCAGTAGAGTTTCGTCATCTGGAATGTATTCTAAAGCTCGATCTAAATGCCCCGATCGTTCCATTGTGTGAATAAAGCGGATTTGCTCTTTCACCAAAGAAGAACCTTGCTGTTCACTAACTGAAATGGATTCAGATTGCCAATAGGCATCTTTCAGTACGATTTCGCCAACTTCGTCTTCCATCTTATCTAGGATAAGGTTTCTTTGTTTAACCGTAAGGTCGCCATTAGCGACTAAGCTGTTCAGGAAGATCTTAATGTTGACTTCATTATCTGAACAATCAACACCACCAACGTTATCAACAAAATCGGTATTCACTCGACCGCCACGCAAAGCGTATTCGATACGACCAAGTTGGGTCATACCCAAGTTACCACCCTCACCGACAACTTTGGCTCTCATGTCTTTGCCGTCGATACGCAACGCATCATTTGCACGGTCACCAACATCAGTGTGTGTTTCAGTTGAAGCTTTAACATAGGTGCCAATACCACCATTCCAGAACAAATCGACTTCCATATGCAAGATCGCTTTGATCAAGTCATTGGGTGCCATTGAACTTTTGCGTGTACCCAGCATTTTTTGGATCTCTGGCGTTAAGTCGATCGACTTAGCACGACGGGAGAAAATGCCCCCACCTTTCGAGATCAGCTTCTTGTCATAATCTTCCCAACTTGAGCGTGGCAATTTAAACAAGCGATCACGCTCTTTCCAGCTTTTCGCCGAATCTGGTGTTGGATCGATAAAGATGTGTAAATGGTTAAACGCTGCTTGCAATCGAATATGCTTTGAAAGAAGCATACCGTTACCAAATACATCGCCCGCCATATCTCCAACAGCAATACAGGTAAAGTCTGTGGTTTGACAGTTCACACCCATTTCACGGAAGTGACGTTTTACCGATTCCCAACCGCCTTTCGCAGTAATACCCATTGCTTTGTGGTCGTAACCATTAGAACCACCAGAAGCAAATGCGTCACCAAGCCAGAAGTTGTACTCATCAGCAACTGAGTTTGCAAGATCCGAGAATGTTGCTGTGCCTTTATCCGCCGCGACGACTAAATACGCATCGTCTTCATCATGTCGAACTACATTCTCAGGATGGGAAACATTGCCTTCAACAATATTATCGGATACATCGAGCAATGCGCGAATGAATTGTTTGTAACAACGCTGACCTTCCGCAAAGATCTCGTCACGCGTGGTCAAATTTGGTTGACGCTTACAAACAAAGCCACCTTTCGCACCGACTGGAACAATAACGGTGTTCTTCACCTGCTGTGCTTTAACCAAGCCCAAAATTTCTGTGCGGAAATCTTCTTGTCGGTCTGACCAACGAAGACCACCACGGGCCACTTTACCACCACGTAAATGGACACCCTCTATGTCAGGGGCATAAACGAAAATCTCAAACGCTGGTACAGGCTGAGGAATTTCTGGAATATCGGTGGGTTTTAGCTTCAACGCTAACCAAGGTTTCGGCTGGCCGTCTTGAGCAAGCTGGTAATAGTTAGTGCGGAGCGTAGCAAGAATCATATCCGTGTAGCGACGAATGATACGATCATCATCAAGGCTTTCAACATCATCCAGTTGCTCATTGATCTTGTTGATCAGCTCTGTTTGGTTCTTTTTGGCACCTTTAAATTTAGGATCAAAACGTTTACCAAATAAATCAACTAGCCCTTTTGCAATATCAGGGTGATGCGACAGCGTTTCTTCAATGTAACTTTGACTGAATGGGAACCCGACTTGGCGCATGTATCTCGCATAGCTTCGAAGTATCGTGATTTCACGCCCCGATAGACCTGCACCAAGAACCAACCTATTGAACCCGTCACTCTCTAGCTTACCCGACCAAATATCGGCGAAAGCTTGTTGGAAACGATCTCGCGCTTCACGTAAGTCAACTGATACGCTCGCACCCAGTAACATTGAGAAATCAAGAATCCAATAAGTAACTCCATTAGATTTTCGCACTTCGTATGGCGCTTCACCGATAACACGCAGTCCCAAGTTTTCCAACATTGGGAGTACATCAGAAAGATGAATCGGTTGCTCACGATGGTACAGTTTTAAGTGTACGGCTTTGGAATCATGGCTCTCTTCTTGAGGGCGATAGAAAAGCATACCCAGATCTTCAGCATCTTTAAGTGCTTCTAATCGTTCTATATCAGCAACCGCAGAACCTGGCAGCATCGCCTCTTTGTATGAACGAGGGAAAGCACGAAGGTATTCTTTTGATAAAGGCAAACCCGTACTTTCACCGTTGTTAGCAATGATCGCTTCTTGTAGTCGGTCATCCCAAGACGAAGATACTTCCATAAGGTTTTGCTCTATTTCTTTAACATCAACATCAATGTTGTTATTTTTCACATGGACAATGTAGTGAGTTCTCGCCAATGGGCTTTCTGAGAAGAACGTTGTGAATTCTACTTCTTGATCAGAATTGAGGTATTCCCCAAGTATGCGCTGAGTTTGACGACGCAGCTGGGTGTTGTAACGTTCTTTGGTTACATAAACCATACAACTGAAGAAACGACCAAACGGGTCTTTACGAATGAACAACCGAAGCATGTCTCGGTCTTGCATTTGAACAACACCAGAACCAACTTGAAGTAGCTCTTGCTCTGTCGCTTGAAGCAACTCATCACGAGGGAAATTTTCTAAAATATTGTGTAGTGCTTTGAAAGAGTATGCCCCTTTCATGTAACCACTAGATTCGAGGATTCGATTCGTTTTATCGCGAATTAGCGGAATACTCGATACGCTCTGGTTATAAACAGCCGAAGTATAAAGACCAGTGAAACGGTGTTCTCCAATCACTTTGCCGTTCTTACCTATTTTCTTAATACCGATGTAGTCGGTATAAGCTGGGCGGTGAATGTGTGAAGCAGTATTGCCTTTAGTCACAATCAATAAGTAAGGTTTTTTCGCTTCCAAGCGCGCAGAATCTGCGAGGTCAGAAAGTTTTACACTACGTACGCGACTATCTACTGAAAGAATACCTAAACCGGTTTCTTCCGTCGGACGAAGCTCGTGATCCCCTTCTACGGCAACTAAGTCGTACTCTTTGTAGCCCATGAAAGTAAAATTGTGATTGCCTAACCACTTAAGGAACGCAATGGTTTCATCAACACGCTCTTTTTCTACAGGAAGAGATACGCGTTGATCTTCTATTTCTTTAATCACTTGTTTTAGTTTGGCTGCCATTGGCTTCCAATCAGAAACAACCAGCCCCGTATCCGTCAAAATTGATACAAGTTCGCTTTTCAAATCAGACATTTTGGTTTTGTCTGCCAACATGTCGACTTCTATATGGAAAAGCGATAGGTCGTCGCCAGATTTTTCGTTGACGCCTGTGATATTACTATTTTTGTCGCGAGCGATTCGCGTCGGACCGTGGAGCATTAAGTGGCTAGAAAGATCTAGACGCGCAAGCGCCATCTTTACAGAGTCCACAAGGAATGGGCTATCAGGTACCACGATTTCAACGATCGTGTGGGTAGACTTCCATCCATGTCGGCTTACCGTAGGGTTAAATACTCTTACCGAAATTTCTTTAGGTTGCTTCTCGCTAATGTGATGCCACAAGCTGACAACGGCACCATAGAGATCTGACTCGTTTCTCTGTACTAGGTCTTCCTGACCAATCGTACTAAATAGGTGCTTAGCAAGTTTTGTTACTAAAGGTTGGTGGGCAAGCTCGAGTTTGTCTTGAATCAGTTTGTACACTTTTTCAAGAAGAACCGGCACAACGTTTTCTCGCGCGGCCATATTAACGCTCCAATCTTAGAATTTTTTGTAGGGTGTTGCTTAATGCAACTTGGTAATGCCTTAGCCTGACTAGAACAACAGGCTATCTATATTGTAAAAGCAATATTGATAAAAGGTTAAATGAATTGCGGGTAGGATAATGAAAAAAGTTTGAATCTGTGATTAAGGTACCTATTTAAACATCTGAAAACTCACAAGTTCACAGAACTTCCAACTTTAGAAGTTTATTATTCTGGTCAGTTGTTAGCCTAAAGCGCCCTTTTACACCAATTTGACTAAGAAAGGGTCTGAAACGAGATGCAGGTAATTGAATTTTTAAACCTTGGTCAGTGAAGACAATTACTGAACTTGCCGCTCCTGAGTAGTGGCTGAGAAATTCTTGATAGGTAATATTAAGAGAGAAGTAATATTGATTCATGGATAACAAAAGTGGCAGTAAAAACTGCCACTTATATTCATTCGCTAGTCAGTCTTACTTAAGATTCTAACGCTTTTGTTACTTTTTCATAGAGATCTTTGGTCAGATTGTCGAGATTGGACAATTTTTCCAACTCTTTACGCATCATCGCTTGACGATCTTCATCGTAATTTCTGTACTTAAGAAGAGGATCTATTAGGCGCGAAGCAACTTGCGGGTTGCTTTCATTCATTTGGATCAAAATCTCACCGGCAAATTCATAACCACTGCCATCTTTATTGTGGAAGTTAACTGGGTTTCCACCAAAGAAAGTACCAATTAAGTTACGAGTACGGTTTGGATTCTTAAGATCAAATGCAGCGTGAGACATCGTTTCTCGAATGGATTCGAGCACATTACTCGCTGGGTTAGTGCCTTGAAGCGCAAACCACTTATCCATAACTAAACCATCGTGGCTCCACTTGTCGCTGAAGCTTGCCATCAACTCTGAACGACACGGTAGTTGTGCTGCGTTTGCCGCAGTCAGTGCCGCCATAGTATCAGTCATGTTGTTTGCTTCTCTATACACAACTTTTACAATATCATCGCCTTGGTCAGTCAATGCCAAATAAGACAAGCACACATTTCTTAGAGATCGTTTACCAATGGCATCGTGCTCTACAACGTACTCAGCTTGCTTGTTACTGTGGAACGTAGCGCTTAATTCATCCGCTAGCCCAAAAGCAAATGCTTTACGGATCGACTCTCTAACAAATCGGATAGCATCTACATCTGCTGGCTTAAACCAACCCGCTATTTCCACTTCACTTGGAACTTTTAAAGCTTCGGCAATAAATGCTGGTTCTAAGCTAGCATCAAGCAACACGCCTCTGAATGCATCAATCACATCTTCAGGAAGCTCGAAACTTTCTCCATTTTGCTGACGTGTAATGTTTAACTTAATGTATTTGGCAAGAAGCAATTGCCCTGCATCCCATCGCGCAAAATCATTTCTAGCGTTAACCATCAAAAACTTCAAATCTTCATCTGAATATTCATAGTTCAATTTAACGGGCGCCGAAAACTCACGCAGCATTGAAATGACTGGACGTTCAGTTACATTTTCGAAAACAAAGGTTTGCTCATCTTGAGTGAAATCAAGAACATTGTTAATTTCTTTAGAGTTACAGCGTAACTCAATAACACTTCCGTCCTGCGCATATAACTCAATATCAAACGGAATGTGCAATGCTTGCTTTTCTGATTGCTCCAATGTAGCAGGAGTTTGCTGTTTCAATGTTAGCGAGAACGTGTTTTCGGCTTGATTGAATTCAGTGGTTGCTTCAACCGTTGGCGTCCCAGACTGGCTGTACCACAAACGGAAATGCTTCAAGTCGACACCAGAAGCGTCTTCTATTGCAGAGACAAAGTTTTCACAAGTTGCTGCCGTACCATCATGGCGTTCAAAATAAAGCTTCACACCTTGTTGGAATTTTTCTTCACCAAGAAGTGTGTGCATCATTCGAATAACTTCACTCCCCTTTTCGTATACCGTTAAGGTGTAGAAGTTATTCATTTCTATCACTTTTTCCGGACGAATAGGGTGAGACATTGGGCTCGCATCTTCAGCAAATTGCGGGCCACGGATAATTCTCACGTTGTTAATTCGGTTCACGGCACGTGAACCTAGATCAGATGAAAACTCTTGATCGCGGAAAACCGTTAGACCTTCTTTCAAACTAAGTTGAAACCAATCACGACAAGTAACTCGGTTACCCGTCCAGTTGTGGAAGTATTCGTGTCCGATAACCGCTTCGATACCTAAGTAATCATCATCAGTTGCAGTTTCATTGTTTGCTAGTACGTATTTTGAGTTGAATACGTTGAGACCTTTGTTTTCCATCGCGCCCATATTGAAGAAATCAACAGCAACAATCATGTAAATGTCGAGGTCATATTCGAGACCAAATCTTTCTTCGTCCCACTTCATTGAATTAATCAATGACGTCATCGCGAATGGTGCGCGGTCTAGGTTTCCTCTGTCGACATAAATTTCTAGATCGACCTCACGGCCTGAGACCGTTACGTATTTGTCTCGAAGAACATCAAAATCACCAGCAACGATGGCAAACAGGTAAGCTGGCTTCGGGTGTGGGTCATTCCATTTAGCCCAATGTCTGCCGTTTTCGAGCTTACCTTCATCAACACGGTTACCGTTACTTAGAAGGAATGTATTCTTAGATTCTTCCGCGATAACAGTCGTTGTAAAAATTGCCAACACATCTGGGCGATCCATGTAGTAGGTAATTCGGCGGAAACCTTCTGCTTCACATTGGGTGCAAAATCCATCTCCCGATTTGTACAGTCCTTCCAAAGCCGTGTTAGTTGAAGGGTTAACCTCTGTTTTAATGGTCAACTCAAAATCTTTAGTCAGACCATTAATTTCAAGACCACCTTCCACTTCTTGGTAGTCAGTCCAATCTTCTCCATCAACTTTTACAGAAAGCAAAGTTAACTCATCACCATCAAGAAACAGCTTTGTATTCTCTTTTAGTTTTTTCACTGTCGATACAGCCGTTATAACACTCGCTGTGTCGTGCAAATCGAAAGTCAGGTCTACGTGAGTGATAGTAAAGTCAGGAGACTGATAGTCTTTACGATATTTTGCTTGAGGGCTTTGAGCCATATTGAAATTTCCTTTTATATATCTGCCAGTTGCGTTTACCTAATATAGCCATTTGCTTACGAGCGGAAAATGAGATTTTCTGCTGTATATGAGAAATGAGCTAGCAGGGAAAGATTTCAGATTATTTGACTGAAAATATAGCGCACAATAGCTTGTACTTCGTCAAAATTATCATACGGCAATGTGAATTGGTGGTATAACAAAAAATAATGAGTCTCAAAAAATGAGACCGGAACAGCGTACGATGCTATTCCAGTTTAGTTCTCTGATGTTCGGGTCTGTCGACTTAATCGCTACTCTACACGATTAAGTACCGCGTACATATCAGATGTCTGGCTATCAAGAGTGAGCTGATTATCGATCAAAGTGTAACGTGAATCCTGTTCTCCATCACTGTACATAAGCACAAGATGATCCCCTTCTATAATGTAGATACCTTCATGCGTTGCTTCGTTGCCGTTGCCGGAAACGACTCGAAAAGAAAACACAAAGTCGGCTTGAAGCACTAAATCCATCTGACTGACATCGCTTGCCAGTATATCGTCGCCAGCCAGTGACTCACTAGTCCAGCTGCCGACTAAAGCAGTTGGTAAGGCTTTTTGAAAGATCACACCATTCAAATTGAGCTGGTTGTGATTGTTGTTATAGTGATAAACCTGAGGTGTTTCCGTATCCATTCCAAGTACTAACGTTGACTCATCAGCTTCATAGTTTCCTTGCCAATAATCCACGGAATGATCTTTCTTTTGAATTTCGATAGTGAATACATAGTCAGACTCTAATGTGAGCCTTATCGCGAGGAAGTCTTCAGAAGTGCTATCCGGATCCGGATTAAACAGGTACCAGTCCCCTAGTAGGAACGGGTGGTTAAATTGCGTTAACTCAGCTTTTTGCTTAACCTCGGCATGGGTCGAACCAAACAAAAAACAGGTAAAAATTAGTAGGAATAATCTCATCACTTCCACCTCGCTTTTCTTTAAGCTTAGGAGTGAATTGACTATACACCCAATATTTTAGATCTATATCACATTATTTTTTGTCATTAAAAAAGCGAGCACTAGGCTCGCTTTTATTTTAAGAGGTTGATTTTTTTACAATATCAACCGTTATTGCAACGGCTTCATCTAGATAAGCATCGGGGGCTTCGTAGTCCTTTGGAACATCTTCCAAAGTTTTGAAAACGGGTTCTCCCTGAGCTTTTTGACGTTGATTGATACGACTCAATCGCTTGTCTTCAGACTTATCCTGATCGCTATTACGTACTGATTCTTTCAAAGAAATAGAATTGTCTTCTTTCTCTGCTTTGTATTCAGCAATATCCTCAATGATAAATGAAAACTCCAAATCTTTAGCGATCCGTTTATCATGAAGGGAGGTCAAGTTCGTAATGAGCTTAGATTTGTCATCCAGTTCGCTGTATTCCGCCTTTTTAATTTGATCCCAAGGTAGCGCGTTATCTTCAACACTCTCACCTGTCTCGTCTGGGTCAATAGCCGTCGGGAATGGAATATCTGGCACCACACCTTTGTTTTGAGTACTTCCACCGTTGATTCGATAGAACTTTTGAATCGTATATTGCACGTATCCAAGTTCTTTTTCGAACAAATCGTATATGTGGTTCAAGCTTCTGTGCTGCTGAACCGTACCCTTACCAAACGAGTTTTCACCTAAGATAACTGCACGACCATAATCTTGGAGTGCTGCGGCAAAAATTTCTGAGGCTGATGCACTGTAGCGGTTGACCAAAACAGTCACTGGACCTTCATAACTGATCTGGTTGCCTGTGTCGCTATTTTGCTCGATTCGACCATAGCTGTCACGAACCTGAACAATTGGACCGCTCTTGATGAACAACCCTGAAAGCGCTGTCGCTTCAGTTAAAGCACCACCACCGTTATTCCGAAGATCAACAACAATTCCATCGACCTTTTTCTCTTTCAATTCAGCGATCAGCTTATCTGTATCCTTCGAAAGACCAACATAGAAACTTGGGACTTCTAGTACACCAATTTTCTTTCCGTCTTTTTCATGAATCTCAGACTTAACTGCTCGGTCTTCTAAGCGAATCTTATCGCGCACAATTGTTACATCGTAACTTTTTGCGCCTTTCGCTTCTGGAAGAATGTGCAACCTAACTTTAGTTCCCTTAGGACCCTTGATAAGCTGAACAACGTCGTCTAATCGCCATCCGATCACATCAACCATGTCATCTTTATCTTGAGCGACACCAATAATTCGGTCACCTTCAGACAACTGCTTACTATTCGACGCCGGACCACCAGCAACCAAAGAGCGAATCACGGTATAATCTTCTGTCATTTGCAGAACCGCACCTATCCCTTCTAGAGACAAGTTCATTTCAGACTGAAACTGTTCCGCATTTCTCGGGGAAAGATAACTGGTGTGTGGATCGACTTCTCGAGCAAAAGCATTCATGTAAAGCTGGAAAACATCTTCACTTTTGGTCTGAGAAATACGTTTCATTGCGTTGTTATAACGCTTTTCAAGCATTTCCTTAATTTCAGGCCAATCTTTGCCAGTGAGTTTTAAATTAAGAGCGTCATACTTTACTCGTTTACGCCACAATTCGTTCACTTCGCTTTGGCTTTTGGGCCATTCTGCATCAGAACGATCAACCATCATTGACTCGTCTACGTCGAATTTAATTTCTTCGTCTAACAAGGTCAGAGCATAAGAAAAGCGCTCGAAGCGTTTTTCATTTGCGAGGTTATAGAGTTTGAAGGCAATTTTGTTGCTGCCAGACTTCAGCTGATCATCAAGCTGAACTGACCATTCAACAAACGAATTAATATCACTCTGGGTGAAAATATTCTTGTTGTAGTCCAGCATTTCCACATAACGATTAAACATCGCTTGGGAGAATTCATCATTGAGATTGAAGTGCTTATAATGCGAACGAGTCAATCGGGAAGTCACTCGTTTGCTCGCTGTGGTATGTTGAACTTCAGGAGCTAGAAGTGGCAAATCGGCTTTGGAAAGTTTGGCTTCGAGAGCCTGAGCTGATGCTGCCAGCATCAAGCTGGCAGCGATCACAGTCAATTTAGAACGACATTTCATGCGTAGGAGTTTCTCCTTTAAGCGCGTAAGTGCTCCGCTTTTACGACCATTTGCAGACCGTTATTAAGCTGCACCCGCACATCATCCTTGTTAATTTCTACAATTGTAGCAGCCATATTCCCTTTACCCATGTTTACGTTCACTGCATTACCAATGATCATATCATCGTCATTTAGCGGACGCGTAGGCGCTGCTGCTTTATTGTTCTGAGGTTTTTGTGCTTTAGGTTTCGATTTACGAGCTTGAGGCTTATTCGCCTTAGCTTTTGCTTTACCTTCTTCACGTGCTTTTTCAGCTTTTTCTTTGCGACGAGCCTGAACTCGTGCCTTGCTTTCCGCTAGTGCAGTTTTGGCATGTTCGATGTGCTCTTCTTCAAGTGCACCCGCTTCATTACCATCTAAATCCACACGAATTGCGCCAGGTTTTGCGCCATGTAGGTAACGCCAAGAAGACGTATATTGTCTTAATGCAGCACGTAACTGAGTTTTACTTACTTTTGGATCATCACTCAGACGATCTGCCAAATCTTGAAAGATACCAATTTTTAATGGCTTAGCTTCACCTTCTAAAGTAAAGCACTTAGGGAAACATTCAGCAATATATGCAATGACTTCTTTGCTGTTTTTTAACTTTTCAGTGTTTTCCATGAGGATTCCTGGTTGTTGCGGCCTTTACCCGCAAAGCGTTCATATAAATATTTTCGCTATTATAGTGACATGCTTAGGAAAAACCACAACCAAGTTGTAAATTAATCGTTGTTCGCGTGGGAATTGAGCAGCTTTTCAACTTCCTTCATCAGGAAGATCAAACCATTCTCATCATTTTGGTCAAATCGACCGATTTCAGGGCTATCAATATCGAGTACCCCTGCAATCTCTCCGTTTATACGAAACGGGATAACAATTTCTGAGTTACTTTCAGCATCACAAGCGATATGTCCTTCGAAATCATGTACGTTTTCGATTCGTTGAACAGTATCTGTTGCCACAGCTGTTCCACATACCCCACGACCCACCGGAATCCTGATACAAGCGGGCTTACCTTGAAATGGACCGAGAACTAACTCATTATCTTTCATTAGGTAAAAACCTACCCAATTCAGCTTATTTAGCTCCATATTCAAAAGCGCACTTAGGTTAGATAAGTTAGCAATTAAATCCGGCTCCTCCCCAATGATTGCTTGTGCTTGCTTCGTTAATGTCTGGTACTGCTTTTCAATCATTTTCTTCTTTTTCCGAGAGATGTACGTACAATGCCACATCAACAAGAAAACTTGGCATTTGTAAAAAATTCGTTATGAGTGAACACACTATTAGCCGTTCGTGGTTACTAACACAAGCAAAAAAACACAAAAAGCGCTTAATGGTCGCTAACTTAATCGCGATAGGCGCAACTTTAATCAGTGTTCCTATTCCTTTACTAATGCCACTAATGGTTGATGAAGTGCTGATGAACCAACCTGCAAGTGGTCTGGATGCCATGAATCAGCTATTGCCTTCAGCCTGGCAGACACCCATTGGATATATTGGTTTAACGCTTGTACTGGTTATTCTCATGCGCTGTATGTCACAGGCACTTAATATCCTTCAGAGTCGACAGTTCACTCTGGTGTCCAAAACCATTACCTGCAAAATGCGTGAAATCATGATCGACAAATTAGGTCGAATCAGTATTGCTCAGTATGAAACGCGCGGTAGTGGCGGTATCAATGCGCATCTTATTACCGACATAGAGACCATTGACCAATTTATTGGCTCCACTCTAAGTAAGTTTGTAGTGAGCTTGCTTACGGTTATTGGGACAGCGGGGATATTACTTTGGCTAGATTGGCGTTTAGGGTTGTTTATTTTGTTAGTCAATCCAATCGTTATTTACTTTTCAAGAAAGCTTGGCAGCAAAGTTAAACACCTTAAAAAACGTGAAAACCAATCCTTTGAAAAATTCCAAAACAGACTTATCGAAACATTGGACGGCATTTATCAGTTACGAGCAGCCAACAAAGAAAGTGTGTTTCTTAAACAACTTAAAGAACAAGCAAATGACATCCGAGTAGATGCGGACAAGTACGCTTGGCAATCAGAAGCAGCCGGGCGTGTATCATTTTTACTCTTTCTGCTTGGGTTTGAGCTCTTTAGAGCCGTTGCAATGCTGATGGTACTGTTCAGTGACCTTACTATTGGGCAAATCTTCGCGGTATTTGGGTACTTGTGGTTCATGCTCACCCCCGTACAAGAACTGTTAGGCATTCAATTTTCTTGGTACAGCGCAAAAGCGGCACTAAAGCGCATTAATTCTTTACTTAACTTAGAAGAAGAGGCAAGAACAGGTGGAAAAGTTGATCCGTTTGCCTTGAATGAAAGTGTTGATGTCGGCATTCGAAACGTCACTTTCTCATATAATGACGAAAAAACAGTGCTCAATAACCTTTCATTGCATATTCCGAATGGTAAAAAGGTGGCACTTGTTGGTGCAAGTGGTGGCGGAAAGTCGACCCTTATACAACTTCTCATTGGCGTTTATGGCGCGAAATCGGGGCAAATTACCTTTAACGGGCATACTACTGACGATATTGGCTTCGAGCTAATCCGTAAACATATTGCTGTTGTATTACAACAACCTATACTTTTTAATGACAGCTTGAGGCATAATCTCACGTTAGGAACGGAATATAGCGATGCCCAGCTTTGGAAAGCGCTCGAAGTTGCTCAACTGCAAGATGTTACCGAGCAACTTACCGATGGGCTAGACACGCAAATAGGCAGACAAGGTGTTCGGTTGTCTGGTGGACAAAGGCAGCGTTTGGCCATCGCACGTATGGTACTAAGCGACCCGAAGTTTGTTATCTTGGACGAAGCAACATCGGCACTCGATACGGCAACAGAGTCGGCTCTGCATACGGCGCTGAATCAATTTCTTGCCGGTCGAACAACCTTAATAGTCGCGCACAGACTTTCTGCCGTAAAACAGGCCGATCTGATCTATGTTTTAGAAGATGGGCAAGTCACACAAGCGGGGACACATGTTGAATTGGTTCAGCAAGATGGGCTTTATCAAACACTTTATGGTAGTGTTCAAACTGGAGCGTGACATTGTCACATGCATACTCAGTAGAACGCGATTCGTTGGTGATTGAATGACGACTGAACACAGCCAAAATGTGAGCCAGGTCCGTCTTTGTCAACACTGCGAATTGCCTGTTGATAAGCTAACTATCCCTAAAGGTCAAAGTGCACACTGCCCTCGCTGCAATACTCAGCTTTATCGGGGTGGCGAACGTTCAATTAATGGCGATCTGGCTCTGGCGGTCGCCTGCCTCCTGCTTTTTATTCCGTCGCATTTTTTCCCATTTATCAGTATTCGCCTCTTTGGAGTAATGATTCCAGCCACATTAACGGATGGAACCTTTACGTTAATGCAAGAGGGGTTTATTGGCTTAGGGTTGCTGGTTTTATTCTGCGCATCCATTGCTCCGTTTATTGTTTGTATGTCGGTTGTGGTTGCACACCTTTCACTCAAAAAACGTTGGCTAAAACCGCTTCAGTATTCGTTACTTAACATTCAACACCTTAAACACTGGATGATGCTAGATGTGTTCTTAATTAGTATCGGCATATCCTGTTTTAAGTTACAAGACTACGCTGACATTTTTGTAGGATGGGGGCTATTAGGTCTGATTCTCCTTCAGCTTTTTTCACTCATGCTCATTTCGCGAGTTAGCGTTAGGCGCTACTGGGAAACATGGGAGCCTGAAACGAGCTTCAACTATCCTATAAAAGAAATTCATTGCCACAGCTGCCATTTATCGCAACCCGATTCCATTCGCTGCGATCGCTGTGACAACCCATTGCACCATAGGCGACCATTCTCTATTCAAAAAACGTGGGCGTACCTGATCGCGGCTTCCATCGCTATTTTGCCCGCGAACGTCATCCCGATCTCTATATTACTGACGAATGGAAAGCGACTGGAAGATACCATTTTCTCTGGTGTGGCATCGCTAGTAAAAACGGGGATGCCTGGCATAGCACTCATTATTTTTGTGGCATCGATTATAGTACCTGCCATTAAAATTCTTGGGCTCAGTTACATACTGCTGAGTATCCAGTTCAAACAAAAAATGTATAAGAGACAACGAATGAATATCTACTTCGCTGTCAAGTGGATTGGAAAATGGTCGATGATGGATTTATTCGTTATTTCGATCATGATGACTTTGGTCGATAGAGGCCAAATTCTCGATTTTACACCAGGATACGGAGCCGTTGCGTTTGCAATCGTCGTAATACTCACGATGCTGGCAACGGAGAGCTTGGATCCTAGGCTAATTTGGGACAATGAAGATGTCCCTGAACGGAAAGCGACTGTAAATGAGTAATTTAGACAACAATCAAAATGCCCATTCGCCGAGAGTTAAACGAGACATCGGTATCTCTCCTCTTTGGCTCTTACCCATTATTACAATCTGCTTGGCTGGGTGGCTTGTCGTAAAGGCAGTTAATGAAGCTGGGCAAAGAATTCAAATTTACTTTTCTGACGCACAAGGCTTAATTGCGGGTAGAACAACGATTCGTTATCAAGGTTTGGAAGTGGGTATGGTACGCGATATCAAACTATCTCCGGAACTAGACAACATCTTTGTAGAAGCCGATATATACCCAGAAGCCACTAAACTATTAAGCGGGCAGACTCGGTTTTGGCTCATCAAGCCCACAGCAAGTCTTTCTGGTATCTCAGGGTTAGATGCCCTTGTTTCTGGTAACTACATTGCGATACACCCTGGAACCAGCGATATTGAAGATGATGATTTCGAACCAGTCTTTACCGCTCTTGAAAATAGCCCAACCGACCTTCTCGCAAATCAAGGATTAAACATTGTTTTGCACTCATCGGACTTAGGCGCTATTTCCGTCGGCTCTCAAATTGTCTATAAGAAAATCCCGATCGGGGAGGTATACGGCTATCAGCTAGATGAAGATGGCAACTCAGTCAGTATTCGCGCTTTCATTGAAGACGAATACACTCACCTAGTAACCAGCGAAAGTCGTTTTTGGAATGTCAGTGGAATTGGCGCTAATGTTGGATTTGGTGGCGTTGATGTCAAGGTGGAAAGCTTAAGTGCGATGCTCGGCGGTGCAATAGCGGTAGACTCCCCCGACGAAGGTCAGCCCGTCATTGAAGGCGCGGAGTTCAAACTCTATCCCGATCTAAAAACCGCTGGGCGCGGTATTCCTATTCAGATTGAGCTGCCTTACGACAATAAAGTCAGCACCAATGGCGCACCGATAGTGTATCGAGGCATTGAAATTGGTCAGATTACTGATATTCAGCTTTCACTGGATCGTACAAAAATCATCGCATACGCTTCTATCCAACCTAGCTTTGCCGATACCTTAAAAACGGAAACACGTTTTTTGCTTGAAGAAGCAGAAGTGTCACTCACTGGCGTAGAAAACATCGGCAACCTTGTTACGGGTAATTTCTTAACATTAGTACCAGGTGGCGGTGAAAAATCCCGTGAGTTTGTCGCGATAAGAAAATCAGAATTAGCACTTGAAAGCCCAGGTTCCATAGAGATCACGTTCATTTCAGATGATTCATTTGGGTTGGAGTTTGGTACCCACCTACTCTATCGAGGAATTCAAGTCGGTAGTATTACCAAAATTAGCCTTTTGGACGATCAAGTTCAGATGACGGCTCTTATAGATGGTCAATACGCGCACCTGATTAAAAGTAGGAACCGTTTCTTCGTTGATGGAAGCGCTAAAGCGGAACTGACTGATTCTGGTTTGAGTGTTTCTGTTCCACCAGCAAAGCGCTTATTAACGGGCTCGATTAGCTTTACTAGCCAAGGAAGTAAGAAAGCCAGGTCAAAATACACTTTATTTGCGAGCCAGTCACTTGCGCAGTTGGCTGAATTCAATCAGAGCGGCTCTCAAAGCATAACGCTGTTCAGCCAAACATTGCCTTCCGTTTCAAAAGGAGCCCCGCTTCTTTATCGCAACCTTCAAGTTGGTAAAGTTTCCGATTTTAAGCTTACAAATGGTGGGGTCTTGCTTCACTTAAAGGTTGAAAACCAATACAAACACCTGATGAATAAGAGTACTGTTTTTTGGAATCGCTCTGGCATTGAGGTCAATGCGAACCTGAGTGGTATCAATATTACGGCAGCGCCTGTTAAGACCTTGATTCAGGGAGGTATAGCGTTTGATTCGCTACCTGGAGTGGAAAACAAACTGAATCAACATTGGAAGTTGTACAGTAACTATGAAGATGCGAGAAAATTTGGACGCCTAATTACATTAACCAGCGCGAGCGCAAATGGCGTAGCAAAGGGAATGAAGCTCAAATACCAAGGTGTGCCTGTCGGTGAAGTCACGCTTGTTACGCCGGATTTCAAAAACGAAAAAGTTGAGATTAAAGCTCGAATCTTGCCAGAGTATGTAAAAAACATAGCTCTGAATGGGACACATTTTTGGTTGGTTCAACCCGAGTTGGGTTTGAAAGGTGTCAAGAACATCGAAACATTACTCAGTAAGTACATTGATGTAGAGCCATCCGGAAACAAAAGAGCGTTTGCATTTAAATTACACATGCAAAGCAGCCAGTTGCAAGGTAAGGCATTTCAATTACAAAGTGAGCGAAGAAATTCTATTTCAGTAGGAACTCCACTTTTGTATCGTGATATGGAAGTCGGCAGAGTAACTGATGTTGCATTGGGTGCATTTGCTGACAGAATCATTACAACCATTCAAATCGACAATCAGTTTGAACACCTAGTGAGAAAAAACACCGTATTCTGGAATGTCTCGGGCGTGGATGTTTCTATCGGGATTACAGGAGCGAAAATAAAAGCCGGAACCGTAGACAGTATCGTTAGAGGCGGCATCGCTTTCGCAACACCAGAAAGTAACCCTTTAGAGGGGGTAGCAAAGGAAAAATCGGCGTTTTTCTTATATGAGATTGCCCAGCCAGAATGGCTAGAATGGCGCACTCCAATTCCGAAATAGAAATACTATTTATCTCCAAAATGCAGCTTCAGTTTAAGCTGCATTTTTTTTGATTTGCGATAGAATTGGCAGCAAATTTTCTTCAGAGATACTAATTTGCACTCTAATATCAAACTCCCTGACGCATTCATCAATCAGATCCAAGAAATTATGCCTTCTCACTTGGACATGGATGAATTCATAGCAGCATGCAAACGCCCGTTGCGTCGAAGTATTCGTGTAAATACTCTGAAAATTACTGTTGAAGCGTTTTTAAACAGAGCTAAGTCTAAAGGATGGACGCTCACGCCCGTCCCTTGGTGTGATACGGGGTTTTGGATAGAACGTGACGAATCCGACGCAGTACCACTTGGGAATACTTCCGAGCATATGGCTGGGCTATTTTACATACAAGAAGCAAGCTCTATGATGCCCGTTACTGCATTACTCATCGACAATGATGTGGACGAATTGAATACGGTTCTCGATGTGGCCTCTGCGCCTGGATCTAAAACGACTCAAATCGCAGCCGCACTTAAAAACAGAGGCACGCTTGTCGCCAACGAGTTTTCGGCCAGTCGAGTTAAAGTGCTTCATTCCAATATTCAACGTTGTGGCGTACGAAATGTTGCGTTAACGAATTTCGACGGTCGTGTTTTTGGTGGATGGCTACCAGAAAAATTTGATTCGATCCTACTTGATGCACCTTGCTCTGGTGAAGGGGCTGTGCGCAAAGATCCGGATGCAATGAGTAACTGGAGCAAAGAATCTGTATTGGATATTGCCCTCACTCAAAAAGACCTAATAGAGAGCGCTTTTCATGCATTAAAACCCGGTGGTGTGCTGGTTTACTCCACTTGTACCCTTAACTTGGAAGAAAACCAACAAGTCTGTCATCACCTTAAAGATAAATTTGGTGATGCTGTTGATTTTGAACCATTAGGACACTTGTTTGAAAATGCGGATGCCGCCATTACTGAAGAAGGCTTCTTACATGTTTACCCGCAAATTTTTGACAGCGAAGGTTTCTTTGTTGCGAGGCTTCGTAAGCATCATTCGGTAGAAGCACCTCAAGTTAAGAAACGCTTAGGAAAATTCCCGTTCGAAAAAGTCTCCACCAAAGTAGCCAAGGACATCGAGAAACACTTAGTAGAAACCTTAGGCATATCACTGCCAGAGCAAACGCAGCTTTGGGTAAGAGACAAAGAAGTGTGGCTATTCCCTGTGGCATTAGAGTCTTTGATTGGTGAAATTCGTTTTAGTCGAATGGGAGTAAAACTGGCAGAGACGCACAAGAAAGGATATCGCTGGCAACATGAAGCGGTTATGGCACTTTCGACAGGAGAAGAAACCCAGAGTGTATCTTTAAGTATTGAAGACGCACGTCAGTGGTATATGGGGAGAGACGTAAGACCTGAAAACTTATCTGGCAAAGGTGAAGTTATCGTCAAACTTGATAACGATGTCATTGGAATTGGAAAATGGGTAGGCAATAGAATAAAAAATGGTCTTCCAAGAGAACTAGTTAGAGACGTAAACCTGTTCTAACCACTATATATGGTGGTAATTGAGCCTGCGTGTACTATGATTAAGTAAAAGCAATTAGCGCAGGCTCTTTCTACAAGAGCCATTCCCCTAGCCCAGAACAGGAATCGTTCTGGGCTCTTTTTCGGCAGTAAACCAATGAGCTAAATTCACCCTGAAAGTTTAATGTCTAACAAATCATAAAGTTAATAATCAAATAACCCACTATTCCCCTATCTAAATCGCTAAAATCTTGAGCGATTTAGTTAAGTCGAATGCCTTCTTTATCGATCGTAATTTTGCCCAATTTATACAAGCCGCCGATCGTTTTCTTAAATGTACCCTTGCTGGTACGGAAAACGGCAAAAATAGCTTCAGGTGTGGACTTGTCATTTAGAGGCAAAAATCCGCCTTTTTTCTCTAAAACATCAAGGACTTTACTACTCAAATCATCCATCTTGGCTGTACCGACCTTCTGAAGTGACAGATCGATTTTTCCATCTTCTCGAACGGATTTGATATAACCTTTCAAACGCTTACCGATAAACAGCTTACCAAATACATCAGAGCTAAATATCATACCCCAATGCTCACCATTAACGATGGCTTTGTAACCCAACTCGCTTCGTTCAGCAATAATCAGGTCAACTTGCTGATTCTTTGTGTAATTTGCGGGCGTGTTATCAAGCCATTTATTAAACTTGGTTGTTCCTACAATACGACCTGATGCTTTATCGGTATAAACAAAAACCAGCACATCTTGACCAACACGAAACCTTGCACGTTGCTCACTAAAAGGAATAAGCAAATCTTTCTTATCAATTCCCCAGCTTGCAAATGCACCAGTACTGTTTACGCCTTCAATTTTCATCAACCCCCACTCACCAACTTGTGCAATAGGTGTTTCAGTTGTCGCACATAATTGATTATCAGAATCAAAATACAGAAAGACATCTACTTTACTGCCTAAGTCTGTACCCTGTGGTACATACTTGTTAGGTAAAAGTACGCTTCCGTAATCGGACGCATCAAGAAATAGTCCAAATTCTGCTTTGCGAACAACTTCTAATGTGTTGGTTTGACCAATTTTAATCATGTTAGGGTGTTACTCATCTTAAATTTGGCAGAGATTATACGTTAACTCTGCTATGATTGCTGTTGTAAATCACTCTTCATTTTCAATACGATGCAAGCCGCACGGGTTGCTTATTGATATCTGACTTTATATTTTATACCAACCTCTTTGAAAACGCTTTCACGCTATAACAATAAAAATGAAAGGATCTTTTAGTGATTACTGTTGAGAAACAAGATGCGCTAACTCTTAAAGTGACACACGTAATGCCCACTTCTAAGAAGCTGGATTTGGATGTGTACCTTTTCGCTCCCGGAGAATTGGGGCTGAGCTCGGATGTGGTGTCAGAAAATGATTTTTACTATGGGGCCCTCAGTGAAAAACGCGCTTATTACAGTGATCAAACCCACCTGCCTTTGGTCCACAGCCGGTTAGCAAAACGGGGGCAATTATCGAACAACCAATATCGTGTCAGTTTGAGCTTATATGCCTACCAATATGTTATCGCGCTAGATAAAGCTGTTGACGAATTAAATCACCAGAGTCGTGACAGCGTAACTGAAGATGAGGTGGATGAAGTTATCAGCCTTGCTCTCGATATCCTTAAGCGCTTGCGCCGTTCTATACCCTACGACGAAACTCAAAAACGCTATTACGCTAATATCGACAACTACCTTTCGTGGTACACCGAGCAACACTTTCTCTCTTTAGTTGCACACATGCCAAGGGGCAAAGAGTATGCAGCCATTAAAGAACGCCTGATCACACTATGTGAAAAGGAAGTCGCGCACCGAGAGCTTAACCGATACAACTCGAAAAAAGCCCGTACCGACATTACCCGCATGTCGAACAAAATGCGCTTGCTCAGACGCTTAATTGAATACCCAATTGTACTTAAAAAGAAAAACCGCTCGATGGGTAAAAATGTTATGAGAGCGGTAAAAGGCATCGCTACGGGCATTGTAATGATTTTCGTAACAACCATCGCGATTTTAATGCGCGATCAATTAGGTGAAATTACGGCATCGTTTATTATCATTATGTCGTTTATCTACGCGTTGCGTGAAATCTTCAAAGATGATCTCAGGGATATCCTTTGGCGCTGGATACGCAAAGGCAAACCTAAATGGCGAGGTCGCTACTACGACCCTAGTACCAACAAAATGGTGGGCCACAAAATTGAATGGATGGATTACACAAGCTATTCGAAGCTGCCTGATCGAGTACAAAAAATTCGAAAACGTCGCGTTGCTCAGCGAGAAGAAAAAGTTCTGCATTACAGAAGCCAAACAGAAATGACGACAACATTATTTATGAGTGGTTATGAACAAACACGTGAAACATTAAACATCAGCTTAAGCCAAATCGCTAGGCTAATGGACAAAGGCTCCAGCAAGATCTATCAACTCAACGATGGCCAGGTGAGTAAGGAGTCGGTTGAGAAACGCCACTTATTGAATCTAATCGTTCGAGAAAACAACCATGATGGCGAATCAAATTACTATCGTTGGAAAATTGTTTTAAATCGCTCAAAGATTGTGGATATAGAGCAAATTTCTCTTTAGTGATATGGGCTCAGATCATTATCGGCGCAAGTTGCTATCAAAACGAACACTGAACCCTAAAATACCGCCATTAGCTAACCGCTTTTACCGATAGCACTAATTCAAATACAGCCATAGGCTCCTCCGCATGCAAAGTTGGGCAAATGGCTGTAATTGTCACCGCCTTATTTACACGCTGGCCCGTTTGAAAGGTTTCATCCAACATTTCATCAATTACATGTCCATCATGACATAAGAAATGCACATCGCCTTCTGGTCGCTTTAGAAATTCCCCTTTCACACCTTTAAATGCTAGCGATACTTTTCCTCCTCGCTCTTGTGCTTTCCCCATCGCCATAAATCCACCAGCAACGTCAGCTCCTATCGCCAACGCTCCAAAATACATGCTATTGAGGTAATTTTTTGTTCTTTTCTTGAGCGGGATTCTAACTTCAACAGTTTTCTCATTCAGTACAAGAATTTTAGGCCTGCATAGCCAAATAAGCGGAACCTTAAAAAATCCGAACGTGTTCAAGTAAAAATTTGCTTTTTGTATTGCAGAAAACATTGGCTAGACCTATAGAACAAACTAGTCAGACCAGTTAAAAATACAATAGCTGAATTGTCAATGGATTGTAATGAATGTTAATAACACGATCGCGCAAAAACTGCTTTATACCTATGGACGTGACACTGTCACGCTTACAATGAGATCTAGTCTTGCCATACCATCACGTCAAAATAATCAAACACAATGTCAAGAACGATGTACAGTTGAGGGCGATTTTCAGAGGTATTTAGGATTGAAAGGTAAGTTTTTGTTCATATGAATAAATGCGTGTTTATTCCCTATGTATTTTCCGCTATCTTAACCGTTTTGCAGTATAACTACAGGCGTGCACATGCCCTTAAAGACAGACGAATTAAGAACTCAGCCTCTGGGCCCAATGCCCACTCCTGCAGAGCTGGTTCAAGCTCACCCTCTCACGGATGACGTTGCCGAGCGAATCGAACAGTCTCGTCGACAAATTGAAGCCATTTTAGCGGGTCAGGATAACCGACTACTGGCAATTGTTGGCCCTTGCTCAGTTCATGATACCGAGGCAGCGCTAGATTACGCGAGACGCCTAAGCGCCATTCAAGATAAGTATAAAGATGAACTTTTCATTGTAATGCGCACCTATTTTGAAAAACCTCGTACAGTTGTAGGTTGGAAGGGTTTGATAACCGATCCAAACCTAGATGGCTCTTACGCATTAGAAACGGGTTTAAATAAAGCAAGAAAATTGCTGCTAGACATTAACAAGCTAGGCTTGGCTACAGCAACAGAGTTTCTCGACATGATTACGGGTCAATACATCGCTGACCTTATTACATGGGGTGCCATTGGCGCGCGCACCACAGAATCTCAAATTCACCGAGAGATGGCTTCTGCACTTTCTTGCCCGGTTGGATTTAAAAACGGCACAAACGGTAACGTTAAGATTGCAATAGATGCCATTCGAGCATCCAAAGCTTCTCATTATTTTTACTCTCCAGACAAAAATGGTCGAATGACGGTTTATCGCACTTCCGGTAACCCTTACGGGCACGTTATTCTTAGAGGTGGAGATAAAGGACCGAATTTCGACTCCGATTCCGTCGCTGATGCGTGCGCGCAACTTAGCAGTTTCGATTTACCGCAAAAGCTTGTTGTCGATTTTAGCCACGCTAACTGCCAAAAGCAGCATCGTAAACAACTGGAGGTGGCTGAAGACATATGTCAGCAAATTCGTTCTGGTTCTGATGCCGTTGCTGGAATTATGGCTGAGAGCTTCATTCTTGAGGGTAACCAGCCAATGAATGACATTACTTCACTTACTTATGGTCAGTCGATCACCGACCCATGCTTAAGCTGGGAGCATACCGTCGAGATGCTAGATATGCTCGCTGAAGCCATAAAAACACGATCAGACAAAGGATAATTCTTATGCCTTCTTTTGACATTATTTCTGAAGTCGACACAGTTGAACTTCGTAACGCTGTCGATAATGCCAATCGCGAGCTTTCTACTCGCTTCGATTTTCGAGGTGTTGAAGCCAACTTTGAATTTAAAGATGAAACTGTAAAGCTTCATGCTGAAGCCGAGTTTCAGTTGAAACAAATGAGGGATATCCTGCGTGGTAATCTGACTAAGCGTGGTGTAGATGTCAATTCCATGGACTCTCAAAAAGCTGATGCCTCAGGAAAAAGCTGGAACCAGGTCGTCCTGTTCAAGCAAGGTATTGATAAGGAAATGGCTAAGAAAGTTGTGAAAACAATTAAGGATGCCAAGCTCAAAGTTCAAGCCGCAGTGCAAGGCGAAAAAGTACGAGTTACTGGTAAAAAACGAGACGACTTACAATCTGTCATAGCTTTACTAAAGCAATCAGAATTGGGGCAACCTTTTCAGTATGAGAACTTCCGCGATTAATGCTCATTAACCTATCGAGGTATATTTCGTAATTTCGATAGGTTAGCTAGGGTTTGATTGCTTTAAACGATACATATTATAAAAGGCTTCAATTACGAAGCCTTTTTTGTTTACTCACTTTTACCGAGTTGGACAATTTGTTGTCCCAAGTTCAGTTTAGTTAATACCTGCAACCTCAATAATTCGGTGGTTTTGAGCAAGTAATTTAAGCTCTGGATTATACTGCTCACCCTTGGGGAAAAATACAACCACTCTCTGAGGAGATACATTTGGGTCGGACAACCTTGCCGATAACTCCGCATAGTTTTTATAGCTCTCTCTCTCAGCGTCTCTTCGGCAAAGATCAACAAATTCAAACGGACAATCTTTGTGGGCAAGTACGAGTTCAGCTTCTTGCATGAACCTTAAGCCTTTGATTGACATAAGTTCAATGTCATCACCAAACTCGAGCCATGTGAGTGAGCCACTTTCAAAGTCAGTATCTTTTAAACGCGCTTCATATAGATTTTCAAGGTAAGCCCTGTCCTGTACCGATTCGATATTTGGGTCAGAAAAGAACGCTTCCCAAAACTTTCTTCTTTCATCTACTGAAGGGAGAGTCTCTTTAATACTGTTTCTCTTTGAAGAAGCAAACTCGGCGAGAAGACCAATATTTTGCGAAAGAATCGATTCAAGCTTCTCTCGAATATTCCTAACCAACACCGGAGACGCACCACCGCTCGAAATCGCAATTTGAATACGACCGCGGTTTACCATAGAAGGCGTGATGAAATCACAATAAGGCTGGTCATCGACAACGTTAACCATAATGCCTTTACTCTTGGCATCCGCATGGACTTTGTGGTTCAGCTCAGGGTTATCCGTTGTCGCCCATACTTGGACATAATCCTGCATCATATCTGGGCTATAAAACGCTTTAACCCAATGGCATTTTTCTTCTTCTACTAGCTTTCTTAGAAACGGGTCAATTTTAGGGGAAACAATCGTAACGTCGGCTCCTGCCCGAAGCAGCGAGTCAACCTTTCTAGATGCAACCTCTCCCCCTCCGATTACCAATACAGGCTTGTGATTTAAGTCAAAAAATAACGGGAAATATCGCATCCTAATCCTTTGTTGCAATTCTATTGTTTCCGTAATACTAACAAAAAGGGGGCACTAGGGACATCTGGTTAAGAATTCTCCAGAGATCATCATTCAAATTTTCTTCTATTGTGAGACATATCATCTAGAAATTATTTTGATAGCAATATCAATGGCTAAAATATAACCTTTATCAGAACTTAAAACTCTGCCTCACTATTTTGTAGCGTCGTTGCACTATTTACATTCGTATTACATTTCGTCATTCTAATTACGTTCGGTTCTGTGATTGCACTCAAAAATTCTTTTAAATTAACAATTTGAGAAATCCCAGATCCTTTCCTACGCTTATAAATAGCTGTATGAATAGAGTGCCGTACTTCTTTCATAACAGCACAAAATACTAACACAACTAAACGTAAACCAATTTCGATTGGTATTGCATGGATGATACAGGAAGGATTCAAATGGCGAAGAAACTCACTATTCTTGCTTCAGTAGTCGCTGCTTCAACCGCTATGATGGCAACTTCTGCTTTCGCAGCAGATGGTACGTTGGATAAAGTGAAGTCGAAAGGCTTCCTTCAGTGCGGGGTAAGTACTGGTCTACCAGGTTTTTCTAACCCTAACTCAAAAGGTGAATGGGAAGGCATTGACGTAGAATACTGTCAAGCACTTGCAGCTGCTGTTTTAGGCGATAAATCAAAAGTCAAATATGTTCCTCTAACTGCAAAAGAGCGTTTCACCGCACTTCAATCTGGTGAAATCGACGTTCTGTCTCGTAACACGACTTGGACTCTGCATCGTGATACAGCACTTGGTCTGAACTTTGTCGGCGTAAATTACTACGATGGTCAAGGTTTCATGGTTAAGAAAGACTTAGGTCTAAGTAGCGCTAAAGAGCTGGACGGTGCTTCCGTTTGTGTTCAATCAGGTACGACTACCGAGTTAAACCTTGCAGACTACTTCCGTAACCAAGGCATGTCATACAAGCCAGTTGTATTCGATACAGCAGCTCAAACATCCAAAGGTTTCGATTCAGGTCGCTGTGACGTATTGACTACAGACCAATCTGGTTTGTATGCACTTCGCCTAAACTTGAAAGATCCGGCGTCTGCAGTCGTACTTCCTGAAATCATTTCAAAAGAACCACTAGGTCCTGTAGTGCGTCAAGGGGACGATGTTTGGTTTAACATCGCGAAATGGACGCTTAACACCATGATCAATGCCGAAGAATACGGTATTTCCTCTAAAAATGCAGACCAAATGCTGAAATCTAAAGATCCAAACATCAAGCGTATTCTTGGCGTTGATGGTCCTAAAGGTAAAGGTCTAGGTTTAGCTGACGATTGGGGTTACCAAGTTGTCAAACAAGTCGGTAACTACGGTGAAAGCTTTGAAAGAACTGTAGGTGCAGGTTCTCCGCTACAAATTTCTCGTGGCGTGAATGCACTATGGAATGCTGGCGGTTTCATGTACGCGCCACCAATCCGATAAGCTATTGATTAATATAATCAAATAAAAAGGGCGGTGTTTGCCGCCCTTTGCTTACCTAGATTTAGCTACATGGATTTGAGGTTATAGCTGTATGCAACCTACTGATAAAAAAGTGTCTGGCTCGGGTAAACCGGCACAGAGCACAAATCTTCTATATAATCCTACGTTTCGTTCAATTGTGTTTCAGATTATCGCTGTTGCAGCATTGGCGAGTTTTTTCTACACCATTGTCAACAATGCTTTGAGCAACCTTGACGCTCGTGGCATTGCCACTGGATTTGATTTTCTTTCTCAAGAAGCAGGCTTTGGGATTGGCCTAACTCTGATTGAGTATGATGAAACCTTTTCCTATGGTAGAACCTTTGTTATCGGGTTACTCAATACTGCTCTGGTTTCCGTTTTAGGGATAATCGTAGCAACATTTCTTGGGTTCTTTGTTGGTATTGCTAGGCTATCTAGCAACTGGCTGGTCAGCCGTATGGCAGCCGTCTATATCGAAGTTTTCCGTAATGTTCCCCTACTCCTGCAAATTTTCTTTTGGTACTTTGCGGTATTACAAGCTTTGCCTTCACCAAGACAAAGCCTCAGCTTAGGCGAATCCATCTTCCTTAATGTACGTGGCTTATATTTGCCAAGCCCCGTTTTTGAGGAAGGTAGTGGAATTATATTTGTTGCGCTTATTGCCGCCGTCATTGCTTCGGTTGTGATCAGCATCTGGGCAGGCAACAAACAAAAACTTACTGGTCAGCAAACACCTGTTGCACTAATTAGTATTGGTTTGATTGTTGGCTTACCTTTTATCGCGTACCTTCTTGCCGGAATGCCGATAAGCACAGACTACCCTGAGCTTAAAGGATTTAATTTCCGTGGAGGTATCTCCATTCTTCCTGAGTTAGCCGCACTATTGATTGCATTAAGTGTTTACACTGCATCCTTTATTGCAGAGATTGTCCGTTCTGGTATTAATGCCGTGAACCACGGGCAAACAGAAGCAGCAATGGCCTTAGGCTTACCTCGTGCGAAGACATTGAAATTGGTTGTGATTCCGCAAGCTTTGCGAATCATCATTCCTCCACTCACTAGCCAATACCTTAACTTAACTAAGAACTCATCACTTGCGATGGCAATAGGTTATCCAGATCTTGTATCTGTGTTTGCCGGAACGACATTGAACCAAACGGGTCAAGCAATCGAAATTATCGCAATGACAATGGGTGTTTACCTCACTTTAAGTTTGGTGACATCTGCTCTGATGAACATTTATAACCGCAAAGTGGCATTGGTGGAGAGATAGTATGACGCAACATCAATTTCAACCAGATCTCCCACCACCGGCTAATACTGTAGGTATTGTTGGCTGGATGAGAAAAAATCTATTCAATGGTCCTGTAAACTCTGTTGTTACTTTGATTCTTGGTTACATTACATTGATGGCAACTTGGAACATTATTGACTGGGGTTTTCTATCTGCAGATTGGGTAGGTACAACACGAGAAGATTGTTCAAGAGAAGGAGCATGCTGGGTATTCATCAGTGTACGATGGGATCAGTTCATGTTCGGATTCTACCCTGCTGAAGAGTTATGGCGACCGCAACTGTTCTTCGCAACGCTTGCCATTTTTGTTGGTTTACTAGCCTATGAAGGCACACCGAAAAGAACGTGGATTTGGCTATTCTTTGTCAATATTTACCCATTTTTAGCCGCAGGGCTTTTGTACGGTGGTGTTTTTGGCTTAGAAGTTGTCGACACGCATAAATGGGGTGGTCTACTTGTAACTCTAATCATCGCACTCGTCGGTATTATTGTCTCTCTACCTATTGGGGTTGCGCTCGCGCTGGGTCGACGCTCCGAGATGCCAATCATACGCAGCCTGTGTACTGTCTATATCGAAGTTTGGCGTGGCGTGCCATTGATTACCGTCCTGTTCATGGCGTCGGTTATGTTGCCTTTGTTCCTTTCTGAAGGCTCAGAGACAGATAAACTGCTTCGCGCTCTTATCGGTGTAGTCATGTTTAGTGCGGCTTACATGGCAGAGGTGATTCGTGGTGGTTTACAAGCTATTCCAAAAGGACAGTATGAAGCAGCAGATGCTTTAGGCTTGTCATACTGGAAAAAAATGGGCTTAATCATTTTACCGCAAGCCTTAAAAATTACGATTCCATCGATTGTTAATACTTTCATAGGGCTATTTAAAGATACCAGTTTGGTACTAATTATTGGTATGTTTGACGTACTCGGTATTGGTCAAGCTGCAAACACAGACCCCGAGTGGCTGGGCTTTGCAACTGAAAGTTATGTATTTGTCGCGTTAGTGTTCTGGGTGTTCTGCTTTGGCATGTCGAGGTATTCGATATGGCTCGAGAACAAACTTCATACCGGTCACAAACGATAATTAACAGGTTCAAGGACGTATTATGACGCAACAAGAAGATTACATGATCCAGTTAACGGACATGAATAAGTGGTACGGTGAATTTCACGTACTAAAGAACATCAATTTGAACGTGAAGAAAGGCGAAAAAATCGTTATATGTGGCCCTTCAGGTTCTGGTAAATCAACGATGATCCGTTGTATTAACCGTTTAGAAGAGCACCAAAAAGGTCAAATTGTTGTTTCAGGCACTGAACTCACAGAAGATTTGAAAAACATCGAAGCGGTTCGTCGTGAAGTTGGTATGTGCTTCCAGCACTTCAATCTATTCCCTCACCTAACAGTTTTGGAAAATTGTACACTTGCTCCTATCTGGGTAAAGAAAATGCCTAAAGAGGAAGCAGAAGCCATCGCAATGAAATACTTAGAGCGCGTTAAGATCCCTGATCAAGCCGACAAGTTTCCAGGTCAGCTTTCTGGTGGCCAGCAGCAACGTGTAGCGATTGCACGCTCACTTTGCATGAGCCCTCAAGTTATGTTGTTCGATGAACCAACATCCGCTCTCGACCCTGAAATGGTTCGTGAAGTGTTAGATGTAATGGTTGAACTAGCAGGCGAAGGGATGACTATGTTGTGTGTTACGCACGAGATGGGATTTGCTAAAGAAGTCGCCGATCGCGTTATCTTTATGGATGCGGGTGAAATCATTGAAGAAAATAACCCAGTCGATTTCTTTGAAAACCCACAATCAGACAGAACTCAGAATTTCTTGAGTCAAATACTGCACCACTGATTTGGATTAACCTTGAGATCTGAGGTGTTTTTTGAAAGGTGGCTTTGCCACCTTTCTCTTTTTAGAGAATTCCAAACAATGAAATACCAAGTATCTAACTGCACAGTAACAATATGTTACAAACGGTTTAATACATATCTCTTTATTTTTCGTACCATTTTTTAGACATAGATTGCTTACAGCCCTTGATTTTTGGAACTTTAAGCGCCATAAATGTCTTATAAATAACTAGTCATACGACGAGGAACATTATGAACGGTCCAATAGTATCAAATTCTCGCCACACCGAGAGTCTGATCCAAACCAACAAGGTATTGAGAAATACCTACTTCCTACTTTCACTTACTCTACTTTGGTCTGCTGGCGTTGCTGGCGTGTCAATGGCAATGAATCTTCCACATCCAGGAATCATCATTACCCTAGTAGGTTTTTACGGTCTTCTGTTCTTAACTGAAAAGAACAAAAATAGCTCGATGGGCTTGGTGTTTACTTTCCTATTTACAGGCTTTATGGGCTACACACTTGGACCAATCTTAAATGCCTACATCGGTGCAGGCATGGGTGAGGCGATCGTTACTGCCCTTGGTGGTACAGCGTTGGCCTTTATTGGTGCATCTGCTTATGCAATGACAACTAAACGCGACCTTTCGATGCTAGGCGGCTTGATGCTGTCACTATTCGTTGTCCTTATTGGTGGCATGATTGCAAGTTTCTTCTTCCAATCACCAATCTTAAGCCTCGCACTTAGCAGCTTGTTTATTGTTTTTTCCACAATGGCGATACTAATGACAACTCAAGGTATCATTCGTGGTGGTGAGACAAACTACATTTCAGCAACCGTGACATTGTATGTGTCTATCTACAATATCTTCATCAGCTTGCTAAGCATCCTAGGCATTATGAACGACGATTAATTCATATTGCACTAATCGAAAACCCGGTTTCTACCGGGTTTTTTTGTGCTTTAAAGTTTGTGTTAACTAAGATAATCTACGCCACCGTAATTTCTTCAGAGAATGATGACGATGATCGAACACCAAGGCAAAACAATTGAGACCGACGCTCAAGGGTATTTATGTAATCACACAGACTGGGATGAAGATCTAGTACCTATGCTTGCTGAAGCTGAAGGAATTGAGCTGACAGAGGCTCACTGGGAAGTCATTCGTTTCGTCCGTAAATTCTATGAAGAATTCAATACGTCTCCTGCTGTACGTATGTTGGTAAAAGCGATAGAAAAAGAACATGGACCAGAAAAAGGGAATAGTAAGTACCTTTTTAAGCTTTTTCGCCAAGGTCCAGCCAAGCAGGCGACAAAACTTGCGGGCCTACCTAAACCTGCAAAGTGCTTATAATTATTTCTTACAATATTTCAAAGCCCGTGTGATCCTCAAAGTCTATCTCTTTGGCTGTCACTGATTTTACGCTGGAGGTTTTAGGACCATTTTCCAACCACAACGCTAATTCATTGATTCTGCTCATCTCTCCACTCGCTACGACTTCAACATCACCATTAGTTAGGTTTTTTGCGTAACCTGACAAACCTAACTTTAACCCTTGATGAGCGGTGTGATATCGAAATCCCACACCTTGAACTAATCCTTTCACACAAAACTTAACTGACTTTTGAGACATGCGTATATTCCTTTAAATTGCTCGATGTTATAGTGTATTCCGTCAATAATATCTGTTATTTGTTGTTAATAGGGACTATTTAAATCATGAAAGAAATACCATTTAGATGGATTGATAAATATCTTATCCATCTGAAATTACAGGAAAAGTTTTACCTTTTATTTATTCTTCCTACTCTAGCCATCATCATTATTTCCTCTATCTTAAACTACGCAGCCAATGAACTCACAACGCAAACGATTGCGCAGGAGCTCAGAACGGTCGCAACACTTATTGAAAAATCTGAGCTAGAAAGTAAAGAAATTCACGCCCTTATTTCCCAGTCCCCTAACATACAGTTCGGATCAGGCTTTAACTCTGTCACGACTTCAGATGGGCAATACTCGCTCACGGCATCACCTTCAGCTAACTTGCTCTCCTCATTGTCAGTTACTCAAGTCTCATCCATTGTGGCGTGTCTTATACTTGTTGGCTTAAGCGTCTACTATATTATGACCTTTATTGGTGGAGCAATGTTCTCGGCAAACAAAGCGCTGACGACTCTATCCAACGGGGATTTAACTAGTCGATTAAACTATTTCCCTGTTAGAGACGAATTTAGCGTAATCGCAATCAATATAGACAAGGTGTCGGAGCGAGAGCAAAAACTGGTGCTATCTATGCAGGAATCCGTCGCCTTAATGCAGCAAATTAGCTCCGAATTAAATCAGTCATCAACGTCAAGCTACAATATCTCATCTAAGCAACAGGAAAATTTGGACTCGCTTGCCAGCGCCTCTGAAGAAATGGCAACGACCATTAGAGAAGTCGCGGAACTCGCGCAAGGCTCTAGCAGCCAAACAGAAGAAGCTAAAGCAGTAGCCCAAGGCGGGCAACGTAAAGTGGCGGATACATTAACGTCCATTTCCAGTTTGAGCACTGAAATCCAATCTGCAGCCCAAGCTGTCGCAGAGTTAGATGCGAATGCAGCTCAAATTGATGAAGTGGTTGCGACCATTGGCTCTATTTCTGAACAAACTAACCTATTGGCACTCAACGCAGCGATAGAAGCAGCCCGAGCTGGCGAACAAGGACGAGGTTTTGCCGTTGTTGCAGACGAAGTTCGTACCCTTGCAGGGCGAGCGCAACAAGCTACCATTGAAATCCAATCTATGATTGAGTCACTGCAAAACAATAGCTCGTCACTCACTAAGCTAATGGAAGTAACTGTCGATAACGCCTCACAAGGTCAAGGTCTCATGAGTGAAGTAGACGTTGAAATTGGCAACTTATCTGCTAAAAATGAACAGCTTTCGGAATGCAGCATTCAAATAGCTACGGCAGCGGAAGAGCAAGGCGTGGTTGCGGATAACATAGCTTTAAGTGTTGAAGACATCCGTAGCCAATCTGTCGAGGTGAATCATTTGATTCAGTCCGCTAACGGCAATATCGAGAGTCTTAAAAATCAAAGTAATCAAATGGAAGCTTTGCTAACCGGACTAAAAGCTTAAACTCACTTTCAAATAAAGGGTCGCTACTGTGGCCCTTTTCAACCAATTCTTATACACCTCTAACGGTATTTCACATTTCCTTCGCCCTCTTGAAAAGTAAAAAGTCAATTAACTGAAATAACATCGTGATATCCATTTGCAATTATCCCCATGCTGACAGAAAATACCGCCCCTACCCAACTTCGAACATCAGGCTGGTATATGACTCCTGCTATACATTTGACTAAAGGTCGTGAAAAATCACTTCGTCGCAAACACCCTTGGATATTTTCACGAGGCATTGAAAAGGTAACAGGTGAGCCTGAAATGGGCGAAACAGTTGACGTATTTGCGTATTCAGGTCAATGGTTAGCAAAAGCCGCATTTTCTCCGAAATCGCAAATCAGAGCGCGCGTTTGGTCTTTCGATAAATCCGATAAAATAGACCAATCTTTTTTTGAGAAACGCATTCGCGATGCCCAGCTTCTTAGAGAAGACATCATTGCGAGAGATGGGCTGACTGGATATCGCTTAATCGCCGCTGAATCAGATGGGCTGCCGGGAATCACTATAGACAAGTATGATAACTTTCTCGTGTGTCAGCTTTTAAGCGCGGGAGCGGAACATAACAAAGCCACGATCGTTAACGCACTTATTGCTTGCTTCTCGAATCACAATATTTACGAGCGTTCAGATGTATCTGTAAGAAAGAAAGAAGGGTTAGAGGAAACGGTAGGCGTTTTGCACGGTGATTTACCACCGAAATTCGTAACCATCGAAGAGAATGGTGTAAAAATCAATGTCGATATCGTAAATGGTCATAAGACTGGTTTTTACCTTGATCAACGAGACAGTCGTTTACAAGCGATGAAATACGTAAAGGACAAAGAAGTTCTTAACTGTTTCTCCTATACGGGCGGGTTTGGTTTATACGCCTTAAAAGGCGATGCTAAGCGAGTCATCAATGCGGATGTTTCTCAACCGGCGTTAGATACTGCGAAGTTCAATGCAGAAGCCAATAGCTTTGATATCTCGAAAAAGCGTGCTGTCTTCCTTAATGCCGATGTATTCAAACTGCTTCGCGAATACCGCGATCAAGGCACAAAATTTGATGTCGTCATTATGGACCCACCAAAGTTTGCAGAATCTAAGTCTCAACTTAATGGTGCATGCAGAGGCTATAAAGACATCAACATGCTTGCAATGCAAATCCTAAACCCAGGCGGTACCTTACTTACCTACTCTTGTTCCGGTTTGATGGAAAGTGATTTGTTCCAAAAAATCATCGCTGATGCCGCTGTGGACGCAGGTCGAAGCGTAAAGTTTGTGGAGCGATTCGAGCAAGCCGCCGATCACCCTGTCGACACCGCTTACCCTGAAGGTTTTTATCTAAAGGGCTTCGCTTGTAAAGTGCTGTAGCCAACTTTGTGTATTTTTTAGGTCTAACATTTCCAATGAAGTGTTAGACCTATTCAGGTAACTCGACCATTACATGTTTAAGCTTGGCTTATGTGTATTAGTTCCGACTAGAT
>NZ_PIZL01000023.1:0-75622 GCF_002835515.1 Vibrio sp. vnigr-6D03
AGGAGACCATATATGGGTATAAGGACATTTCTGATATCTGGAAAAAATGCTATTTCCGTTTAAATACCAGTGAGGCGTTAACAGAAACAGTAGGTGAAATTGCAATCGCTCCTACGGTTTCAGACAGTGCTTTTAAGTTGGCTTCTGGTGCGCCAAAGCTTAATGCACTAACGATAACAGGCTTGACCGAGCTAACGACAATGTATTGAGGCGTGTTAATCACCAAAAGAGACAACGTCACTTTTTTATCCATTCCGTAGAAATTTAACGTAGCATCAATATTCTTGATGGTAGGTTCAGTAAGGCTTGATACTTCCGCGAGATCAACCTTACCTTTCAATGTCGCTTTAGGGTATTTACCCGTATCGAAAAAAAGCTCACTCAACCTCTGATTACGAATTGGAACAATCGTGTCTACAGATGCCAATTCGATCTCTAAAGTGAACTCGCCACTCGCATCGATTCTTCCATCAATTTCAGTGAATTTAGCAGGCTCTACGATGTACTGCTTCTTGATGGTCGCAAAGTTTACCGATGAAACATTAGAATCTAACAAGTAGTGATGGTGCGCCGAATGCGCTGGTGATAGTAATAGAATGGGTAAAGAGAATAAGGTTGATATCGCTAATAGTAGTCGGGCTGACTTTTTCATACTCAATTCCTTTCGAGATACTTAACGCCCTTCTTCTTTCGAAAGTAACTTACACTCGGTGCTTTTTGAACAATCTATGAAGAAAAGGCTGTGATTTTATAAGACGAACTGCGCTTGCGCATTGTTCGTACTAGTAAATCACAGCCGAATGTCTCATAGATAATAAATTTAATGCATATCATATGGGCATCTTTTGCTATTCACCCCATATAGCTAATTCATTACCGCTAGGTTCCTTAAATTGAAATCGGCGTCCGCCCGGGAACTCAAAAATAGGTCGTGTTATTTCGGCGCCTTGAGATTTAACGACGTCGAATGAGCTTTCAAGATCATTACTATACAAAACAAGAAGCGGCGCTCCGTCGTTTGTTGCGCTCACTACATCCGATTGAAAGAATCCCCCCATTAACCCCTTCGCCGTAAAAGCTGTGTACTCTTCCCCATAATCTGTAAACTCCCACTGAAATGCTTTCTCAAAAAATAACTTGGATTCTTTTAGATTGTTCACAGCAAATTCAATGTAATTGATTGAGTGATGTTCAAAATCAGTAGGCGACGACATGTTTGCTTCTCCAATTAAAGTCGAGCTGATCTGCGGTTTTCAAGGCAAGCTCCATTTTTGAAAGCCGGGACACAAGTTGTAAACTCATGTCTATACCCGCCGTCATTCCCGCAGAAGTAATGATTTCCCCATCCTCTACCCAACGAACGTCTTTAACAAGTTTCACATCTGGAAATTGCTGTGCGAGATCGTCTAAATGCTGTTTATGCACCGTTACACGCCTGTCAGTAAGCAATTTCGCTTGAGCAAGTAAAAATACCCCATTACACACTGAGGAAACTATTTTGACTTTCGTTGATTGCTCCTGAAGCCAACGGATCACTCTGCTGTTTTTCATCTCATGGGAGTACACGCCTCCTGAAACGATCAATACATCTAATTCTGGATGGTTATGGATGGAGCGATGTGGAACCACTTGATAGCCATGCCTTGCGGTAATGGTATCGCCGGATTCACTGATCAGATAAGGGAGGAACTGCGCGTCGAAGTTTGCTGCGAATTTATTAGCCGTCGCAAACACTTCGTAAGGACCGGTAAAGTCGATGGGCTCTGCGTATTCATAGATAAAAATCCCGATATTCATGGTTACCCTAGCCTAGTTATTTTTTGATAACGGGGTAACCTCCTTCTCTCAATTCTTCTACAAATACAGAAGGTTGAGCGCCGTACATTACCCACGCTTTAGATTTTGCCCGAGTCAAAGCAACGTAAAACAAACGACGCTCCTCAGCATGGGCATAAGTATCTTGGGTTTGAATAAGTGCACTATCGAGATGGTGTTGTCGTTCCATTGCAGGGAACTGACCTTCATCAACACTCAAAATAAAGACAAAATCCGCTTCCTGACCTTTACTTGCATGGCATGTCATAAACTTTATGTCCAAGTTAGAGCAAGATTTTTGCCAATCTTTTAGTTGCTCTGGACAGTGGTAATGGTTACGCCCTAGCAGTAATACCTCTTTTTTTGAGGTCTGTTTTCTGTCTAGCTCCAGAAGGGATTTCTCAAGTATAGACATATGCAACAAAGTAATAGACTTTTGTTTCACCATCTTGTGGCTTGTCACATTTTTATGCAATTGAGATGGGTTTTGTTGTATGAACTTATTAGCGACCTCCCCAAGCATATTGTTAAAGCGGTATGTGGTATCCAAGTAATGGATAGAAGCACCAGGGAATCGAGAATCGAAGTCTGTTGTTAGGCTCACATCAGCACCAGCAAACCGATATATAGCCTGCCAATCGTCTCCTACAGCATATAGAGAAGCCTGCTGCTTAGTTTTTGGTTGGTGGCAAATCGCCTCCAACAACTCAAGCCGAGCCGGTGAAATATCTTGATATTCATCGACCATAACATAGCGCCACTGAGGTCGATACTTGCCGCTCGCAACGTATTTGGTTGCCTTAGTGATCATGGTGTGAAAATCGATCTGGGTGTTGTCTTTCAGCATTTGAACCCATGCTTGATAACATGGCCAAACAAGCTGCAATTCACTGTTTAAACGAGAATAGTCTTCATGATCGATAATACGCTGCTGTATTTGCTTTTTACCGATGTTCATTGCACACAACTGTTCTAGCTGTTTTTGTAACCACGCGATGAGTTTAGGGTTCTCGGACTGGGATCCTAGCTCTTCATCCCCTTTTAAATAGGCAATCGGCCATTGAGAAAGATGTTTTTGCCAGCGCTTAAATTGATTTTGCGTTGCCCAATGTTGTTTTAGCCATTGAACACACCAAGCTTGCTTCATGCTATCGTTGGTTGCCAATGGCGTAATTTCTATCGACTCATTTTCAACATGACGAATGATTTCTAACCCTAATTGATGAAATGTTTTTACCGTAATGGCATTCCCATCACTGCCTAATTTGCTTTCTAAACGCTGACGCATTTCGTCTGCCGCATCGCGCCCAAACGCCACCATTAGCAATTCTTCTGGTTTAGCTTGATGGCTTTGAAGCAAATAAGATACACGCGCCGTGAGGACACTTGTTTTACCCGTTCCCGCTCCTGCCAGTATTAGGTTATGGTCATTGTTCATCAAAACAGCTTGTTGCTGAGAAAGGTTGAGCGGGCTCGATTCGCACTGTGCAAACAAGACTTGCCAATATTCACGCTCTTTCTCTAGCCAGTCTAAATTTCGTGATTTCTGATTCTCAAACCCATTTCCTAACCAGTCTGATACCTCGACCATGGCTTTGGGCATTCGCTGCTCGGCTTCTTCTAAACTCATATTCAACAGAGAAAAGTCGTTAACGACGCTGTCCGTCCAGCTTTGAAGCTGGGAGGTTTGTAGGTAAGAAGGTTGATTTCTAATTAGGGTAAGCGCTTCGCGCCATGCGGGCAGTTTTTCGTTTAGGCTCTGACATTGGTGAAAATGCCAGTCAGAATATTCTTTCTGAGCATATTGAATAAAAGCATTGCAGTCTGCCCAAGGTAAACCTTGCACCAACCAAGCTTGTTGAGTGCTGTTTTTTTCATGTGCATGAAAAACTAAACTGCCCCAGACTAAACCACGCTTCAATGTAATAGAGCCATCCCATACCGAAAAGGGAATATGCTCTTCACTTTGCGCGGAGTTCAAAACCAGTTTGTCGTCTTCGACACTGACTTCATTGTATTCCGTCTGAATTAAAAACTTGGCAGATCGTGATGCCGCTAGTTGCATTGAGTGAACCCTGATTCGGTATTATTTTGTCTATGGGGAATCTTAAATCACACCGGGTTGTAGAACAACGCTAAGTCTAAGCTCATCGGCTATTAATTCACCATACACACTTTTTCTTGGTGCTAGGTCATATCCTTGATACTGTCGTCAGTTACACTATCGCGCGTTCCTTTTGACAAAGTACGAAGTTATAAACTGTGCCTCTATTGACTATTTTTCGCCACTACTGGTCTAATAAAACCATTAATTACAGCATTCGCATCACTATTGCCCTTATTGGGGTTGTTATCCCTTGCTGGTTTTACGAACAAAATACGGCCATTGTCCCGCTAATCTTAGGCATAATTGCCGCTGCTCTCGCAGAAACCGACGACAGCTTTTGGGGAAGAATGCGTGCGCTTATTCTCACCTTTGTCTGTTTTGCCATCGCTGCGTTTTCCATTGAGCTTCTGTTTGATCTCCCCATTTTTTTCGCCATTGGATTATTCGCGTCAACCTTTGCCTTTATCATGCTTGGAGCGATAGGCCCCCGCTACGCCAGTATTGCCTTTGGCTCTCTATTGATCGCGATATATACCATGCTAGGTGCTCATGAGAGCCCCAATATATGGTTTCAACCAGTGATGCTTTTAGCGGGTTCGGCTTGGTATTACTTTATTTCCATGATTTGGCAAATATTTTGGCCAATGCAGCCCGTGCAACAGAGCTTAGGCAATGTATTTGAAGAACTGGCCAATTATTTGGACGCCAAAAGTGAGCTATTCCACCCTGTTACCAATTTGGCACCTCAACCTCACCGAATTCGTGAAGCCAGCTTAAACGCCGCAACGGTTACCTCTCTGAACCAGTGCAAAGCAACATTACTGTCTCGTTCTAAGCGTGGGCATATAGACGGACCAAGCGACCGGTTTCTCAACATTTATTTCCTTGCGCAAGACATTCATGAGCGAGTCAGTTCTACTCACTACCGCTATCAAGACCTTGCGGAGCAGTTCAAACACAGCGACGTGCTCTTTCGCTTTAAGCACCTGCTGCAAACACAAGCAAACGCCTGTCGACAGATATCCAAATCTCTGCACTTAGGTAATCAATACAATCACGACGACAAAAACGCTGAAGCCTTAAATGAACTTAACGATTCAATTGTGTTTTTGCAGGAACAAAAAAGAACAGATTGGTCCCTCTCTCTGAGTCAGTTAAGTTATCTATTTCGAAATCTATCTACAGTTGAAAAGCAACTTAGTAATGTCAGCAACCCCGACGTTAAGCAAAACGCAGAGGACGATGTACTAGACGATACCACCGCACATACCCCAAAGGCGATGTGGTTACGAATTAAAAGCAACATGACACCTAGCTCCATTCTGTTCCGTCACGCGGTTAGAATGTCGATTGCTTTAACTGCTGGATATGGTTTGATTCAAGCTTTCGACATAGATAAAGGATATTGGATCTTACTCACCACCCTTTTTGTATGCCAGCCAAACTACAGTGCAACTAGGCAAAAACTGACGGCGCGAGTTATCGGCACAATTGCAGGTTTGCTGGTCGGTGTTCCGCTTCTCACGTTTTTCCCTTCCCTAGAGAGCCAGCTCGTTTTTATCGTCCTTTCCGGTATTTTGTTTTTTGCCTTTCGTATTAATAATTACGGTTTTGCCACCGCCTTTATTACCCTCTTAGTTCTGTTTTGTTTCAACCAATTGGGTGAAGGGTTTGCCGTTGTGCTGCCTCGCTTAACAGATACGTTGATCGGGTGCGCTTTGGCGGTACTGGCTGTCGCATTTATCTTGCCAGATTGGCACTCGAAACGATTGCACAAAGTGATGGCAGAATCGGTTATCGCCAACCAAAGCTATCTCGCTCAAATTATTGGTCAGTATAGAGTTGGGAAAAAAGACACATTGGCATACCGCATTTCGCGACGTGATGCTCACAATAAAGATGCGAGCCTGAGTTCTTCAATCAGCAATATGCTGGTTGAACCTGGTAAATATCGGTCTGCCGTCGACGAGAGCTTTCGCTTCCTTACCTTGAATCACGCATTGCTCAGCTATGTTTCTGCTTTGGGTGCCCACCGAACACGTTTACAAGATGAGACTATCCACCAGCTTGTTTTGGATTCGCACAGAGCCATTCACAAGCACCTTGAGATCCTTCATAAACAGCTGAATGACCAATGTGAAGAATGCGATACGTCCGTGATCGAAGAGACAGATATTGAAAAGCGGTTAAGTGAATGGCGAGATGAAGATGAAAGCTCGGCTCGATTGGTCTTGCAACAGCTTCATTTGATCTATCGAATGCTACCTGAGCTTCATTCGTTAGCGGCGAAATTTGCGGTAAGAGTTCCGAATAGCGCTCAATAGCTGTGCCCTCATTTCGTACTCTGATGCTCATCCGAATACGATCTTTTCCCTCTCCTATTGGCCTTCCCCTTTCTGCATTGTCACTTCCTACAAATGTATTTATGGGTAAAGATCACATATCTTTTATTATTTACTCATTTTCTGACAAAAATTGAACAAACGAAGATTTCGATGCTCTTAATGTAGGTTGCGTTAGTATTTAGCGCACAAAGTTTCGCTATCGGTGCAAATGAGACATTGACTATCATTAAGGTTGGAAGAAGAAAAATGCCACAGCATCAGTATGAACAATTGAGGAGTAAGGTTCTGGAGTTGACTCCTGCTCAATTGAAAGACTTACAAACGGAAATAGAAGGGAAGCTAGACAAAAACGGGACTCAAATTGAGCTTACTCCTGAAGAAATCGAGGCGATTTGTCACCTTTTTAAAGAGTAATTACCCCATAAAGTTGAACTTTTACTGGCTAAAGTTTAACCTTTAAGTAGATTCTGAGGTAACGATCAATGCCAGTCTCATCGATACATTCCGGTCATGTCATTCTCCAGCAGTCGAGAACCATGGCAAAGCAAGCAACAGAGGAGCTCAATGAAGAAGCTCGTCTTGAAAAAGCTCGCACGGAAAAAATGGCAGAAGATGAGCGAATACAAGAAGTTCAACCCGACGAAGAAATTAGAGCTTCAGAGCGAACAGAAGAAATTCAAGAAACCGATGCCGCGCGTGAAACTGAAGCCGACTACCAAGAATCATTCAACCGCCTACCTAGCGCTGAAGAAGAGCGCGACACCAGACAAGAAGAAATCACCAATGAAAGCAGAGACGAGTCTGATTACGTCGAAGCTGCCGCCAAACTCAATCAAGCCAAAAGCTACAACAGCGTTGGAGCAAGTGTTGTTTCTCGCTCCAACGACATGATTGGCTCTATGTTAGATATCTCGGTTTAAGCTTTATCGGTTTAAACCCTATCTGTTCAAACTTCATCTGTTAAAACTTCTACCGAGTGTTTCCTAGACTTTATAATCGATGCCAAGATTGCACTTCCCATCACCGTGACAAGCACACCAAGTGAGACTTGCGTTGGAATCGCCCACTCCGTTTCGACCAATAACATCTTTATGCCGATAAAAATCATGATGAAGGCTAATGCCGGTTTAAGGTATACGAACTTCTCCATCATGCCTTGCAAAACAAAATAGAGAGAACGCAGCCCAAGTAAAGCGAACACATTCGCAGCCAATACTAGAAATGGCTCACGCGTTACGGCAAATATGGCTGGAATCGAATCCAGAGCGAACATCACGTCCATCATTGCGATCATTGCTATTACGATCGCCATGGGTGTCAATATGAACCCTAGGTTATCTCTTATGTACAGCGCATTGCCTCTGTAATCGTCGGTCACTCTGGCAAACTTACGAATGATCCTTTCCGGCAGCGGGCTCAGTGCTTCTTGCTCTTCGGGCTGCGTTAGCTTATAGCCTGTCCAAATAAGGAAAGCGGCAAACAAGTACAAAACCCAATGAAACTGTTCTAGCAATTGTACGCCAATCGCAATCATCACAGCGCGTAAGATGAGTGCTCCTATAACGCCTAAAAGCAGTGCTCTCGGGCGCAAACTTTCTGGCACTAAATATTGGTGAAAGATAATCGCAAACACGAAAAGGTTATCGACACTAAGCGATTTCTCTAACAGGTATCCCGTAAAAAACGCGGTAGCGGCTTTACTTGAGGTATACGAGCTCCCCGGTGCGTACCATTCCCAAAAATACAGAATAGATACGCCAAATGCCAAGGCAACCAAAACCCAAATAACACTCCAAATCGCGGCTTTTCTTACGGTAATATTACCGCCACGAGTTTGCCAAATATCGACGCACACCAACATTAATGTCAGCGCACCAAATGCAAAATAAGCAAAAGGACTCATTAAACACCTCATTCCACAACACAGTTAATTGCGAAGAGACGGCTTATAGGCGTGCACCCTCGCAAACCAACCAAAACATACCCAACCAAATGAAAATAGTGAGGCAATTCTGGCAAATGAATGCGTTGGTCTCGTCAGAGTGAAAGCTGGTAAGGGCTTATACTTTTGTATGCCGGAAAAGCGAACGCTTAACGGGATGACGACATACAAACTAAGAGTTCTTAGTAGACTACTCCCCAATACAGGCGGATAGTATTCCTGTATTGAGAGAGCGTCAACACGATTTTTCACATTATTTAAGAGGGATACCCGTTAAGTATACGTGTAGGAAAAAAGCCGTAATAAAGTAGAGAACCAAACTGATTGCGTGCGTTTTTATTTCTTGCGAGACAGGGGGAATAGCTGGCTTAACCCACTCGCCCTCTCGTCGATTGATAAGCATGATTTGGATGACTGCCCAAAGTGCTAATCCACCAAACAAAATAACAGAACGCTGCTCTCCATTGCTAAGTAAGTGCGCCACAGACCAAACGATCACACTCATCAGTTGAGGGTGACGAATGTACTGCTTCAATCGAGTTTTTCCTTGAGCTGCGCCAAACAGAATAAAACCCACCAGCATGAGTAACATGGTTAACCCACGAAATTCCGGACCAAGGACGTACAAGTAATTCGGTACGGTGCTACGCCAGCCGAATATGATCATCAGTAATCCAGCGATAACCACCAATGAAAAAATGCCTTTGTAACCGTTGGGACCGACCTTCTCGATAAGGTTTACTTTTACCTGCGGGGTGAGTGACGGGACGTAATGGATTACGCTCCATATGAAAATACCTAAAATCAATAACAACATTGCTTACTTCCTTATATTTGTTTTTCTCCATTATTAAGCAGCTGCTACGAATTTGATGGGGATTTGATCCCATACTTTGTGTGGAATTTAAAAACCGAGCACTTGGCTCGGCTTTGAAACAATTTTATGATGGCAACGAGACTGATATCATCACTTTTTAAGAAGTGTCGCAGAATGCTCAATGGCTTTCTGCATTAGTGTCGCGGCCTGCTGTTGAGATATTTTATCTGCACCTGCCAGCATACATATATGAAACATTGCAACATTAAGATAGGAAGCGGCTTCTTTCTTCTCACTAAGTTTCGTCAATTTTTCAATTGATTTGAGTGTGCTATCAACTTTCCCACTTTCAATTTTATCAAGGATCTTTCCTACATCTAGATTTAATGACGCTTCAAAATCTCTTGATTTAGCCACATCAGCAGAAGCAAGACATGCAGCTATCTTTCCATTAGAACCATCAAAAATATAGGCAGCGTTATGGTTTGGATTCCATACGTACAATCGATCTTTCACTTCTCCGGAGGGTGTCTGTACAAAACTAATATGAGGTTTTTCTTTGCCATATTTAACCCCCCACCAAGACGAAGCACAACCTGTTGTAAGTAAAGATAAAAAAATTCCTAGTGCAATCATCTTTTTCATTTAACTCACTCCAGTAAGTTATAGAATTTCGTTGAAAGTTAAGGACAACGCACCAAATACCGCATACATCCTTCGGTGTACACATAACCTTTTTGCTTATAGCAATTCTATTCTTATAAATTGAAAAAATAGATGTCAATTCCATCAATAGTGGAATACCACCAATGTTGGAAAAATGACATTTTGTACAATGGAATTGCAGATAGAGACAAATCTAACCACAGAATTGATTCGGATATACTAACTAAGCGTAATACCGCCATCGACAACGAGTGTGTGCCCAACAATATAACTTGCCTTATCGGAGAGCAGAAACTCTATCGCATCGGCGACTTCTTCCGTTTTGGCGAATCGTTTCATGGGAACAGCTTGAGATACACTCTCTCTGATATTGGGATCTGTTTTCGCTCTTTCCTCCCACCGAGGAGTCCAAGTGACACCAGGGGCGACGGCATTGATGCGTATTCCGCGCTCAATATTTTCAATCGCTAAAGAACGCGTTAAACCCTCAATAGCATGTTTTGCCGCGCTGTACATTGCCGCATTTGGCGTTGGTCTCAACCCATTTATTGAGCTCACATTCACAATTGCCGCGCCTTCAGACATCAAATTAAGCTCGCTTTGCAAACAGAGTGCTTGAGCCCAAAAATCATGATTAAGCGTATCTTTTAACTTTTCGGAATCGACGGTGTGGAATTGCCCAAGAGACCCTATCGCTGGCGATGCATTATTCACAGCAATGTCGAGTTTGCCGTAACGCTGCGCAACATGTCCAAATAACGTTTTTAATGCTGCTTCATCTGAAATGTCGGTAACATGGTAATCGACGGCTTCAAGAATTGGGTACTGACGGATGGACTCATCCCAACCGCTTTTATTTCTTGAGCAAGTTATCACTTGAAAACCTTGATCAAGTAATCGCCGTACCATCTCTAAACCGATGCCTTTTGAACCACCTGTTATCAAAGCCGTTTTCATTTTCAGTCCCTCGTTTTTATTCCAGCCTGTTTCAGCATACTTGCCAATTATAGAGAAGTTTTTACGTAAATGACGGTGTTGTCCAAATTTCCGTTTTTGATTCTTCGCGTATTTTTCATTGTGACCTCAAGCTGGTAGCCACATCGTACTGCGACCATCCAACTGCGCTGGTTTGACTCTGCCGCTTTAATTTCAATGCGGTTTGCACCTAGTTCTTCAAAAGCATAGTTTTCAAGTAGAGCAACGGCTTCTGTCATGATGCCTTTGCCCGCAGCAGAGGTTCTCAACCAATACCCTATTTCAAAAAAAGGCACAGACTGCTCTCTGATGATCAATCCTATTGCACCAAGCAGTGTTCCTGATTCCTTGCAAATAATGCTGTATCGAATGTCATCAACAAAGTTTTCGTATTTTTCTACCGCTTCTTGTGCGCTTTTCGTCGCTTGTTCGAGAGTTAATGCGTTGTGCACCCAAGGTAAGTATTGCTCTAGTTCTTCTTTACTTTCGATGATTGCTTCAAGCATTTTGGGTGCAATCTCGACCGTGGGGGGTTCTAACCGAATTCGTCTATTTTCCACTTGTTACCTATCTTGGACGTTAAAACGTATAAAATGCATTTCTTTATCTACGTCGATGTCTTTTTCTAATGTGTAATTACGCCCAACCGCGTTCGCAATTGCCGCCTCCCAGAAAGCCAATGCTCCTGAATTTTCAAGCAGCACTCTTATCTGCCATTCACCCGGGTAGTGAATCAAAACTTGTGCAATAGCCTCTTTCCCAACGCCTTTTCTCTTGTATTTTCGCAAGATGAAAAACTGTTCAATATCGTAGAGGCTAAGATTTGTTAGGTACTTTCGAATCAACACAAACCCTGCAATGTCACCATCAACACAGATAAAATACGGTGTGTGATCTTCTCTATCCCAATAAACATCAAAGTTCGAATTATTGTAAACAAATAACCCCTCTTGATTAGGGCTCCATCCCATGTATTCAGACATGTCGTAGATATAAAGAGGAAAGAGGTTTTCCAAAATATGACGGGATGTAAGATCTATTTCCTTAAGCGACACTTCCATATTATTCTCTTTTTTTATCTGAACGTTACACTATATTAATTTATTAATTTATTAATTAGAAAGCGACAGTAATGCGCTAACCACCATCTTAATTGCCATGGCAGTGAGCAAAATTTTAATCCACATAATGAGTTTTTCGTTCTTCGCCGCCATTCTTAACTTTGTCCCCACAAATGAGCCAAGAATCGAACCTATCACCATGTAAATAAGAAGTTGAACAGAACCGAAAAGAGAAGTACCTATCACCATAAATACCGGAATTTTGGCTAGATGGCTGATGGTCATGAACATGGAGCTGGTGGCGATTATGTGGTCTTTTGATTTTAGTTCTTTTGTTAATACGGAAAGAGACAAAGGCCCTGTTGCCCCAACAATCAAACCCAACCCTGTTTGGACCATTCCAATCAGGTAATAACTTTCGTATCGGCTAATAAACTTCGAAAATCGTTGGCTCCAAAGATTGAGGAGAATATAGAGCCCGATTCCAACCGGAACATACTCCATCGATATATTCGATAATAAGTACCCAAACAGCGCTACGCCTACCAGTGATCCCATTAAAAATTTGGGAAGTAATGCCCACTGTACGTCTTTTAAAGAAAAGAGCATTCTTGAAGAGTTGCTCGCTAACTGAGTAATACCATGTATAGGGATGATCAGACTGGGTGGCAGAAACGTAGGCAATATGGCGATCAGTAACATCCCTCCCCCAAAACCAATGACACCCGCCACCAATGAGGTGACAAAAGACAAGAGACCTAGTGTGTATTCAATATCCATATAATTACGTCTGTTCGGAACTTAGGTGCGTTTCAGAGCTGCTTGTTTCGAAACCACTCGTTTTATTTCTCTTAGCCGCAACTTCAAGAATAATCTTCGCGACGAGCTCCTCCACCTTGATTAACTCATCGATAACGATACCATTTTGTTGATCAATAGACTGTAAAATCACGTTCCTAGCCCGTGTAGGAAACAGCCATATAAGCTTGATCAAGCTCGGTAGAATAAGAATCTCTGGGCAGTTATCTGGTAGTTCTGGTCGGGATTTGAAAAGATATGGAAGATTTCTTTTTAGACAGCGAAGTAAACAAATATGGCGTGGAATATCTAGAAAAACTATAAAATCGGCATTTTTCCTAACTGATTTAGATACCCCTTCAATTATCCAGCTCTTAGGTTCAATCAATCCTTGTTCGCCACGAGTTCTTTCTTCTTTTGAAGCCGTTACCCAGCCTTCTTTCCAAACTACCCCGTCTAAGCTAGCGACGGGCAGGTCCAAAGCCTCACCTAACGCTTTTGCGAGTGTCGTTTTTCCTGAACCGGCATTACCCGCTATGTTGATTCTCATAATCCCTTACCTAAATAGAGTAGACGTAACTACCTAATGTTTAGAGCAATATTCATGAGGGATTATATCTAGATTGATATAAAAAATGGCAGCCGAAGCTGCCATTTTTTTGGAACTGTGAGAACGTTTATTCCCAATCAAGGATTACTTTGCCAGACATGCCCGATCGCATAATGTCGAACCCTTTCTGGAAATCATCGATTTTGTACTGATGAGTGATAATCGGAGTTAAGTTTAATCCAGATTGGATCAAGCTTGCCATCTTGTACCATGTTTCGAACATTTCACGACCATAGATACCTTTGATCACCAAGCCTTTAAATATAACCTGGTTCCAATCGATAGCCATGTTCGATGGTGGAATGCCCAGAAGTGCAATACGACCACCGTGGTTCATTGTTTGAAGCATTGTGCTGAATGCAGCTTGTACACCAGACATTTCAAGCCCGACATCAAACCCTTCTGTCATACCTAGTTCTTGCATCACGTCTTCAAGCTTTTCTTCCGCGACGTTTACCGCTCGTGTCACGCCCATTTTGCGAGCTAAGTCGAGACGATATTCGTTCACGTCTGTAATCACCACATGGCGAGCACCTACATGCTTTGCCACTGCCGCTGCCATAATGCCGATAGGGCCCGCACCGGTAATCAGTACATCTTCACCAACTAAGTCAAACGATAGTGCAGTGTGTACAGCGTTACCAAACGGGTCAAAGATTGAAGCTAATTCATCCGAAATTTCATCTGGGATTTTGAAGGCATTGAACGCAGGCAATACAAGGTATTCCGAGAAACTGCCCGTACGATTTACACCCACACCTTCTGTGTTACGACACAAGTGCGTGCGACCACCACGGCAGTTACGACAGTGACCACAAGTAATGTGACCTTCACCTGAAACGCGATCACCAATTTCAAAGCCACGAACTTCTTGGCCGATTTCGACCACTTCACCCACATACTCATGGCCAACAACCATAGGCACTGGAATCGTTTTTTGCGACCACTCGTCCCAGTTGTAAATGTGAACATCTGTACCACAGATAGATGTCTTTTTGATTTTGATAAGAATGTCGTTATGACCGATTTGAGGTTTCTCCACCTCGGTCATCCAGATGCCTTCTTCCGCTTTTAGTTTGGAAAGTGCTTTGATTTTCATTATTTGATGATCTCCATGTCACGGCCTACTTCAATGAAGGCATCAATTGCTCTGTCTAGCTGTTCGCGTGAATGCGCAGCCGACATTTGTGTACGAATACGTGCTTGCCCTTTTGGCACTACAGGGAATGAGAAACCGACAACATAAATGCCTTTTTTTAATGCGCGCTCTGCAAATTCAGCAGCAACCTTTGCATCACCCAGCATGATAGGAATAATGGCATGATCTGCGCCGCCCATTGTGAAACCAGCAGCTTCCATACGAGCACGGAAATGCGCCGAGTTTTCCCAAAGTTGAGTACGTAAGTCGCCAGATTCAGCAAGAAGGTCCAAAACACGGATAGACGCAGAAACGATGGCAGGCGCCACAGAATTTGAGAACAAGTACGGGCGAGAACGTTGGCGCAACCAGTCAATCACTTCTTTCTTACCCGATGTGTAACCACCTGACGCACCACCCATCGCTTTACCTAAGGTGCCTGTAATGATGTCGATGCGATCAACAACATTATGGAATTCGTGCGTACCCGCGCCATTTTCACCCATGAAGCCTACAGCGTGAGAATCATCAACCATCACCAACGCTTCATATTTATCTGCAAGGTCACAAATGGCTGGTAGGTTAGCTACCACGCCGTCCATAGAGAACACGCCATCGGTAACAATAAGCGTATGACGAGCACCTGCTTCTTTCGCTGCGATAAGCTGCTGTTCTAGCTCATCCATGTTGTTGTTTGCGTAGCGGAAACGCATCGCTTTACATAGGCGAACACCGTCGATAATGGAAGCGTGGTTCAATGCATCGGAAATGATCGCGTCTTCTTTACCAAGAATGGTTTCAAAAAGCCCAGCATTGGCATCAAAACAAGAGGTGTAAAGAATCGTGTCTTCTTTGCCTAGGAACGTTGATAGTTTTTGTTCTAGTTCTTTATGAGAGTTTTGCGTTCCGCAGATAAAGCGAACAGAAGCCATACCAAAACCGTGCTCATCCATGCCGCCTTTCGCCGCTTCGATAAGATCTGGGTGGTTAGCAAGACCAAGATAATTATTAGCACAGAAGTTAAGTACTTCTTCACCAGTCGAGATAGAAACCGCTGCTTTTTGAGCAGAAGTAATGATTCTTTCAGATTTATACAACCCTTCGTTTTTTACTTCTTCAATTTGGGTTTGGATTTGCTGATAAAATGCAGAAGACATGTTCTCATTCCTTCATAGTTATTGTTGTACTGCGCACAGTGGTTTTTATTTTAATTGAACTCATTAGCGACTATTATCCCTTACAATGGAAAACCATTAGTGACTCACAGGCACAAATAAGGAAAACGTCGCGACATGCTTAATCAAAAACTCATTGCTTTGCTGCCCGATCTCGCTGCTTTTATTTTAGTCGTAAACGAAGGAAGCTTTACCGCAGCTTCGAAGAAACTGAATGTGACCCCTTCTGCATTGAGTAAACTGATAACACGTCTAGAACAAGCGCTGGCTGTAAAACTGTTTGAACGAACTACGCGCTCATTGGTGATTACAGAGGCGGGTAAAAAAGTGTATGAGCAAAGTGTCGTGATGGTGAACGCCGCACAGCAAGCGATAGATATATCCGAAGCAGATCACACAGAATTAGCCGGTAGCATTACAGTCGCTGCGCCAGAAGCCTATTTAAACTCTGTTTTGCAATCGCACATTTTGCCTTTTCTTGAAGCCTACCCTGACATACAGTTGAAACTGCGAGCGGTCGATGGCGATATCGATTTGAATCAAAATATTGATATCGCGTTTCGTCTCACCGATAAGCCTCATGAGAACCAAGTTCTAAAGGAGATACGCAAAACCAATCTGGTCTTGTGCGCGAGCCCTGAGTATTTATCAAGAAAAGGCACACCTAATCACCCAACCGACCTTGCTGATCATGATTGCCTTTATCTTGCAGAGACAGACAGCGACCACATATGGGATTTTTTAAAAGACGATGAGTTCTTTGCTGTTGCCGTATCTGGCCGTTACGCCGTTAACCACTCCCAAATGCGATTGGCAGGTGTAAACTGCGGCTTAGGGATAGGAATCTTCCACGATTTTGTGGTGAAAGAGGCGTTAAAAGATGGGAGTGTGGTTGAGGTCTTATCAGACTGGACGCTGAAAAGTAACTACCACGGTGCCGTTGCCATGCAATACGCGCAAACCAAATACATGCCTGTAAGGCTGCGCGTATTCATCGATTACATCGTGGAAAAGCTTGCAAGTGACTAGCTCCCGTTCCTAGTTCGATTGCACCTTTGCCATCAATTCAACCAAGGCAGTGTTGAGAGTTTCATCTTTTACCTTGCCTTGATCCATGTCGAAGTTATCGAAAAAGCTTGGTAGTGAAAAATCACCAATAACAGAGCCACCAAAATGAGGGATTGCACCTACGGCAGTGGCGAGAACATTTTTAGCACCACCCGGACCAGGTGACGTTGCCAAAACGACAACAGGTGTATTCTGGAATAACTTCATATCGACGCGCGATGTCCAATCGAACAGGTTTTTGTATGCAGCGGTGTATGAGCCATTATGTTCAGCGAATGAAATGACAATAGCATCTGCACTGCCCAGCTTTTCATAAAATGCTCTCGCTTCTGCCGGCTGCCCCAGTTCTTTCTCTCTGTCTGTACTAAACAGAGGCATCTCATAATCGTTGATGTCCAACACCTCAACGTCAGCGCCATCAATTAGGCTACACGCATAAGTCACAAGCTGCTTGTTGATAGACTCACGGCTACTGGTTGCTGCAAATGCTATAATTTTCATATTTATACCTTCCTAATTTTGTTAAACGACAGACGTGGCTCTTAATTCAATCTACCGCTTTTTATGATTCTGTTTTGTATCGATTGATAGACACTTTACATTGATTCTATTTGAAGATTAATAGTGTCGCTGTAAAATCATTATTTCCATATAACTCTTAATTGCATAATTTAAGGAAGATCATGGCTACCGACACTCAATTACTTGATGGCATGGTTATTTTCGCCGAAGTGGTATCGAAAGGCAGTTTCACCAAAGCAGCGGAAAGCACAGGGCATTCTACGTCTTACATCAGTAAAGAAATCAACAAGCTAGAAGAAAGGCTCAGCGCCCGACTGCTACACCGAACTACCTGAACACTAAGCTTAACGCCTGAGAGGGAGAGTTGTACTTCGACCGCTGCCAGCAGTTGATCTTAGATGTGGAGGAATTGGGAGAAACACTGAGTGGGAAAAACGCGACACCAAGAGGTACGCTTAAAATTAGCTGCCCCGTCACCTTTGGCTTGTCTCGTATTAAGCCTGTTTTGGCTAAGTATTCAGAGCAATACCCAAATGTCGATTTGGATATCGACTTAAGTGATCACAAAGTCGACATGATTGCAGAGGGCATTGATATTTCCATTAGAGGTACATCCAGCCAGCTTGAAGATTCAACATTAATCAGCCAGAAAGTGATGACCAGTGATAGCGTCACCTTTGCATCCCCGGCCTATTTAGCCCGTTGTGGCACCCCTATCCACCCTTCTGAATTAAAAGATCACAAAGCGATCTGCTATAGCTTGATTAAAAATCCCTCTCAATGGACCTATTGGGAGAAAGACGGAACCAAAAAGTCAGTCAGAGTAAAGAGCAAACTTCTAACAAACAGCCCACAACTTGAATTAGCCATGTGTAAAGAGGGGCTCGGTATTACTAGAATGCCTACATTTAACCTAGGCAATGAGCTAGAAACAGGCGAACTGGTCGAATTGTTCAGTGATTACCCCAAAGTACAAATTAACATGTATTTGATTTACCCTAGCCGCAAACATATGTCTGCCAAAGTCTCGAGTTTTATTGATTTCGTGAAGCAGGAATTGGCAACGTCGCGGAACTAAAAAGCTCCCGAGGGAGCTTTAAATAAGCAATACGTATCATCACAAATAACGTGAATCAGGTGACCTATCGAATGTTCGAAAATGTCACAGAGTAACCGCCTCTAGCGACTAAATTTCCACTATGTTTAGCCCCTGATAGTGATAGAATCTCCGCATTAAAATTTCTGAGAAACTCTATGTTTATCCATCATGTTAACGGTATCGACTGGCTGGTGATTACAGCTTTTGAAGAACTGAGAACTATGTTTATCGAAGAAGCGGAGGCGATCCCCTCTTACTTCTCTACCACCAGCGAATTGAACCTGATTGCCCAAGCCAAGCGTAGTTATGGATATTTGCCTACACTCAGCGGCGTAATCACCGACACTGGCACATTTAAAAGCCCAGATAACGAAGAAGATTTGAACCCACAGCTTGCCTGCTTAGTTGAGGGGCGTGGTCGAGTTTTTATCTATCATGGCGGGTTTGTAGCTTTTGTGGATGACGAACAAACTTTTATTACTCGAATGACCTGAAAATTATTCAGTAAGTCGAAGGCGGAGATTTGAATGGAGCAGGATCCTAGCTTCAATAAGAAAAGCGATTCTGCGGTTAACTTCCGAGCTGGATCCCAAACGAGCTTTGGAGCAAATACAAGCTAGCGTTTTAGATAATCCGAAAAACGCCCGATGAAGTGCATCGAGCGTTTAGTTCGTCGATTAAGCTACCCATATGTGTATGGGTCACTCAATTTGGTATGGTTTGCTACTTCGCTAAGGCGATTTATAACCTATGCGTTACGCAAACCAATTATGCAATTTTGGTGTGGCTTTCATAAGTAATGCATCCAAAATCAGTACGGTGACGATCGTTGCGCCAGCCAATGGAAAGGCGAACCCGACCAACACTATAGTTAATGCGCCCAGCTTCCAAATTCCGCTTTTTTCAAATGTCGGTGGCGCACCCAATTTTTTCTTACCCGCAGGGCGGCGTTTCCACCACATAATCACGCCTGTTACACAAACCGCGATAAAAGCGATACAGAAGAACACATTCAATAGCTTGTTGATAATGCTAACTTCACCAGTGTGAAGAGCAATACCCGCTGCCATGAACTTTGCCATCCAGCTGTAGTCGTCCCAGGTGACATCTGCCAGAATCGCACCCGAGTACTGATCAATGTGAGTGGTGCGATCTTGAGTTGGGTCGGTAATGTCTCCACTCATGGTATTGGCACCTAGCGTAAATACCCCTGTCTCGCTTTTCGGTAAGTTCAGTTTGTACGTTGTCAGCCCGAACTTACTGGCGGTTGCGACGACTTCATCAATCGAAACTGTCGAGGCAAACTGAGCTGGATTATCATTTTGATGGCCTCCGTGGTCACCATGATGCTCGTGCCCTGTAGACTCTGGTAACGGTGTTTTCTCTAATCCCCAAGGCACTTCTTCTTCAACACCATGGTTTAGGCTTGCGTGTGTTTTATCTGATAGTGGTACATCTGCCCATTTTTGTGCTGGGAAACTGCTCCAAGGTTGTACGAACTTACCACCCCATACGCCAGCCCAAGCGAGCCCAGAAACCAAAAAGAAAAGTAAAACAAGAGACAGCACACCGCCAAGATTGGCGTGAAGATCTCGCATGAAAATCCGTACACCACTTTGTGAACGGATTTTCAAAAACCCTGCTCTTGAAGCGTTATCGGATGGTAGCCAAAGGTATATTCCGGTGACTAAAAGAACGATGGATAGGCTAGCCGAGATTTCAATCAGATAGCTGCCCACATCACCAGCTAACAAAGTGCTGTGTATCTCGTTAGCCAGAGCGTACCAGCTGTCGTCTCGGTTAATCTCACCCAAGATATCCCCATTGTATGGGTTGACCAGAATAAGGCGATTGGAACCGCTATCCAATCTCACGTTAAAACGATTTGGCGCGGTATCCGATGCCGCTGGAATGAACTGAGTCACCGTTGCGTTGTCATATTCTTGCTTAACCAAAGCGAGTTGTTCAGAAACAGCTATACGTGAATCAGTTGGTTCCACGACCAGAATCTCGCCGTGTCGAATGCTTTCTAATTCGTCATCAAATAGCATGACAATGCCAGTCAAAGACAGCATCAACATAAAAGGGATGACAAATAACCCTGCGTAAAAATGCCATCTCCAAGTAAGAAAGTAGAGGTACTTTGAACGTGCAAAGTCCTTTGGTTGAGCGGTTTGAGTGCTTCCCAACATAATAATTTCCTTTATAAAAGCTAAAGACACTCCGTTCCGCCGTGTTTTTATTAGGTTCTAAGCTTTTCTTGAGCTAAGCATGGCAAGAACCAAAAACGCAGGCATACGAGTGCTTGTTATTTTTGTATTAAGTGTGTTTGTTCAGGAAATAGAAATGGGTGGAGCGCGAGGTATTTGCCATTGATAACGCACGTTTAGAGCCAAAAAAACGTATTGGCTTTCAATAGCAAAACTTAAAAGTTGGAAGATCGGTGTAGTTGGAAGATGGCTGTGATGAAAGGTGGAATAATGGCTAAAAGGACAAGGCTTACCACTGTGGGTTTTAACCTCTTGTCCTTCTTCTACTTGAACCAGTTCGAAGCCGTTAACCGTACAAAGCATCGCCCATACACCGGCATTACTGCCATGTGCATTGATAACAGGCATAAGCGTTACCAGCACCCAACTTAGGGCGCAGGCAAATAGCATGCTTTTGTTCATTGGAGAACGGTGGTTCATAACCCTTCCTTATCGATTGGCAGGCAGGGTATCTTGTATTTATAAAACTTTCAAAGGTGCAGAGAGCTTACTCAACAGCGATCACACTGATCATGGTAAGAATTTGTAATTTGTGAGCAATAATTCTTCTATCTCTTCTAAAAGCAATGGTTTGGCGTATAAAAACCCTTGAATGTTGCTGCAACCCAGCTCTCTCACTTGAGCCAACTCTGAGGTGTTTTCTACCCCTTCCGCAATGACATCCATTCCTAAGTTTTTAGCCAATTCAATAATGGTACGAGTGATGATTTGCTTGTCTTTGTGCATGTGTATTTGAGTCACAAACGAGCGGTCTACTTTCAGTTTACTAATCGGATAATGCGACAAGTAAGCGAGGTTTGAATAACCCGTTCCAAAGTCGTCCACACTTAGGCTTAAGCCCAATTCTCGAAACTTTTGAAGAGTACTGATCAAACGATCTTCGTCTTTCATCAATATGGATTCAGTTAGCTCGAGCTCCAAAAGGTTTGCAGGAACCCCCGTTTCTTTGAGCAGGGACTCCACTTCACAGAGCAGGTTATGATGGTAAAATTGAATGCCTGAAACATTGACGGAAATGGGCTTGCAGTCGATGCCCTTTTCTTTCCAATCAACCAATTGATTCAAAACAACCTTGATGACATACAAGCCAATTTCTGAAATCAAACCAGACTGTTCGGCAAAAGGGATGAAATCCGCGGGTCCAATTTCCCCTTTCTCAGGATCTTGCCAGCGTATCAACGCTTCCATTGCTTTTATTTCGCCCGTATCACTGTCGATCATTGGCTGATAACGTAAAAACAACTCTTGGTTGTCAATCGCGCGGCGTAGTCGTTTTTCCATCGTCCAGTGTTTGAGTGTCATCCCCTCAAAACGGGATGAGAACACCTGAGCTCGGCGCTTACCTGATATTTTTGCTTGATACATGGCTATGTCTGCATTGCGCAGCAATTCTGTAGACGTATCACCGTGCGCGGGGTAAACCGCCAGCCCTATAGACGCGGAGAAATTGAACTCATAGTTGTCTACTTGAAATGTCATACCAACCTGATCCAACAAATGACGACCTAGCATTTGAGTTTTTTCATGGTCAAAGTCTTCTTTCACCACCACCACAAATTCATCTCCACTGTGGCGATAAACTTCTCCCCGCTCTCCAATAGCTTGTGTTAACTGATTAGCGGCGGCTTTCAAAGCGGAATCTCCCGCGGCATGCCCAATCGAATCGTTCACAATTTTGAAGTTGTCCAAATCGACAAACGCGACAATAAATCGCGAGCCAGACGCGATAAGTTCGTCTAAATCGTTTTCTAGCGAATAGCGGTTTTTCACGAGCGTTAACATGTCGTAGTGTGCGAGAAAGGCGAGCTTTTCTTCGGCTTGTTTTCGTTCGCTAATATCTCTAGCTGTTCCCGCGGTGCCAACAACGTTCCCTTCCTTAACTACTGGAACTATAATGAGTTCGATCCAAGATCGCGTGCCGTCCACCGACGTTGCAAGAAACTCTTGTCGAATAGGCGAAAGCGATTTCATAACTTCTTCATCGTCTTGGCGATATCGAACCGCATCTTCATAACGCGATAAATCAAAATCTGTTTTACCAATTAAGGCTTCATAATTAACGCCAAATGCATGTTGAAATTCCGCGTTTACGGCAAGAAAGCGGCCTTCAGTATCTTTTATCCACGCAAGATCTGGAATGCTATTCAGAAGAGTTTGATACCGGTTAGTTCGATCATTGAGAGCTTGGTTTAGCTCGCGTAGCGAGGCGTTTTCTTTTTCAGAGTCTGCTAGTTGCTTTTCAAGTTCCACCAGCTTCTTGCTGGTAGAAATGACATGAAAATGAACCAATTGAAGGAAGGCGAATAAGGTTAAAAAAAGTGCTAAACCAGTGGTAACGATAGCCTCGGGAAACGTAAAAATGACCGCAAGGCATATCACCAAGATCAATATCGTACTCAAGAGCCAAAATAACTTACGATCTTGTATTGTCCGAGCAATGTTCAATGGTAGCATCTCAACCCCCACCGACTAACAGAGAGATATTCAGTATAAATTAACTGGCGCGAAAAAAGTCACTTTTTGATAGTTTTATGAACAAAGCTGAGTATTTAGTTAGTAAAACATTGAATAATCGTTAATTATTTTTCTTCCACGTAACGCAAGAAATTGCAGAAACTGCTCTGGAGACCGTGTTATCACTTTCTCTTCAGAAATTCCGGAACGGTCAATTAAGTCTGCCGCTAAATCGAGATTCCCGACATCCAAACAAAAATGCGCATCCGAACCGGTTGTGATAAATGCGCCTTTTTTCTTCGCAATACTGGCAATTTCAGCGCATCGCTCCACACTGCCAGCACGGCTGTTTCCTTTTAAAGACGTATTGTTGATTTCTATGGCTACGTTATTTTCTACCGCACACTGAATAACCGCTTCAAAATCAAAATCGTAATTGGGGTTACCCAAATGCCCGAGGGCATCTACCCTTCCCGATACGATGATATTGATGAGCGCTTCCGTGTGCGCTGCCTTATCAATGGGCTTGAAAACAGCTTCATGAAAACTCGCAATGACCCAATCTAGGTTTTTATCGACGGAGAGCGGGATATCGATTTCCCCCTCCCTGTTCATAATGTTTGACTCTACACCGCGAATAATGGCGACGCCTTCAATAAATCGAGGAAGCACGCGCTGATTGCTGAAAAACCAGTAATGCGGTGCTCCGGGCATAGACTCTGAATGATCAGTTGTGCAAAACATCGCTAAGCCACGTTCTTTGGCAGATTTGGCATTTTCGATAAGCGTGCTATAGGCGTGCCCACTGGCGTAGGTGTGCGTATGTGTATCGACAAGTAGTTTCATTTATGGGTAGCTCGCTAATATAGGTAACTCGTTAATGACGTAGGGAAAATCATACCAGTTCTTTAAGTTGAATCTAGATGCCTAACAAAATGTGTCATTGTGTGACATCGTTTTCGAAAGTACGAAGAGATCTAGCTCAAACATTCCAACATATATGCATAAACAACCAATTACAAAGCTTGCATATAAAACAACCTCTACGATACTTAATTGGTATCAGTTACAACACCTTAAAAAATAATAGAGACGATACAGCTCAACTATAAACTCACCTGAGCCCTTGCACTATTGGCTCAGTTTTACATCGCATTTTGTCAGTTTGCTGCATGGTGAAAAAGTATGATCAAGCACCGCTATCCTCTTAGCATTCATATTACTAGTCTCTTTATGGCACTCGCTACTGTTATTGGAAGTGTTTTAATCGCAATAAGCTACCACCACTCCCAAGAATTGTTGCAAGGTTCTGCTAAAGAATTGAGTAATGAAAACAGTGTAAAGTTGGAAACGTTATTTAGGGAGCAAGTCGCGCCCGTTTTAACGACGTTAGATTTTATGGCGATGAGCAGTTTCATTCGCCATCAACGCGACTCCGTTGAAAAAGGGGGATGGCTGGATTCGCTGGAAATGATATTCCAAAGAAACATGAGTTTAGTCGCGCTTTACTATGGCTCTGAAAACGGCGATTTTACGTTATACCGACCTTTATACAACCCCAAAACCGCTAAGCAATTCAACGCGCCTTCCGGCAGTGAAATCTTGTTTCGTACCACAAACGTTGAAGGTAGAAATGAATCCATGTTCTTGGATGGCGATAGCCAAGTGGTTTCCGCGTCTATCCGTTACGACAACCAGTACGACCCACGTAATCGCCCTTGGTATAGCCACGCTTCGGATGATGGGCAAATCCACTTAACTGAACCCTATTATTTCTACTGGTTAAAAGATATCGGCGTTACTTTTGTCAGAAAAACAGCAAACTTAGAATTTGTTGTTGCTGCCGATTTTTCATTAGGTGGTCTTAATAACAGCATAAGTGAACTTGCTTACGACTCAAAAAGCCAATTGCTGCTTTTTGATAGTGCATTGAGACCCTTGGCATCTCACCATATGAAAACCCCACCGAGTGCGACGAATAACTCACATTTAAGCGTTCAACTCGAGAACACGGTTTTTTCCGATCTTAACCTTCGCACCACACTGGGCTACCAATACCATACGATCACGCATGACGGTATTGATTGGTCTGTCACTTTAACGCCTGTAGAGCTAACCGATAACGTTAACCTATGGCTTGCTGAGGCAACTCCACAAGATGCACTGCTCGCCAACCTATATTCAATGCGAGACAAGCAAGTCTCAGTGGCCGTGTTGATGTTACTAGGGTGTTTTATCATCGTTTGGTACATAGCAAAGCGTATCGCTAGCCCATTACACAATTTGTATCAGCAGACAGACAATATACGTCGCTTTGAATTCACTAAAACACGCTACCCGAAAAGCCTAATTAAAGAAGTTAATGACCTTACTCAATCTGTCGAACTTATGGAGCATACACTTCATGATTTGCTCAAATTACTCCATGAAACAGCCAGTAACCGCGACTTCTCTTTGCTAGCGAAAAACATCACCCATCAAAGTTACATTGTCACCAAAGCGGAAACCATTGTCCTATCCGTATGGAACAAAACGACGAAAAAATTTGATGAAAGCGTGAACCAAGCCATTATCCCCTTAAAGATTAATATCAATCTTTTGCTCGACAATGCGCCAGAGGTTTGCAAGAAACTTAGAGAAGGTGAAATAGTTCATTTATCCAAAGACGACCCTGTAATGAAGCCTTACATGGTGTATTTCTATAACTCGGATCTTTACTTGTTTCCTTTACTTAATCGCGACAAAAGTTTGGTCGGTATTCTGACACTTGGCTACGAACGACCAGTAACAGAAGCGCAGAAGGAAAAGCATGACTTCTTACGAGAGTTGCTCTCCTTTGCTGCAATTGCAAAAGAAAACATCGATCAAATTCAACAACAAAAAGACATGTTAAATGCTTTCATCGAGCTTTTAGCATCCGCGATCGATACCAAATCCCCTTACACTGGTAAGCACTGTCAACGTGTTCCGGCACTTGCTGAAATGCTCACACAAGCGGTTGTTGACGATAAGGGACGTTTTGCCGATTTCTCTATGTCTGAAAAAGAGTGGGAAGAATTGCACCTCGGCGCTTGGTTACACGACTGCGGTAAGATAATCACACCAGAATATGTGGTTGATAAAGCAACCAAGCTCGAAACCATTTACGACCGAATTCATGAAGTTCGTATGCGATTCGAATTACTTAAACAAACCGCCCATACCCAATATTGGAAAGGCATTTGCGCCGGACAAGACAAAGCACAGCTTAAGAAAGAACTGGATGAAGAGTTACAAGCGCTGGATCAGGATTTTGAATTCATCGCTGAATGCAACGTTGGAAGCGAGTACATGAATGATGAAAAACTCACACGGATTAAAGAGATAAGTAAACGTCAGTGGAAGAGAACCATCAGTGATCGACTTGGTATTTCCTGGTTGGAGAAAAAGCGTTGCGACCCAGCTTCAGCATTACCAATAATGGAATCGGTATTGTCGGATAAACAGGTCCATTGCATTCCTTGGGCACAAGGATTCAACCCGAAAAAGATGTGGAAGGAAAACTTCACGCTCACACCAGGTGAATATCATTATAACCGTGGTGAACTATACAACCTGTCTATCCGAGCCGGAACGTTAACAGACGAAGAAAGATTCATCATAAATGACCACATTATCCAAACTATCGACATGCTTGATCGATTGCCTTATCCAGAGTATCTGCAGAACGTTCCTGAAATTGCAGGCGGGCACCATGAAAGAATGGATGGAACTGGCTACCCTCGCGGCCTAAATGCCGGAGAGCTCTCAGTACCAGCACGAGTGATGGCAATAGCCGACATTTTTGAAGCGCTTACAGCGAGTGACCGACCATACAAAAAGGCAAAAAGCTTAAAAGAATCGCTCTCTATTATGACGAAGCTTGCCACATCTGGTCATATCGATACTGAGTTATATTTGTTGTTTTTACAGCAAGGGGTTTATATGAAATACGCTAAAGCTTACTTGCAAGAAGAGCAAATTGTCGAGGTTGATATTAACGCGCATATGACAGAGGTTCTGATACACCTTTCTAAGTTGGCTTATGAATCTGAAGCTTCAGATTCGAGTGCGGTAGCTAATTCAAACCCAGCAAACAACTCAACCAAAATTGAATCTTAAGCTTTTTAGAGGGCGACCTAAGCCCTCTCTTTAATGTAGGTCCATTCTATGCGCCGCTTTCAAATACATATGGTAAGTGGCGCGCACACTTCTTAGCAACGAAACCCAATGAGTCAATAACGTTGTTTTCAATACGCGAATTGGCTTTAATGAACGGATCAACTTAAATGAGCTATTCAACTTTAGCACCAGCCCCTTTAACGTATTTAAAGCGCTAGCCAAGACAATCAAGAGCACCCCCACAATTTTATGTTCATCCAACACCTCGTCGAACAAAGTCACCTGCCAGATACAAGTGAAAATTAAATTGGTGTATATAAGTGGTGCTAACTGTGAGCCTGTATCAACCAGTTGGTAGGCTTTGGCACGAAAAACCTGCGTATTAACAATCAGCAGTGCCAGCACGCCTAACATCATCCAGATAAATTCATGTTCTTCTGGCATCGACAAAATCAACTTGTCCGCGTCACTCGGTCCAATGATAAACGTTAAAGGCAACAAGATGAGAAAGGCTAGGAGGAAAGACCAAGCATTCAGAGAAATCGCTGTCATCGTTCCCTTAGTTGCGCGAAACAAAGCCAACTGAGATCCCGCGCCTAGTATTCCTGCCCCAAGCCCTAGCAACAGTTCCCATTTGAAACTGAAGTTAGAAAGATCGCCAGCCAGAGCAACAACACCCGCTAACATAATCACTAAACGTACGATGTTAATAGCCGAAAATTTCACTTTAAAAATGAGGCGCTCTAAAACTGGAATAAAAAGTGGGCCAGTGCTGAAAAGCACCACGGATTCCACCAGTGTCAATGATTGCATCGACATAAGGAAACACAGCTGACATGCTGCAATACAAAAGGATCGAATAAGCAAAGATGTCCACATTTTTCGATGTGGTAACACAAACCGACTCAAGAACATCATCAAGAACAATATAATAGCGGGGAAGAGAAACCTGAGCGTACTGAGCAACTGGACACTAAAGCTTTCTGTAAGAAATTTTGAAAATACACCATTCAAAGAAAGGCTGAAAGTAGACGCGAGCATAAAAACAATAGGTTTCGATAACTTCATAAATATCTCCTGTTTGAGTGTATTTTAAAACTCAACAAGAGATAGGAATAACGATTTAAACTTACGTCACTTGTAAGTTAAACTTACATATATCCAACCAAAAGAACGTCGAAGCTAGGGTTTTACTATGCCACCATTTAAATCAATTTATACGTTTATAGCCGTTGCTCGCTTCGAGAGCATGACTCAGGCAGCCGACTACCTTAATGTCAGCCATTCAGCGGTGAGCCAAGCGATAAAATCCTTAGAAAACTATTTGGACGTAGCCCTGTTTATTCGAGTTGGAAGAGCGATAACGTTAAGTGAACAAGGTCAAAAATACTATCAACAGGTCTCACCCGCCTTTGAAGAAATTGCGGTCGCTACTGAAAAGCTAAAAACAGCCCCTGATGATGGTCGGCTAACCATAAACATGGCTGCTTCACTCGCATTGCATTGGTGGATACCACGAGTTGAATCGTTTCAAGAAGCCAATGCGCTGCTTGATGCGAGGATATCGAACCTTAATAGTACGTTTGATTTACAAAAAGAAGGTGTCGACCTCGCCATTATTCAAGGTCAAGAAAAACACTGGCAAGACTACTATTGTCATAAGTTACTCGATGATGAACTCGTTATGATTGCGCACCCGGACATCGCACTGGCTTATTCGACTCAATCCCCGCAAGACGTTAACGACTTACTTAACCACATTCCTGCCATATTCGTGTCTAACGATAGAAGAAAAGACGACTGGAAATTTTGGGCGAATAGCCAAAACACTTCACAGCCAAAAAAAGAAAACAACCTCACATTTAACACTTCCGTTCAGGCCATTCATGCATGCCGGAGAAAACTCGGAGTTCTGGTTACGCATAAACTCTTTGTGGCAGACGACCTTCAACATGGATTACTCGCTCAAATCGGCAATAGCGTAACGCATCCAACAAATACGTTTTTCTATGCATGCCACCCTTCAAATCTAAGATCTGAAAGCGTGAAATCACTGCGGAAATGGTTAGAGCAAGAGTTCTTAAAATAGGAAATGCTTCAGTATTAGAAAAACACAAACACCGACTAACGTTGTGGTAAGCACATTTTTTGTTTTCCATGCGATAAAACAAGATAACAAGGCTGCCCAAATATAAGGGCTAGAAAGAGATACTTGGAGCTCGCCTTCTGGTGCAAATACTATCGGCGAAAGAATAGCGGTAAGCACAGCTGGGCTTGCGTAGCTGAGTAAGCGATGAAATTGGTGGTTTAATCTAAGTGGCAACTTGGGTTCTAAAAAGAGGTAGCGACTAAAGAAAACCACGGATGCCATTGCAAATATATAAAGATAGATCATGCCTTGCCTTTAAACCTTTCACAAAAATAACCACTTAACATGGCCAAAATACTCGCAATCACCAAGCCTCCTTCGACTTGTTGCCAAGCAAATAATACGGAGAACACTAAAGCCACAATAACCGAAACCAGAACCGCAATATTTTTTATAGTAGGGACAACAATCCCAATAAACGTCGCTGCAACGGCAAACTCCAACCCGAGCTCACTTAAATTTGGAATCGTCGCGCCTGCGATAATGCCCACTAGCGTTGCTAGATTCCAAATAAGATAAAAACTAAATCCTGCCCCAAATGCATACCATGGTTTAAATTGATTGGGTGTCTGATTTCCACAAAACGCAAACAGTTCATCCGTTAACAGAAACCCTAATACAAACCGCCATTTGAAAGGCAACGGGCTGATTTTGTCTCGCATGGCAACACTGTATAGGAAGTGGCGAGATGTAATGAAGAATACCGTTAACACAAGAGCACCTAATGTTGCCCCTGCCTTGATCATTCCCATTGCGACCAATTGGGCGGCTCCTGCAAATAATATAAGAGAAAAGGCTTGTCCTTCTAATGCGGTTAAACCACTGTCTATTGCAAATGAGCCTGCCAAAATCCCCCAAGGCACCACAGCAATACTCAGTGGCATCATCTTTAAGGAACCTTGGATAAACAGTTTGGTTCGGGATTCTGAGATCATTGATATTCCTAAAGTATTTATCTCTATAAATGCGGAGGGCTTTGTTGCGACAGTGTCTAAAAACGAGAGTTGATGGTAACTCAGATCCGATGACGTTAAGCAGCTTTGGCATATTGCATGGGTGTCACCCCTAAAGCTGATTTAAAATGTCGGTGAAAATGACTTTGGTCGTGAAAGCCTAAATCATTTGCAATGTCTGCCACTTTCATCCCAGCACGTAACCATTTTTTCGCTACTCTTAGCCTTGCTTGCAATTGGTATGCATGAGGCGGAATCCCATAAGCTTTTTTAAACTCACGAGCGAAATGATACGTGCTTAAATGTGCCATAGAGGCCAATTCTTCTAACGAGACGTTTGCCTGAGGTAAGTCATCCAAAAACTCTTTGGCGATTTGCATATTGTTCTTTGCAACACCTGGCAATTTGGAATCTGGGCAAGTCTTTCCGTGACGAAGTACCAACGCGAGTAATGTTTGATACAAGCAAGTTTCACGGGTTAGCCGATTACGGCTACGTTTCAAAACCGAAAACAGTGACCGAAACTGATTCGCTAACAGTGGGTCGTAAACCACTGGCTCAGGAAAAAATGGAGCACCGCATAGAGGTTGACCGATCAACTCAAAATGTTCAGGTAAAGGGTACATGGCTTGATAAGACCACCCTCCTTCGCTCGCTGAATGTCCATTATGAAGTTCATCAGCGTTAACCAGTATAATGCTGTCGCTTGGTGCAATATGATACCCACTGCCGCGGTAGAATCGTTGAGCACCCGTTTCAATAACACCGACCGTATAACCTTCATGACTATGACGAGAAAAGTTTTGTTTTTCAAAGCAAGCGTCGAGCAGCTCTAATCCACCCAATTCCTGAGCGATATTGTAATTCGCTATTTCTTTCGCTTTTTTTGAACACTTTGCTGGCATAACGATCCTTGTTAATTCCCTATCAACTTAGGATACGGGATGTGGGGCTCACTAGAAGTAGATAAGTTAACGGCAATGAGCTGGTTAAAATTGTACAATATTGCTCACTTAGCTATCTGCCTGAAAGCAGGGTAATTTTGTTACTTGTTCCAAGTGATATCGCAGAATTTCTCCACGCGCCACTTGCCACTCTCAAAGCACAAAATAGATTCACTCAAGTTATGGGCAAACGGTTCTTGCCAAATATCTTTTGGTGCCATATCCAACAATGACGTAACTATCGTTTTTATCCAACCAGCATGAGAGACAATCACAAGAGTTTGATTGGGGCATTCTAACGCAATATCCTCAAGGGCTTGTAACCCCCTAACCTTTACCTGCTCGAACGATTCACCTGTATCCGGTTCATAAAGATCAGGGCGATTCCAGAAGGCGGTGTATCTTTCATTATCATTTGTATTGACGTGTTCTGTGGTTTGCCCTTCCCAACTGCCAAGATTTATCTCTCGTAGACCTTCCATGGTTTTGATTTGATTAGTATCGAGACCAGTAAGTAAACTCGCAGTGTGCACCGCTCGACCACTTGGGGAAGCCCATACAGAGTCAAACTGAACATTGTCTAATTTGTCTTTCGCTGATTGAGCTTGTTCAATTCCTAATTCTGTTAGAGGGGAGTCTTCATGCCCTTGCAGTCTTTGCTCAAGATTCCATTGTGTTTGCCCATGCCTAAATAAATGTATTCTTGTCATCCTTTCCTCCACTTATCGAATACTGCCGTTTTATGTCCGATTACGTTGAAACAACGCTAAAGATCTCGGATCACTTGGATATATTAACAAGACTATCGCATCTATTCATATCTCAAACTTTTAGCCATCAAATTGGGCTGGGCATAAGCACAACGTTAGGCAGGTGTTATGGGCTTTATAATGAAATAATTGTTCTAAATTGGAACAACCAAGAATAGCCGTCTAGACTCAAATAAAATAATAAATACTGGCAGCACAACGTCGACAACCAAGATTGGGAACGAGCAATGGGACTATTTTCAATTTTAAATGGAAAAAGCCAAAACAGTGGAAACGTAAGTAACCAGATTATCGACAACGCCCTGGATGCTATTGTTTCTATAGATAAAAACAATAGGGTTTTCTATTTTAATCGTGCAGCCGAAAAGCTGTGGGGATACTCAGAAAAAGAAGTTATCGGCAAAAATGTCAAGATGCTGGTACCACAAGAATTTCAACCTAACCATGACGAATACGTTAATAAGAATCGAACGACAGGGCAAAATGTCATTGTTGGTACATCAAGAAAGCTAGAGCTGATAAGAAAAGATGGTAGCAAGGTTTGGGTGAGCTTAGCTCTCTCTAAAACCAAGTTACCAGATGGGATTGGATACTCTGCTTTTGTTAAAGACATTTCAGAAGAAGTCAACGCACAACAACGCATAGAGCAAGTCCTTGCTCAGTCGGTCAACGCTGTTGTTTCTATAGACGGGCAAAACTGCATCACTTACCTAAACCAAGCTGCCGAGCGCTTGTGGGGTTATACACAAGAAGAGGTACTTGGAAAGAATGTGAAAATGCTTGTTCCACGAGAACTTAGAGACAAACACGACTCACTCGTGAATGCCAACCGAGAAACCCGGATAGATAAGATCGTCGGTACTAGTCGAGACGTTGAAATTGAGACAAAAGATGGTCGACGAATTTGGGCAAACCTCTCTCTATCAAGAATTGAATTAAATGGTGAACTCGGATACACCGCGTTCGCACGCGAAATTACTCAAGAAAAAGCTGCCAAAGAACAGATGGAACAGGTGCTTTACCAAGCCATTGATGCCGTTGTCACCATCGACAAAGACAATATCGTGACCTTTTTCAACCCTTCAGCGGAAACATTGTGGGGCTACAAAAGCGCAGAAGTTATTGGAAAGAACGTAAAGATGCTCGTACCAAAGATTCATCAATCACGCCATGATGAATACGTAAATTCAAACAGGCGCACGGGTAAAGATAAGATCGTCGGCTCTAGCCGAGAGTTATTAATGGAACGTAAAGATGGCGTGGAAATATGGGTTAGCTTCTCCCTTTCTAAAATCGAAGTAGGTGGCGAAATCGCTTACACCGCGTTTGTACGAGACATTACGGAAGAACGCACTGCAAAAGAAACCATCAATCAAACCCTGTCTCAAGCACTTGATGCAGTCATTACCATTGATGAGCGCGGAACGGTAAGTTTCTTTAACAAAGCGGCGGAAGCGCTTTGGGGATACAAACCTGAAGACGTTATCGGTAAAAACGTAAAAATGCTGGTTCCAGTAGAGCTTCAGGCGAATCACGATGGTTTCATTCAGCGCAACATCAATACTGGTGAAAATAAAATTGTGGGTACAAGCCGTGAAGTTCCAATTAACCGACCGGATGGAAAGGAAGCTTGGGGTCTGCTTTCTCTTTCTAAAGTCAGCCTTGATGGCAAAACCATTTACACGGCATTCATCAAAGACATTTCTTCAGAAGTTAAGCAACGTAACGGCATGAAAGAAATCATGGATCGTGTTGGGACATCAAGTAACGAAATCTCAGAGATTGCCAAGGTCATCGATGGCATATCAGATCAAACCAACCTACTCGCTTTAAATGCCGCGATTGAAGCGGCGCGCGCAGGCGAACATGGTCGCGGGTTTGCGGTCGTTGCGGATGAAGTAAGGCAGTTGGCTTCTAGGTCTTCTGAATCCACCAATGAAATAAATCGCCTCAGTGATGATACGCAAAAACTCTTAACGGAATTGGCTAATGTATTGAAGCTAAAAACTGGTGAGTAGCAGAACTGTTGGCCGTTAAACATCAAGAGACGCACCTCGCGCCTCTTTTTAATTCAACTGATTACACCCAACCTTCTAAATATTTTTGCTGCGGTTAACACAGCTTGGTTGAATACAAAACGTATAAAACTCGCACAAAGTTAATCGGTAGATGGTCAATAAACCCTTATAATCCGACTTTGATATTGTAAGTTTCGGTGACTCTTCCTTGTTTTATCTGCCTTCACAGGTAAAATCTTTAACAAAATATAATTACATACTTCACTCATGCCAAAACTGAATGCACTAGAAAGTACAGAGCATTACTCCATTCAAGAACAGTGTTCTTTAGGACAAATAGATACAAAGCTTGCTCCAGATAATAGCCCGCCAGTCCTCGCACTGCCGCGTTCGCCATTCTTAACAGACAAAGCGATTGAAAGCCGTTGGAATAGCATCGGAAAGCCAGACGTGCGTGATGCATTACTCGACTCAAGTACACACAAGCAAAGAAAAGCGTACAGCAAGAATATTGAGAACTTTATCGGTTCCGTCAAAGTTCCATTAGGCGTTGCAGGTCCACTGCGTGTTAATGGGTTATTTGCTAACGAGGATTTTCTTGTACCACTTGCTACCACGGAAGCCGCACTTGTTGCGTCTTACCATAGAGGGTGCCAATTGATTACTGCATCGGGCGGTGCATCTGCCATGTTAATCAATGAGGGAGTTACCCGAACGCCAGCATTCATGTTTGAAAGCCTAGCAATGGCAGGTCAATTTGTTGGGTGGGCAACCAGCCAATACGAGACTTTTAAAACACTGGCAGAATCCACTACTCGCCACGGAAAACTGAAAGACATCAGTATCACCATCGAAAGTAATCAAGTATTTTTGGTATTTGAATTTCTTACAGGTGATGCGTCAGGTCAGAACATGGTCACCATAGCGACGAATGCTGTTTTTGAGTTTATCTTAAAACATTCGCCAATTACGCCTAATCACGCCATTCTTGATGGAAACTTATCTGGAGACAAAAAGGCCAACGCCCATACTATGCGAAGCGTGCGAGGGAAAAAAGTTTCTGCGGAAGTTCATGTTACACGAAAACTGGTAAAGGAATTCTTGCACACAACACCGGAAGACATGGTCAAATTCGGACAAATCACCACCTCTGGCGCACTCTTAAGCGGCTCTATTGGCGTTAACGCTCACTTTGCCAATGCTCTCGCTGCACTGTATATCGCCTGTGGGCAGGATGCAGCGTGTGTCGCTGAATCTGCCGTTGGTATGTCTCGTATGACGATAAAAGATGATGGCGACCTATATGCTAGCGTAACGCTTCCAAATCTAATGCTCGGAACCGTTGGTGGTGGCACAGGGCTTCCATCACAAAAAGCCTGTCTCGATATTATGGGATTGAGTGGGTCTGGCAAAGCAAGAGCACTTGCCGAAGTATGTGCGTCACTTTGTTTGGCCGGAGAGTTATCGATTGTTGGTGCCTTCTGTTCAGGACACTTTACAAAAGCACACAGTAAGCTCTCACGCTAATTCAACTTCGAAGACTTAAGCCCACTTCAAAAAGTACATATCAAAAATGCATTTAAAAAGCCGCCTATCTCATCTTAGTTAAGCGGCTTTTTTGAATCTCGTTTTTTTGAATCCAAATTTATTGAACTTAGCTGTTTTGAAACAATCAGACGCACAGCTATGTCATCTAGAAAAAGTGCCCATTGATATGGGTTCGATTGCCTTCCGAAGTTAAGGATTCCCTATAGAAGCTCAGAACTTTCGCGTTTACAAAAATAATGCTCACCAAGATCAACATACAATAAAGAGGCCAGCCTAGTAGAATCCCCATCCAATGAACCTGCTCTGCTGGTGCGGAAAGCGTAAAATAAAATAGCGCCGCTTTTGCTGCAAAGCTCGTTATCCACATCGCGCTGATTTTTTGCCACATCCTCAGGTATTCATCAGGAAACTGGCGGTTTAATGCCTTCAAATGATCATAAGTGGCTTCTGCAAGCAGCATAGGTAACGGAAAACGAAGAAATGAAAACACCAACATTATCAGACCAATTTGCAACGCGCTGGCCATTAATGAAAATTGCGGAAACGTTTCTATAAGCGTAACAGGAACATGTAACGACACCATCCATTCTATTAGCCCAAACAAAGCAAAAAAGAAGGCAACAATGCTCTTTCTAGTCGAGTAAATAGAAACGAAACATCCGTAAGCGGATAAAATTAAGATACACCAGAACATTCCAAATAAATGCACTAGCGAGTAATACAGAATTGCGGGCACCAGCAGGACTAATACATTTTCCTGACTTATGATGCTCGGTTTGACGAGCCTGTTCATATTGTCTTCCCTGACCAACGTTTTTATATATAAAAATACGCTTGGAATTCTTTCCTGTCTTAGCCGCAGGTTATGATTTTTCCAAACGCTCGATACTCCGTTAAAGAAGTATCTAAAGGTGTCTAAATATAATCCAGACAATTTTTTATTATTTTGATCAATGTATCAGATACAAGGCCAAGTTAACTGCTTTTTATAATAATAGATTTATAAGCAGTCTTTTTATTAAGAGCCCGTCGCAGATTTAGGGGTTTCGCTTGACAATAAGTCATTGGTTTTAAAATGATAAAAAGCATTGTAAAGAGGTTTCTCTTTAAGCGGTTTAACAATAACGAAATTGGCTCCCGCATTGAGAAATGCATTTTTCGTTGACTCAAACGCATCCGCAGTGCAGGCATATATAGGCGTTATGATCCCCATCTCTTGACGCATGCGGCGCGTGGCCTCAACGCCATCTAAATTCGGCATTTGGTTGTCCATCAAGATCAGATCGTATTCGTTTGTTTTGACTTTTTCCATTGCTATCAAGCCATCTTGAGCCCAATCGACATCCATTCCATATTTTTGACAAAATACTTTTGCAATGAAGGCATTACTCTTATTATCTTCCACCAATAGGACTCTAATTTGAGAGTCAAATAACGATGAAGGATCTGGGTTTGACGCCTCTTCTTCTTCAGACTGAATGCTGCTGACGGGTGTAACTGGCAGCTTAATACAGAAAGATGCCCCCTCTCCTAATAAGCTCGTCACCTTGATTGAGCCACCCATTAAATCGAGCAAGTTTTTAACGATAGCAAGACCTAAACCGCTTCCACCATATTCACGTGTTGTTGTTGATTCGGCTTGCACAAAAGGTTCAAACATCGTTTCTAAGCTGCTTTCGGTAATACCAATACCTGAGTCACGTACTTCAAAGTTCAAAACTTCTTTCCCTGGTTCAGGGCTCTCTAGTACGAAACGTACAATAACGCCACCAGTAGTGGTAAATTTAACGGCGTTACTTAGCAAGTTAAACAGAATCTGGTTCAATCGAACTTGATCTGTCCGAATAACTTGTTTAGCAGGTATTTGATTCTGAATTTCAAAAGACAGCCCTTTATTAACACAGAGAGGCGTATAAATTGTTTCTAGTGACTTCACTAAGTCTTCGAACACAAATTCGTTGAATTCTATATTCAGCTTACCCTGCTCTATCTTGGAAAAATCAAGAATATCATTAAGTACGGTGAGAAGATGTTCACCACTTTGGTAAAGAATATCGACTTTTTCTTTATTTTCTTCCTTCTCGAGCGTGCCTTGAAGGATTTGAGTGATACCTAAAATTCCATTGAGAGGCGTACGAATTTCGTGGCTCATTTTGGCTAAAAAATCCGCTCGCGCAACTGCGCTTCGCTCGGCTTCAATACGAGCTAAGTTACTTTGCTTTTCTGCCTCTATGAGGGTCGTGATATCTTGCCCTTGTCCGATGATCGCGTGGATTTCATTATCCAGTTCAAGTGGAGATAAGTTCCATCGATAAATTTTGTTATCTATAGGAACATTTACACCCATTAAAGTTTCGCCCGTCATTACCATTCTCAAATAAAAGGCAACCTTACTTTGGAAACTCTTAAATCGATCATCAATGTCGCTATTACTTAAGTCTAATTTGGAGTTGAGCGCCTTCTCAGCTGCGGGGTTCATTCTAAGTACGCCGCCTTCTGTATCCCACACAATGATTGGAGAAAGTGAGAAATTGAATAAATCCTGGAAAGATTTGTCTTTTTCTCTTAGCTCTTCAAACGTTTTTTCCAACGTATGCCCAACGTGATCAAACTCGTAAATGCTTGAACCTTGAAACTCAGAAGATTCGATTCTGTCACCAGCAGAGCGCGTGTACTCCATCAAACTTTTTAACTCATTAGAGACGAGTCTTTGAATAATTTGACGCGTCAAAAGCGCTAATGCGAACATGGTGAACATACTGATTGCTAGACCAACTTTGTAATTTTCCTCTAGCGTCAATATGTTTGAGTTAGTTTGAATCGTATAAATGTATATTGGAGTGTCTTCCCCATTGATAAGCAGGTTTGTCGCATTGAATAAATGCCCACCGGAAGAACCCGTATCGTCTTGGTTTAGGTCTTCCAAAACTTCTGAATACAGCGGCTCTTCGGATTGAATGGTACTTGCGATGGCTGTGTCACCAATCATCATAATGACAGCATCGCTATTGGAGGCGACCTGAAGTTGGTCTATCAATGATAAGTTCCGATTGAGAACCACCGATATATACAAATGCCCCAGTACCTGTCCATTTTCTAGACTGATAATTGGAGTTCGTCGAATTAATAAATTTCTTTCACCTAATACTGTATCTTGGCTTAGGTAATGCCAATCACGCCCGAAGCTGATAGAAGTCGAAATCCGCTCCATATGTACTTCTGTTAAACCATAGAACAGACCATTTCCATCATTCCATTCAACTTCACCTCTGTCTGTGGTTATAAACCGAAAATCTGGTGTGTTCAGAGGGTCATTTTGTTCTAAATCTAGGAAGAAATAATCAACTTTATTTGAATGGATATCGGCCAAGTTGTTTTGAAGTGTAATGTTAAGGGCATTACTGTCTTGGTGGCTTTGCAACGTAGCTAATTTATAGTCAAGTAAGTTTTGCAACAAGCTAGACGTTTGAGATGAACTGCGAGCCACCTCCTGCTTGATAATGCTGGATGAGAAGTGGTAACTCTGAACCATTACACCTATAGTCAGAACACCAAAAATAATAACGATCAGGCGAACAATTAGGTTCGCCAGCGATCGCCTTTTAGTTGTAAGTTTTTTAATCATCCTAGCTCAGCTTTTCCATTAGTCAGAATATCTGAAAGCACGAAGCTTTAATTCTTGTATTCTTTCTTCACTGTCTTGACTGGTTACTATCTCAAAATCTCCAGAATAAACGGTTGGGACAGGTTTATCCTCTAGGTCCATTTTAATGGCTTCCGCCATCGCAACACCTGTATCATCGTTCATTCTCATAATGGTAACATTCAATTCACCTTTTTGTATCGCTTCAAGCTCCGCACTTCCACCGCCCCAGCCGTTAATTACGATATCTTTGCGACCCAGCTCTTTAATTGCATCGGTAGCACCCAGCGCAACATCGGTAGAGCACGCGTAGATAAAGGACAGATTATCACCTTGACTAAGTGCATTTTTCGCTGCTTCGTACCCACTTTGACGACTTGCTTTTGTGTAAAATGACGAACGTAATTGATACGCCTCACCTTCATTACTCATCGCTTCAATAAATGTATCGCCGCGTGCAGCACTTATATAACCTTGCGAAAAGAAGAGTACAGAGTAGTCGCCACCGCGAGGAAAACGGGATTTAAAATGGCTTGCGAGTGCGCGGCTACCTGTTGCGTGGTCAAACCCTACATACATGAAAGGCTGGTTCTGAGACCATGCTTTAAGTGGAGTGGTAATGTTTTGAAGTATGAGTTTTGTGTCGGGGCTGTTTAGGACGTGCTCAATGAATTTCCGGTGACGACCAGTATCAAGCGTAAAGATTAAATACCCGGATTTGTTGCGTATTGCCTCCATCAACGAAGCACTTTGTTGCCTAATATCGACATTAGGACGCGTGAATACTTTGTTAATTTGGTAATCAATACCCAACTCATCCATACGCTTACTAAACGCGGTGATGTTACGTCGCCAATAATCTGAGACTTGTTCGCCAGGATAGATAACGGAAATCGTTACTGGTTTCGTTTGTCTTACTGCGAGAGGCGTTGGCTCAGAGCGAACGACCTCACTAAAATTCCTCACGAGCCCCTGCTGTTCAGGAAATGTTTTTAAATAATCACTGTATTCCCAATAGCCATTGAGAGCTTGTGCTGCATTTAAGCCGGATGTTAAAGCCAAACTTAAGGTGCCAACCAAAAGATGTTGCAATTTCATATCTTAATCACCAATTTGCGTGATGCCTCACGATAATATAGTTGATGTAAAAAAGAATTTATATCGCAATTGCTTAGGATAAGTCTGACTGCTTATCCTTAACGCAATTCATGGTAAAGTCTGGCACGGTTCGAAGAAAATGCATCATATTGCATTGGTATTTTGCTACCTAGGATCACCAAAATGCTCTAAATAGAGAATGGTAGCCGCTGTTCTGGAGGGCACTTCTAGTTTTTTTAGCAAGCTTTTCATATGAACTTTCACTGTGGACTCTGAAATAAACAAACTATCTGCTATTTGTTTATTGCGAAAACCCTTAGCGACTTCTTGCAGAATCTGTTGTTCACGGTCCGTTAATAGGTCCATTACAGATGGTTTATCACCTCTTTCGATTAAATATTTACGAACTTCTTCGCTATAAATTTGGCTACCGGACATGGATTCTTTAATCAACGCAATCAAATCATCTGGTTCAGTATCTTTCAGCAAATAACCGTCGGCACCTGCTTTAACCATAACATCAATGTCATTTGGACTATCAGATACCGTTAAAACCACAATTCGAGCCTCTATGTCTTCAGATCGAAGAGCTTTTAAGGTATCAAGACCCGACATGCCCTTCATATTAAGATCAAGCAAAATCAAATCTGGTTGTACTTTTAAAGCAATAGCAAGTGCATCAGAACCATTACTTGCCTCACCCACTACACTAAATTCGTCTTCAAAGCTCAGTAGTTGAGCGATCCCTTTGCGCATCAAAGGATGGTCGTCAACGATGAGTACATTACAGATCGTCATTTTGATCCTCTTTTACAGTGTAAGTTAATTGTATTTTGCAACCATTCTCTGGTTCGCTTTCTATCTCTATACGCCCGTTGAGCCTGCCTGCTCTTTCTTCCATAATGCTTAACCCATAATGATTCAGCTTTTGATGCTTAACATCAAAGCCAATACCATCGTCCACTACTATAACCCGCATTTCGTTGTCAGACTTTGTGCAGTTAACTTCTATGTGTTTTGCCTTGGCATGCTTCACTGCATTCAAAACAGCCTCTCGAACTAATTGAAGTACGTGGATTTGTTCATTGGCTTTAAGATTTAATGAGGCGACGTGGTTGTTAACAGTAATAATAGAATTCGTTTGCTCTCTCAGTGGAATGATCATTTGAATAAGCGCTTCATCAAAATTCGCGTCCTTAATTGAAAGGCGAAACGTATTCAGCAACTCTCTAAGTTGGGTATAAGCCCCCGTCAGCCCACTATCAATATCCGATATAATGGACGGCAGTGCGGCTCGTTTCTTATCTGATTCACTGTTAAGCATTCTCTTTAGTAAGCTTACTTGAATCCTGAGATAAGATAAGGATTGAGCGAGTGAATCATGAAGTTCACGTGCTATCGTTGCCCTCTCTTCCATTAGAATGAGGTATTCTTCTTGTTTTTGAGTCTGAGAGTAATAGATACCTTGAGTGAGTACTTGAATGATGCTGTTTATCAATTCTTGATCGGGGCACGGCAGCATAAACTGAGTTTCTAGTGTTCCCAGTACCTGATTATCCAATTCTAGCGTTGTACAATTCCATTTGTTATTTGGCTTAGCCATACCTCTTTCGATGACTTCGCTTTGCTGTGGATCGCCTAACGTCAACTTTACCGCAGCGACACCCTCTAAACTGAACATAAAATCAATGACTTTCTCGATGTGACTTTTTGTAATCCGAGAAACGTTAAGTGCTTGTGAGCAGTGATACAGCACTTGCAGCGACTGATTAGCATGGCGCAATCGGTGAGTTTTCTCTTCCACTGCGGTTTCTAAACCACGATAGAGGTGCCCTAACTCGGTGGCCATTGAATTAAATGTTTCCGTTAGTCGAGATAGCTCATTATCCCCAGACACGTGAAGGGCCACATCAAAGTTCCTATTTTGAATCTCGTAGCTCGCATGGCTTAACCTGTTTAGTGGGTTAACTATTTCTCTTCTCACGTAACGCACAACAAACGTCGAAATAATGAGGATACCACCTAACCCCACACCACCTATCCACGATAGCGTAATCAACTTCTGTTCTGAGTATTCTTGTAACCCAAACACGAATTCGTCGATCTGTTCTACAAAATCGGCGACCTGACCTAAATACACGTCATTCTGTTGGGAATGTAGCAAGGTATTGAGCTGCTGCCATCTTTGTATGATCAACATATATTCTTGCTGAATATCCGCTGGAACCGTCCAGTGCCGAAGGGCCGACATTGAAGGTGAGAACAAAGAACTTTCAAATTGCTCAACGTGCAAATTGAAATCAAGTGAATTACTTTGAATGTCGTACGCGAGCCGATAGCTTTGCATTCGCATCGATCCGGCAACATTTACCGCTTCCGCATCATTCAAACTCGATGCCAAAGTTAGAATCGCAAAACTCGTTGTCGTAATCGAGAGCAACAGGATGAGTAACAAGGCTTGTGCGACGGTGCTTGTCACAGGTTTTTTGGGTAACTTAAACAAAATTGTTTTCTCGTCTCGATTCCAAGTTCAAAACAATATCCTCGGTAGAAATCTTAGTGAACCAGTTATTTTGAACAAATTGCCAACCATCTCATAACCATTAGCGCTTGAATTGTTGATATTTTTATTGATCTAAAACAGTTTAGACTCTGATTACCCCTTTAGGGTTATTTAATCAATTGTGACTAAAACTAAACTATTTATGTGTAGTAATGAAGATCTGTTAACAGATTTTAATGGCTTATATAAGAGGTTGTTTTGGTTGATCAATTCCGCAGGCGTTTTTTTTCACGAAAGCAAGAAGCTGATACTCACCCTCGGCTGCCTTGGTTGAGTGGCGCTGTCGAATTTACCGACCAGTGTACACGCTGCAATAAGTGTGTAAATGAATGCGAAACACAAATCATCAAGCACGGCAGTGGCGGATTTCCAACCATTGATTTCGATCTTGGTGAATGTACGTTTTGTTATCAATGCGCCGACGTATGTCCAGAACCTCTTTTTCTTAGCCAGAATGAAATGGCATGGCAAGCCAAAGCAATCATCAATAAAGATTGTCTTGCCTCCAAAAATGTCGAATGTCGATCTTGCGGTGACCAATGCGAAACCATGGCGATTCAATTCAAACTCGCTGTAGGTAAGGTCGCCCAACCCGAATTAAACCTTGATGAGTGCAATGGCTGTGGTGCGTGCGTTTCTGTGTGCCCTACTTCATCCATCAATGTGAGCATACAAAATAACGAGAGATAACTATGTCACTAAATGAAGTGCATATTTCCAGCTTAGTGGTGCATGTGTCACCAGAACATCTGTCACAGACAAAGTCTCGAATCGAAGAATTTGAAAATGCAGAAGTTTTTGGAGACAGCCCTGAAGGGAAAATTGTGGTGGTTTTGGAAACAGAAAACCAAGGCTTCATCACAGACACCATTGACGCGATTAATAACTTGCCGGACGTCCTGAGCACAGTTTTGGTTTATCACCAAATCGAAACTGACCTAGACGACAAGGATGAAAACACTGGAACGCAACATTCCCAATTAGAGGGTGAAGTATGAAAATGACAAGACGTGCGTTTGTGAAAGCAAATGCAGCAGCATCGGCAGCAGCCGTCGCAGGTGTAACACTACCTGCATCGGCCACCAATCTGATTGCCAGCTCCGATCAAACTAAAATCACATGGGACAAAGCACCTTGTCGTTTTTGTGGAACGGGTTGTTCAGTATTAGTGGGAACTCAGGGCGGCAAAGTGGTCGCAACTCAGGGTGACCCAGAGGCACCTGTGAACAAAGGTCTTAACTGCATCAAAGGTTACTTCCTCTCTAAAATCATGTACGGAAAGGATCGTCTTACCCAACCTCTACTGCGAATGAAAGACGGAAAATTCCACAAAGACGGCGATTTTGCGCCAGTTTCTTGGGATACCGCCTTCGATATCATGGCAGAAAAGTGGAAAGATGCGCTGAAAACGCGAGGTCCTTCTGGTGTCGGAATGTTTGGTTCTGGTCAATGGACAGTAATGGAAGGCTACGCGGCAGCCAAAATGATGAAAGCGGGTCTGAGATCAAACAACATTGATCCCAATGCTCGTCACTGTATGGCATCTGCCGTTGGTGCGTTCATGCGCTCATTCGGTATCGATGAGCCAATGGGATGTTATGACGATTTTGAACACGCAGACTCTTTCGTACTGTGGGGTTCAAACATGGCTGAAATGCACCCAGTACTCTGGACACGTATTACCGACCGCCGATTAAGCTTTCCACACGTCAAAGTTAACGTCCTTTCCACCTATTACCATCGTTCATTTGAGCTTGCGGACAAAGGCTACATATTTGAACCGCAATCAGACCTTGCTATCGCCAACTTTATTGCACATTACATTATCGAAAATGATGCTGTTAACTGGGATTTTGTTAACAAACACACCAATTTCAAGCAAGCGACGACAGACATCGGTTACGGATTGCGCGATGACGATCCTCTACAAATGAAAGCTCAAAACCCTAATTCAGGGAAAATGAGTTCTATTTCCTTTGAAGAATACAAAAAATCCGTTGCTCCTTATACCGTTGAAAAAGCATCTGAAATGTCTGGAGTTTCACAAGAAAAACTCATCGAGTTGGCTAAACAGTATGCCGACCCAGACACTAAAGTGATGTCACTTTGGACGATGGGTATGAACCAGCATACTCGTGGCGTTTGGATGAACAGCTTGATCTACAACATCCACCTTCTTACGGGCAAGATCTCGACGCCGGGTAACAGCCCTTTCTCGCTAACCGGTCAACCTTCAGCATGTGGTACAGCGCGTGAAGTTGGTACGTTTGCTCACCGCCTGCCTGCTGATATGGTGGTTGCTAACCCTAAACACCGCGCATACGCAGAAAAGATTTGGAACATTCCTCCTGGTGTTATTCCACCAAAACCTGGATACCACGCTGTTCTTCAAGACCGCATGCTAAAAGACGGTAAGCTAAATGCTTATTGGGTAATGTGTAACAACAACATGCAAGCGGGTCCAAACATCAACAACGAGCGCCTTCCTGGCTACCGAAACCCCGAAAACTTTATTGTGTGTTCAGACCCCTACCCTACGGCAACGGCTCAAGCTGCCGACCTTATCTTACCTACAGCTATGTGGATTGAGAAAGAAGGCGCGTACGGAAACGCAGAGCGTCGTACTCAAGCTTGGTACCAACAGGTTGACACCGTCGGCGAGGCAAAATCTGACCTTTGGCAGGTAATGGAATTCTCTAAACGCTTCAAAATGGAAGAAGTTTGGACCGAGGAAATGCTAGCCCAAGCGCCTCAATACAAAGGCAAAACCATGTACGACATGTTGTTTGCTAATGGGCAGGTAGATAAATACCCAATAGAGGAAGCTCGTGAGTTAAATGACGATGCGCACCATTTCGGCTTCTATGTACAAAAAGGTCTGTTTGAAGAATACGCGGAATTCGGGCGCGATCACGGTCACGACCTCGCACCGTATGATGTTTATCACCAAGTTCGTGGTCTTCGCTGGCCAGTCGTCGATGGCAAAGAAACGTTATGGCGTTATAAAGAAGGCTCCGACCCATATGCGAAAAAAGGATCTGGATGGGATTTCTACGGTAAACCAGATGGTAAAGCACTGATCATTTCCGCGCCTTACGAAGCTCCACCTGAAACACCTGATTCTGAATTTGATCTTTGGTTATGTACTGGTCGAGTTCTTGAGCATTGGCACACAGGCACAATGACAAGACGAGTACCAGAGCTCTACAAAGCAGCACCTGATGCCGTTTGTTACATCCACCCTGCTGACGCAAAAGCGCGTGGTCTTCGCCGTGGCGAAGAGGTTCTTATGTCCAACAAACGTGGCGAAGTTCGAGTGCGGGTAGAAACCCGAGGTCGAAATCGCCCACCAGAGGGCTTGATATTTGTGCCTTTCTTCGACGCTAGAATCCTAATCAATAAGCTGATTCTTGACGCGACCGATCCGTTATCGAAGCAAACCGACTTTAAGAAATGTCCGGTGAAGATCACCAAGATTGCGTAACGCAAATTCGAAAGGTAGCACTGACCGCCATTGCGGCGGTCTGATCAGAATTTAGCCACAAGGCGGAGATTTAGAATGAAAAAACTCATGTTAACACTGCTGTCGGTGGGCGCAGTTTTAAGTGGAACAGCGGTTGCTGAACTTGAAAACCCAGGCGGAATCGGAGGTGTCGAATCCCTTCGCGGTGTAAGCGAATTGGAAACAACTCGCCCAGCAGACGATTTTAAAAAGTTCCCACGGGAACAAGTTCTGGAAAGCAGCTATGTTTATCAACCACCATTGATCCCTCATAACATTCGTGGTTATGAAGTATCTTTGAACGCCAATAAATGCCTCGCTTGCCACAGTTGGAAAAATGCAAAAGAAATGGGCGCAACGAAGGTCAGTGTCACCCACTACGTAAACCGCGAAGATGCCGTGCTGGCAGACATGTCACCAAGACGTTACTTCTGCTTGCAATGTCATGTTCCTCAAGCAAACGCAAAGCCGCTTGTAGAAAACGAGTTTAAGAGTGTCGACTCACTGAACAAGTGATTAGTCACTCCATAAGAGGCGAATTATGAAAATACTAAAAGCGTTTTGGAAGAGACTGATAAGCCCTAGTAAAGCAGCCGTAGGGGTTGTGCTTTTTATGGGTTTTGCCGGTGGTTTACTCTTTTGGGGAGCGTTCAACACGGGTATGGAAGCCACAAACTCGGAAGAGTTCTGTTCTGGTTGCCACGCACCAATCGTAGCTGAAATTCAAGAAACTATTCACTATTCTAACCGTTCTGGTGTTCGTGCTATCTGTTCTGATTGTCACGTCCCCCATGATTGGGGTGACAAAATTGTCCGCAAGGTTCAAGCATCTAAAGAGTTGTTTGCTCACTTTGTGTTAAAGACAATTGACACACCTGAGAAATTTCAAGATCGCCGAGCTTACCTTGCAGAAAGAGAGTGGTCTCGATTTAAGAACAACGACTCTTTGGAATGCCGAAATTGCCACGAATTTGAGTTTATGGACTTCTCTGAGCAAAGCACAAGAAGTGCCAACCAGCACTCAACGGCGTTGGCTTCTGGTGAAAAGACATGTGTCGATTGCCATAAAGGTATCGCGCACAAATTACCAGATATGCACGGCGTAGAAGGCTGGCAATAAGGAGATTTAAATGAGTAATTTAGAATCAATTATCTGGCATATGTTGGGCTATTCTGCAATGCCAGTCATCATTATTGGTGGTTTCCTAGGGGTCGCAGCCGTATCTTTATGGCTACTATCACTTGGAAAAGATAAAAAAGTAAATTGATAGAAACCTTTTCTTGCTGAAGCCTGTATGGCTTAAAAAAGAAAACTCCCACTATTGTGGGAGTTTTTGTTTTAAGCCAACTGTGTTGTTAGTATTATTTTTTCGAGATATTAAGCGGTTTCCGCGTCTTTCTCTTTTACTATGTCTTCAATCACTGGCAGCGTTTGTTTTACATAGTTTCCAGGAGCTAGTCCCAGTACTGGGTAGTCTTCATTACCTATGCTAAATGGCTCGCGCTGTTCTTCTGGGTTAAAGCTCAACAACCACTTGTTCCAATGCAGCCACCATGAGCCATCATGATGTTCAGCATTTGTCATCCACTCCTCAGCGCTGTCATCAAGATTATCGTTTGTCCAATACCCGTACTTTTTCTTGTCGGGGTGGTTAACAATACCCGCTATGTGACCTGATTCACCAAGTACAAACGTCTTGTTTCCGCCAGTGTTAAGTGCACCACGATAAGTGCCTTGCCACAGAGCAATATGATCATCTTTCGTGGAGATAAAGTAGCTTGGGATGCGGATTTTATTCAGATCAATCCATACACCGCCAATTTTTACGCCTTTGTCTTTAACAAGCTTGTTCTCTAAATAAAGCTGACGAAGAAGGAAATTGTGTGTTTTAGCCGCCACATTTGTACTATCACTGTTCCAGTACAATAAATCGAAGTCTACAGGGCTATTGCCCTTTAGGTAGTTATCAACGTAGTAGTTCCAGTATAGGCTGTTTTCACGCAATAGACTGAATGTTACGCTCAATGAACGCCCATCCATGTAACCTTGCAGATTGTTCTGGGCTTCAATCGCTTGAATTACAGTGTCATTGATATACGCACCCACTTCACCTGGTTGCGAGAAGTCCAATAACGTCGTAAAGAAAGACGCAGATTTGATGCGCTTTTTCATTCTTTTCGCGGCATAGTAAGCAACTGTAGATGCTAATACCGTTCCACCTATACAATACCCAGCAGCATTAATTTGCTCCTGACCTGTAATAGATTCAATGGCATTGACTGCTTTTACGACACCCTCGGTAACATAATCACCAAACTCAACGTTTGCCTGTGATGGACCTGGATTGCGCCAAGACATCATGAAAACGGCGTGGCCTTGTTCAAGCAACCACTTAACCAATGAGTTTTTCTCTCGTAGGTCAAGAATGTAATATTTATTGATGAATGGTGGAACAATTAGTAGCGGTGTCGCATTGACTTGCTCAGTAAGAGGGCAATATTGAATGAGCTCAAATAGCTCATTTTGGAAAACCACTTCCCCTTTGGTATTAGCGACATGCTCACCGATTTGGAATGAATCGGTATTGGTCATGCGAATTTTAAGGATGTCTGCACTTGCTTCAACATCTTCTCTGAAGTGCTGAAGGCCTGTTACCAAGTTTTCGCCATTCTTCTCCATCGTCAGTTTCAGTAACTCTGGATTAGTTGCGATAAAGTTGCTTGGTGACATTGCGTTAATCGTTTGACGAGAAAAGAAATTCAACCTTTCTTTGGTTTTCTCGTCTAATCCTTCAACTGCGTCAATCGTGTCCATATAGGTACGACTGAAGAGTAAGTAAGATTGCTTAATGAAGTTGTAATAAGCGTCTTCTTGCCACGCTTTGTCCTGAAAGCGTTTGTCGCCTTTTTCAGATTCTATAACCGAACCTTGGTTGGCTTGGAGTGCTACTTTTTGCCAAATTTCCAGTTGCTGCTCCCACCACTTGGTCTGAACTTCCAGCATTGCTGCTGGTTGTTGAGCGGCTTTTTCTAGTAATTCGGTGGTGTCTTCAAGGCTGATTTCTTGCATTGCCTTGTTTAGAGGAGTGTTTACGGCTGCCTTGCCTTGCTCAAGATCTTTCCACCATTGCTGGTTGCTCTCTTGGAGCTTAACAAGGTAGTCCGATAAGAAGTTTTGAAACATGATAAAACCCTTTAATCGGATCAAAAAAACGCCACCCAATAGGGTGGCGCCATCATCTTAAGCTGGAGTAGAAGCTTTCAGATTGTCTGCAGTAATAGTCTCAACATCATCTTTAAATTCAGTGGCAATAGACTGCAGTTTATTGCTGTCTTCTGTTAGCTGCTGAGAAAGGCGAGTAAGTACAGATAGCTGCTGGTTGCTGAAAGAAGCCAAAGAAGTTACATCTCTTACTTCACTTGCTGCTTTCATCTGAGAAAGACCTAGCTCGCTGTATGCGCGAATGGCATTTAGGTGTAGCTCAGTAACTACCTCAGCGTTTTTTGCGACTAGTTTGTTGAACTTTGTGTAAGGTTCAAAAGTTTTTTCAGTTTGGTCAGTGAATGCTTTAAAAATATCTGTGTACATGGTGTCTCTCCTGATAAACAATTTTCCATTGAGTGAATCGATTTCAATTCATTTGAGGCAGTAACCTCAATGAGTAAAATAGTCTTTAACTGCGTTTAAGTACCACAGCCGTTCCCATTCCACCGCCAATACATAACGATGCCACACCTGAGCTGCTGCCCTGACGTTCCATTTCATGGATTAGAGATACAATGATTCGGTTTCCAGACGCCCCTAGAGGATGACCTAGTGCAATTGCGCCGCCATTCATGTTTGCTTTTGAAAGAATCACGTCTTTTTCAACTTCGTGATGCTCAGCAAGTTGATGAACAACGCCGAGAGCTTGAGCAGCAAACGCTTCATTTAGCTCAAACACATCAACATCTGAGATAGAAAGTTCAGCTTTACTTAGGGCTGATGTCACAGCTTTAACCGGTCCTAACCCCATGACTTTGGGATCTAGACCTGTCTGTGCGTAAGAAGCCAGTTCGCATAGAGGTGTTAGGTTTAAGCGCTTTACAGCAGACTCCGATGCAACGACCAATGCACTCGCACCGTCGTTAATACCGGATGCGTTGCCAGCGGTTACCGTACCTTCTCTATCGAAAGCAGGTCGTAGTTTTTGCAACCCAGCTAGGCTTGCATCCACTTTTGGGTATTCGTCGGTATCAAATGTGATCGTTTCACGGCGGTTCTTAACTTCAACAGGAACGATTTCTTGCTTGAATTTCCCTGCCTCAATCGCAGCAACGGCTTTTTGTTGGCTCGACAACGCATATTCGTCTTGAACCTGACGAGTTAAACCAACTTCTTTAGCAATGTTTTCAGCAGTAACACCCATGTGGTATTGGTTGAAAACATCGGTTAAGCCATCTGAAACAAGCAGATCTTTGAAGTTAAGATCACCCATTTTGTGCCCTTGGCGTAAGCTTGTTGGGGCAGCAAAAGGAATTTGTGACATGACTTCAACGCCCGCAGCAACAACCACTTCTGCATCACCACTTCGGATATGAGAAGCCGCATCCATCAACGTTTTCATACCACTGCCACACACCATGTTAACCGTGTATGCAGGTACGGTTTCTGGCACACCAGCAAAAATGGCGGCTTGACGCCCTATGCTCATGCCTTGACCAGCAGCAACTACATTTCCAACGATTACTTCATCAACGTCAGAAGGTTGAACATTGGCAGCTTCTAGTGCTCCTTTGATTGCTACTGCACCCAGTTCACCAGCAGGTGTATTTTTCAGAGTGCCGCCAAACGCGCCAATGGCAGTACGCTTTGCCGCGACGATATAAACTTTTTCCATTGTAGAATCCTTAGTAACTTTGAATTAACTCATGTACAAACCGCCATTTACCGACAATGTTTCACCGGTAATGTAGGCAGCTGCGTCGCTTGCAAGATAGCTAACCGCTTTTGCGATCTCCTCTGGCGTTGCGAGTCTCTTCATTGGGATTCCACTCTTAATGGACTCAAGTACGTCTTCTCTAATAGCCGTCACCATAGGCGTAGCCGTGTACCCAGGAGCAACAACGTTAACTGTTACACCTGCACGCGCACCTTCGGCAGCCAGTGACTTAGAAAAACCGATCATCCCTGCTTTTGCAGCAGCGTAGTTGGCTTGTCCGAACTGACCTTTTAGACCGTTTACTGAGGAAATATTGATGATTCGCCCACCGCCCTTTTCGCACATTGCAGAAAAAAGAGGTTGGGTAACATTGAATAGGCTATTTAAATTGGTATCGATAACTTCGAACCAACTGTCAGCCGACATTTTTTTGAAGACTCCATCTCTGGTAATTCCAGCGTTATTAACAACAACATCTGGCGTACCTTGCTCTACGAGAAGTTTCTCAAGCCTTTCACTGCATTCTGCAGTGTTCGTTACGTCAAGTTCAAAGAGCAAGACTTGCTCTTCGGTGAATTGCTTCTCATCGAACCATTCTTTTGCACATTGATAATTACCAGTGTAGTAAGTCGCAATAATACGATAACCTTCACTAACCAATTGAGTGCTAATAGCCGACCCGATTCCTCCCTTGGAACCAGTGATCAAAGCGAGTTTTTCCATTAATGACTCCGTTCTTACAACAAGCGTGACGCAAGACGTCAAAACCAACTGACGTTATTTTTAACGTCTCAATGAGATTTATTCTTAATCTATTTAATACGTTCAAAGATTCAGATTTATTTTTAATTTAATAGAATTCTATGACGTTTTTATTTCTTGTTATTTAAAATAAGCAACATTTCTAATAAATCTACTTACAAAGTTTGGTTTATCACCAAAACAAGATCACTATCTCAAATATCATGCACTTATGTTAACGAAATACTGAATAAGAAACTTATATTTTACATTTTAGAAACGTAATTGTGCGGATTTTAATCAAACCCTATATTAATCATAAGGTTACAAACGTTATATATAGATGTATTATTTAAAATCACAAAATATATATTCATTGTTATAAAACACATTAAAGAGATGCGAATAAATAAATTCATTATTCTTCATCCAATTACAGTGACAGTTATATCATCAGATATTAATTTTAGGTTAAACACATCTATTATTTATAAAATACAAAGGAGTATATAATTAAGAGTTATTTACTTTAATATAAATACAGAAATGGAGAAAAATAATCTTAGGATAGATTTTTCATTCCCTATTCATTCAAAACTTTGATATTAAAAGTTGCTGATTTGAGAGCAAATGGGAGAAATTACTTCAATTATTTTTTGTAAAAATGAATACCACACTTGGTCGTTTTTCAGTAGAAAAGCCAGTTATAAAACAACTTGGATCATTCAATCTACATTTCCAATGTTGTTTTATAACTGGCTTTCAGGTGAGACACTTGCTAGAGGTAAAATTTAGAACGTGAAAGCTAAACTGCCTGAAGCGCCAAACTGATTGTTTCCTGCGTAACTACCTGCGAGATCAATGTTAACCACATCAAAGGGACTGAAACCTAGCCCAAATGTGACAGAATTGTCTACTGTACTTTTGGTATCAATCTCATAACCTAATCGTAATTGAGCCCAGTCCCAAGCGTTCGCTTCTGCTCCGAGTCGGACAAACTGAGTATCATCATCGACTCCTACAAAACGCGTTTGAGCCGTTAGATCAGCATCTGCTGCCAAGGTAAAGAACTCTGAAACAAAAGCTCCCCCTACTGTTATCTGTGGAGACAGTTCGTATACAAAGTTTGTTTCAGTAGTTATTGATTGTTTTAGAACGTCTTTAATGGCTAACGCCCCTCTAAAATTATCTCCGAGTAACCATACCGCGCCCAAATCTAAGTTGAATGCTGACTCTGTTGTTTCTCCTTCATCATAGTCATTGATTTTGAAGTCATTAACATTAATGTTTTGCGAGTACGTAGTCAGGTTTTGAAACTTAGGAGTCACACCAAAAGAAAACTGCTGACCACCAACGTTAAGTTGCTTAGCTAACGCTACCCCTATTTCGGTGTAACCAAAAGCAACCAAATCTACATCGGTGTTTTGAACTCGCTGCGTCGTATCCGTAAGACCATCAGATACTTTCGACGCTACGTTTGTTACCCCAATGACTTCAACGTAACCGGCAGTAAATAGGTTCACAGACACAACTTGAGTAGGAATTGCTACCGCCACTCCGAGGTTTCCAGACGCGGTAAGGGGCTTGTGACCAGACAATGAATCTAGTTGACCATTTAGCTCTTGGAGCAAAGCTGTGCTAGGTGATGACTGAACTTTTTCAAAGGTATTTTGCACATCATCAATGAGTTCTATTGCGTTATCGGTATCCCGTACTTTCACTCCACCTGCGGGAATAAGCAAAGCAAAGTCATCTGAATCTTCACTGACCGCAGAAAGCGCCGGATTGTAGAATGGAGCCACTAAGTATTCCCCTGAGGCAACCCCAGTATTCCCCATACCATTTCCACGTCCATCGGCGACATGATTAGCTGCGCTGACAGACAGCGACAACAAAGATAAGCCAAAAACCACTGCATTTTTGTTATTCATAATCTATTCCAATTATTATTTATATAGCTCAACTATTTTCATAAATGATATGAAGATAATCTCTCTTTCAATAGATTAGTGTAATGTATGACTTGAGTTGCGACCGCGATTTAATGTGATCTATAACGCCTTTTAGAAAGGTTGAACCGGATAAGTAAAAGAATGTTAATTTAGGAAAGTAAGAAGGGATTCACCAGAAACGAGTTTTTCTTTCTGTACTTTTGGCAATTGCTTGATTTTGTACTCTAGTTTTAACGCCGCACTTTTAGAGTCTGCAACATAGAACCACTCAAGTGTTAAGGGCATTTTTCCGCGTAAAAACTTTGCCCCTTTACCCTGTTGATGCTGGCGAAACCGACGAATGACATGATCGGTTACGCCACAATACAAAGACGCGTTTTTGTCTCTTACAAGGTAAACAAACCAAGCGTCTTCACTTATCATTGATTCATTAGCGCTCGAAGCTGGGCAAGAGAATCCTTAAGCTCAGAAATTTCCAATTTAAGCTCAGCCACTTCACTTTCTAGCGCATCTACTCTCGTTGTATCGCCAGAAGACTCGATTGAAGCAGTAGCAAGAGATTCGATATCAACTTCACCACAGAATAAGTGCTGATAGCGAGATTCACGTTTTCCTGGCTCACGAGGCAGTTTTACAACTAACGCCCCCTCTTCACGCGCAGCAAGCCCTTCCAGCACACTCTCTGTTTCTTTTACATCAGTAAAGGTACAAAGCCTGTTTGTGCGTGTACGAAGTTCTCCTGGCGTTTGTGCTCCTCTGAGCAGCATGCAGCAAACTATCCCTTTTTCTTGCGCAGAAAACTTCAAGCTTCCAAATTCTGTATTACAGAACCTATGCTGATACTTCGCTGCACGAGAGTTAAAGCTACTTTCGTCGGTCACGAGTCTACGTTGTATAAGTGAGTCCAACGCGTTTTGTACATCACCTTCAGATAAGGAAAGCACAGGGTCTCGATTGCTCTTCTGATTACATGCAGACGTTAAGCTGTTTAAAGTAAGCGGGTAATGATCTGGCGTAGTCACTTCCTTTTCTATTAAGCAGCCAATCACGCGAGCTTCAATAGCGTTTAATTCAATGCTCATTCAACCTTCCTTTTTGTTCTACCCCTGATACTAACCCTCATCTAGTGGTTAGTGACCAAAGGAATTCGTTGTGGCTTGCCATCCAAAGATAGAACAACTATTTTACTTCGGCTCAGTTCTATCTCGGTAATTTCTTGCAACTGACGACCTGTTTTATACGAGGAACCCAGTTTACTTCTTGCGGAAGCACAGTTCTCTTTAGTGTCGCATTCATCAATAGGTGTCATAGTTTCGTGGTAATTGTTTAAATACTTAGGAAGATGATATAGCGGTTCAGGAGTTCAACACAACTGTTCTCAGATTGTATGTTTAAATTTTCATCATAAGATGCAAGGGATTGATCTAAAGTCTGTTAAGCGTTCCTGCATTATGTTTTAATCAAAAAAAGTTACTCGTTTTGATTTTGGGGAAAAAATCCTATGAACAACGTATTTGAAATCGTTAACCAAGCTCGTCGTAAAAACAAACTAAAGCGTGAGTTGCAGGACAACGATAAGAAAATTCGTGATAACACTAAGCGTGTTGATCTACTAGAAAACCTATTGGACTACATCAAGCCAGAAATGAAGCCTGATGAAATCGTCGCTATCATCAAAAACATGAAAGCCGATTATGAAGATCGCGTTGATGACCACATCATTAAGAGCGCAGAAATCTCTAAAGTTCGCCGCGACATTAGCCGTAAGATCCGCGAGCTAACAGAAGCAGATAAGCAAACCCAAGGTAAAAAATAAGCCGACTTGCTTATCCAAACCGCTTTCGAACCCCTGCTATGCAGGGGTTTTTGTTTTTTGCTGCGAAGAACTTCCACGCCAAATCTTGTTGATTCGGTTCAACACAAATCGGTATACAACATTTATTTTTCACGTTTAACGTTTGCGTAATCGCTTACTTTCACTTTCCTTAACACCTTGTATTCCAGACCTATTCAGCTCTTGTTATAGTTAAACAAAATGACCATTCGGGGCAAGGATAACCCCCACCATCTCATGAAGAGAAGAATTGGTAGCTGTAACACCGATGAGACTATGAGGGTCAATTAATGGAATTTAGCACTGTAGAAATTTTAGGTTACGCATCGTCGATCATGGTAGCGATCTCGCTAATGATGAAAGACATCGTATTACTTCGAGTACTTAACTTTATTGGATGTGCACTTTTCACAAGCTATGGCCTAATGATCGACGCTATGCCTGTTGTCGTTACCAACGGATTTATCGCTTGTGTGAATGTATACTTCCTTCTCAAAATGTATAACGAGAAAAAAGCTGAAAACTTGGAAACGGCAAAAGCGTAAATACTTTTCCCTTACCGATTGAAGTGCAATCAACTTTATTAAGAATAATTGCTAAATAGCTAACATAGAAGAAAGACCCAATAGCATTGCCATTGGGTCTTTTTTATTTTCGAAAAAGGAAGCACTGAATTTGATAAAAAAGCACTAAGCTTGATAAGAAAAGCACTATGTTTGATAAGAAAGAGTCTGAAATACGGGATACATACTCGCCCCGTAGGAAGACAAGTACTTTCCAACTCTAGAAGGCGCGATCTCCGCTACGGGGTAATCAAAGCGGCTGTTCCACTCAGTAGTTAAATCCATTTCTTTAATCAATGCATCGCTTATTGCCTTCGGTGAGGTGCCGCCAATAACAACGCACTCGGGATCAAACCAGCTCAGAGTAAGCAGTAGTGCGGGCATCAACCGTTCTGCTGAGCGTTTTATCCAATTCGCGACAATCGGGTGAGAGATGTCGGGAATATCTTCCAACTTCACTACATCTAACCCTGCATCTTGAAGTTCAATGATCAGTTCTCGAAGGCACGGTCTCAATTTGTCACGCCGATTAAAAAATGTTCCAATTTCACCGGCATTGTTGTGCCTACCTGAATAAAGTTTTCCATCCATGATCACAGCCCCGCCGATGCCGTGACCAATTTCTATCAGAACCAAATGCTTTGTCTCTTCCCAAAGCCCGGAATAATATTCACCGACTGCAGCCACCTTACAGTCGTTATCGATCCAGACCGGATAATCGAACTGGTCTCCGAATAACGCCGCTAAATCAACATTTCTCCAGTGCTTCATCTGATCGATGGTGTGAACACATTTACCATCAGACATATGTGGACCAGGCATCGAAACCCCTATTCCCAGAATTCGAGCATTCACTAATCTATGCTTTACCGTTAGTTTCTCTATCGATTTCTCAATGAGAATAATGGTGTCCTTTACAGGTTGAGATTCGTCGTAAAAAATTTCGACACGATCCAATACCTCACCAGTAAAATTGGCAAGCGCTAAGTCAATCTTTGCGATATGAAAAGCCACACCAAACGTAAAAGCCGCATAAGGCGACAATGAAACGGGCTTTGCTGGCTGCCCACGCCCGCCCTTAACTCGCTCACTTTCTTGAATAAGCTGCAAGCTCAATAGCTCTTTACAAAGAGTCGTCACAGAGCCTGTGCCAAACCCTGTTAACTCGGCAATCTTTGTTCTGGGCAAAGAACCGTGTTGACGAACAACGCCAAGAACCTTTTTTTGCCCTTCTGTTAGGCTAAGTTGAAGTGGTTTAATTGGAGACAACATGTTCCGATACTGATTCCTATATACTGCTTTTACTTGATAAATCACGTGAGCTTATTGAGCGAGTGTCTGCTGACCTTTCTCGGTTACACTATATTCTCTATGTTCAACATTCGATATTTTAGACGGGTTCAAGCCCTGCTTCGTAAACCAAAGATTTCAGCATTGCTATGTCATCATGGCTGATCATATCAATGAGTCCGTTGCGTAACCAACCAATTATCTCATTATGAACATCATAACCAAAGTGCCGATTAAAATGTTCAGTAGGAGATAAACCATTACTCATCGTTGGCAAAAACATTCTGACGCACAACCCTTCGTTCTTATACGCCAGTAAATCATCGACATGAACATGAGGGTATTCAACACAAACACAGTCCGCATTAGATGCCTTAACCGCTGCAAGCTGATCATTGTAACGTGCCAACGTCACAACTTGAATGTTCAAATTTTCTATCGAGCTTTTTGCGATATTGAGTAGAACGTGATCGAACGAAAGAAGTTGAATGTGTTCGATACTACCGGGTAACGATTTTAGTAGTTTATCTAGCTCGCTAATAAATTCCTTATGCCGCTTACGTTGTTTAACCTCAACAACCAATCCAACCCCACTATCCATTGCCCACACTAAACATTCTCTAAGCGTTGGAATTTTAGTTCCGGCAAACGATTGATCAAACCAACCTCCAAAATCGAGCGTGCTTAAATCTGAAAAACTCATTTGCTCAACATACCCCGTCCCGTTAGAGGTGCGGTCGACACTATGGTCGTGGATAACAACAATTTCATTGTCTGTGGTCATCGCTACGTCTATCTCAATGGAATGCGTTCCTTCTTGCAGTGCTCCCTCAAATGCAGGAAGCGTGTTTTCTGGATAAACATGGCAATACCCCCTATGACTATTAACGAGGACCTTTCCCAAATGAGCCACATGGAAATTAAATGACATACAGCAACCTTATTCTTTGTTAAAAAGTTTAATAAAACTGTAATCCATCTATGATTGATGTTCAATCTCTTATTGTTGATTATTTTACCACCACAAAATGATATTAAATATCAGTTATATAAAAAATTTCAAGTTGACATAAAGTCTTTATTTGTCCAATAAATAGAAGCTCGTCACAATATTTTCCAGATTCATTGATTAGGATTATTCTTTGTAGGCAAGTTTAATAAGGAAGAAAAAAGCCGATGTTGCAAATTAAGGATGTGACTAAAAAGTTTGGAGACTTTGTTGCTTCAGACAATATTTCATTTGAAGCAAAAGCCGGAGAGTTTGTTACGCTTCTGGGTCCAAGCGGATGCGGAAAAACCACTCTTTTAAAAATGATAGGTGGTTTTCTGCCTTTGGATTCTGGCGAAATTCATATCAATGGGCACCAAGTCGACCAACAACCACCCGAGAAACGAAGCACAGCAATGTGTTTTCAATCTTATGCCCTCTTTCCACATTTGAGTGTTTCCCACAACATCTGTTTTGGGTTGGTTCAGAAAAAGATGCCGATAGAGGAGCAACGCACAAGGTTGGCTGAGGCAATCGCCCAAGTCGGACTTGAAGATCATAAGGATAAGCTACCATCCCAACTTTCCGGTGGTCAGCAACAACGCGTTGCTCTAGCACGAGCTATGGTTATGCGCCCAGATGTAATCTTGTTTGACGAACCATTATCAAACCTTGATGCGAAACTTCGTGAAAGTGTCCGTTTTGAAATCAAATCGCTCCAGAAAGAGCAAAACCTTACGACAGTTTATGTCACGCATGATCAAGCTGAGGCGTTGGCCATGAGCGACAAAATCGTAGTGCTGAATAGAGGCTGCATTGAACAGATAGGCTCGCCTGAACAAATCTATTTTCAACCTAAAAACCGATTTGTAGCGGACTTCATCGGGGCCGCAAACATTCTTCCAGCCAAGGTTTCTCATACCGATACCAACAATTTATACAAAGTCGAGTGCGAACTTGGCATCTTTATTACCCAATCTGACACCGCGCCCATTTCAGAAAACATTTACATTTGTTGGCGCCCTGAGTCGGCTCATGCAGCACTTAACGACGACGAAAACCAGTTCCAAATTCAAGTGGAGAACCTTGCTTTCCTTGGAAATATCACCGACTTATTCGGACGAGCAGCCGACGAACCTAGCGGTCAAAAAATTCGAATTCAGCTCCATCAAAAAATGACCTGCAAAGCTGGCGATAAAGTCTCGTTTCAACTACCTAGAAACGCGATACGTTTTTTGGAGGAGGTATAGCCGTGAAAGCCTATGTTCTTCTTATTCCAGGCTTAGGGGTAATTCTGTTCTTGATGGGCAGCGCTCTTTATGCCGTTATCGCCCAAAGCTTTGGCATGGTCAGCCTGACAGGTGAATCATCATTCACGTTTGCTTTTTGGCAAGAGATGATTTCCGATCCAATTTTACAGCGTTCTCTCGCTTATTCATTACGCACCTCTACTCTAGGCAGTTTGGGCGCTATCATAATCGCTTACCCCATTGCCATGTGGTTAAGTAAGCCATTACCCGCAAAACCACTGCTTATCGGTGTGTTGCGTGCTCCAATGTTTGTACCGGGGTTAGTCGCCGCGTTCTTACTTATTAATGTCATCTCGTATCACGGCATTTTGAATGAAGGGCTGATGGCTTTAGGCCTTCTCGATAAACCACTTCGCTTAACAAACGATAAGTTTGGTTGGAGTGTGATCCTATTGCAAATCTGGAAAAATGTCCCATTTGCACTCATTTTATTGGGCGGTGCTATTAATAGTATTCGGAGTGACATTCTCCACGCTGCAGACGATTTGGGAGCCTCTCGTTTTTCAAAGTTTAGGCAGATCATTTTCCCGCTCACCATTCCCGCATTGCAAGCGTCTTTGATATTGATATTTATTGGTGCCCTTGGTGATTTCGCTTTTGCTTCCATCGCGGGTTCACGAAACGCTTACTCGCTCTCTATGCTGATGAACTTTACCGCGACGCAGTACTACGAATGGGAAAAAGCCGCTGTTATCGCCATGGTTATCATGCTTGTTGCTGTTATTTCCGCAGTCGTCATTACCTTAGTCACCCAACCTTTCGCAACCAAGACTCGCTCCGTTATTACGACCATTCAAGGGAGGGATTCGTAATGACTAAAAACAACAAATGGGTCATCTATCTAAGTGTCGGTTTTTTCGTTGTGGTAAACGTATTGTGGCTCGGAATCCCTTTTGCAATGGCTGTGCTTTGGTCTTTGGTCGACCCTGCTCATCCCTGGAGTTTCCCCGATATTTTCCCACAAGTTTTATCTTTTGCCCGATGGTCTGAGATTTGGGAAACCACCTCTCTCGAAGAAGCTCTTATCAACAGTTACACCGTCGCTCCCGCTGTTGCGTTTCTTACGGTTTGCCTCGCGACACCGACAGCCTATGCGTTTGGGCGGTTGGATTTCAAAGGCAAGAAAACGGCAGAGATTCTAACGTTACTGCCAATGGTTATGCCTTCAATGATACTGGCTATTTTCTTCAGCGGAATGCTCCTCCAGCTGGGTATTTCAGAACCTTATGTCAGCATTGTTATCGCACATACGGTGCTTGCTCTTCCCTACGCAATTCGTATTTTAAGCGCTGGGTTTAGAGCCGTACCTCAAGATGTTATCGATGCATGTGCAGATATGGGAGCTAGCCGCTTTACCACCTTTCGTCATGCCTTCATGCCGATGCTGAAACCGAGCATGCTGGCTTCACTCATCTTTTGTCTGGTGATCAGTATTGAGGAATTCAATATGGCTTACGTATTGGGTGCCCCCGACTTTATTACCGTTCCAACCATTTTGTATTCCTTTCTGGGGTACTCATTCATCCGTCCGGATGCGGCTGTGGTGTCACTATTTCTAGTGATTCCTAACGTCATACTTATGCTCATTATTGAGCAACTTTTAAAAGGAAATTACTTGTCCCAATCCACGGGCAAAGCTTAGTAAACGAGGAAATTATGTTGAAATTTACCCCATTAAAAGCGCTACTAGCTGGAATGCTGGCTTGTGTCGCGACGTCGGCATCTGCATACGACGTCACTAAGATGACATGGAAAGAAATAGAAGATCAGGCAAAGAAAGAAGGTACGGTTAGCTTTGCGGTATGGTACCTGCAACCCGGGTGGCGTGAGTTTGTAAAAGGCTTCGAAGATCAATACGGTATAAAAGTTCGAATCCCTGAAGGCACATTAGACGGAAACCGAAACAAGCTGATTGCGGAAAGTAAGCGTGAAAAAGGAAAGCTTGACGTCATTGCTTTAGGGGCTTCGAATATTAAGATTTTCTCTCCAGAAAAAGTGCTTTTAAAACTGGATGTATTACCTGAGATTACAAACCTTAACACGGAAAGTGAAGGGTTTGACTCAGAAGGTTACGCGGTCACATTCTGGGGTAACCAAACCGGCATTGCGTACGATCCTTCACGTATCAAGGAACAAGACTTACCTCAAAGCTTTGAGCAGCTGAGCCAATACATGGAAACCAACTCGAAATCATTTGGTGTGAACGACCCAAATGGCGGTGGTTCCGGCGGTCGGTTTATTGAAGCGGCGATAAGAAATTATTCTGGAGAACCGAAAGGCAAAAAACTCAGTTCATCGGTCACTCAAAAATGGGGTAAAACTTGGGACTGGTTCAATCAATATGAAGATAACATGGTGATTACGGCTTCCAATGCCGACAGCCTAACACGAATCAACGATGGTGAGATTGTTCTTGCTCCTGCATGGGAAGATCACCTCGCTGGCTTGCAAAAGCGGGGAGCAATAACCTCACGTCTGAAGTTCTACATCCCTAAATTTGGTATGTCAGGTGGCGCTAATTTTGCGGCTATTGCCAAAAACAGCCAAAGAAAAGCAGCGTCTGTGCTTTTCTTACACTGGCTAACCAGTGCTGAGACTCAAACAGCCTTGAATGCGAAATTCGGTGTTGCACCACAACATCCAAATTCAGACTCCAGCCAAGCACTCGTATCTCAAGAAATGCGTAGTCGCTCTACTCAACCTTTTAACGCTATTTACGGAAAAGAAATGAGTAAGCAATTTACGCAAAAGGTACTAATGAAGTAACTATGTTCTGGCTCAATAGGCTACTCCCTTCTATTGAGCCATATTCAATCTCCCCTCAAAAACAGATGTGGAAGCATCTGTTTTTCTTTATTCAGATCTAATCTTGCATACCCTATTCATTTCAAGAATCAACGACCAAAGTGGAACGACGTTGCTTAAAGAGCTTCCTGACTCTTCGGGAATTACTCGCTCAATCTAACACTTTAGAGTTCTTTACACGTTATATCCAAATGGATACCAGAATAGCTTCTATACTCTAAGAAAAATCAAAACTTTTATGTACATAAGACGGTTAGGTATATGAATTTTTCACACAGATTATTGGGTCTTTTCGCTACACTTTTCGTACCATTTTATTCTTCTGCTGGCGCATCTTCCATCAACATTTACCTTGACGCCGATCGATCTAACTACATTGAGTCCGCTCGCTCTATTGAACAGGGTGTAAAAACGGCATTCCAAGAAGTGGACAACACCATTCAGGGGCGCGAAATTAATTTCGTTGTTCTAGATCACAAGGGTAATTCTGTCCGAAGTAAAAAAAACATGGCCAAGTTCCTTAACGATCCTGATGCTTTGGTCATTTTTGCAGGTCTTCATTCGCCCCCATTGATCAAATACCGAGAATACATAAACAAAAAACAAATACTGACACTGGTGCCTTGGGCTGCTGGCGCGCCTATTACGCGTTATCCGAGTAAACAAAATTGGGTATTTAGGCTATCCATAGACGACAAAAAAGCAGGTGAGAGAATGGCCAGCTTTGCTGTAAAAGACAGAAAGTGCAAAACCCCACATCTATTATTGGAAGAAACACCTTGGGGAAAATCTAATCAAAGAAACATGACGCTAGCGATAGAAAACTTCGGACTCACCGAACCCAAAGTGACTTGGTTTAACTGGGGGATAAATGAATCCGGTGCACGAATTAAAATTAGGGAAATAAAAAGAGCTAACGCTGATTGCATCCTAATGGTTTCAAACGCATCCGAAGGTGTTCAAATCGTTAATGCAATGGCTTCTATCCCTTTAGAAGAAAGGCTTCCAATAGTCAGTCACTGGGGTATTACGGGTGGAGACTTTGCAGAGAAAGTACCTCACGCTATTCGTTCTCGGCTCGATCTCTACGTAATTCAAACCTGCTTTTCATTTCTATCTTCTCCAGAAACTTCGTTGTCCGCTAGCGTACTTGAACAGGCAATACAGCTATTTCCATCAGAAATCCAAACGCCCAACGATATAAACGCTCCTACAGGATTCATTCATGGCTACGATTTAACCAGAGTTCTGATTCAAGCGTTGTCTCAAATAGAGCTTAGTGAAGATATGGTCGAAAACCGCGCCATGCTTCGGTTGGCCCTTGAAAGCGTTGATACTCCCGTTAAGGGGTTGGTGAAAACATACCACACACCTTTCAGCGCATTTTCAAAGGATCAACCTGATGCTCATGAAGCGCTTGGGTTAGAGGATTTATGCATGGCTAAATTCAATCAATCAAACAACATTGCTGTAATTCAAAAAAATTAATGTACGTTGAGGAGATTGCGTTTGCTTAAGTCTTTATCGGCAAGACAACTATTTATACTGTTTATTACTATTGTCGCTGCACTGTTCGCAGGAATCGGTGGCATGGTGATCAATCACCAAAGCCGAGTCGCACTCACATCAATTCAGTCAGAAGCCACCAAACTTGAACAGGAGTCGGCTAAACGACACGTTTTGCTATACCTTCAAGATAGAGAAACCGCGTTCAAGCATTTGTCTTCCTCCCCGGCTTTAGTCAATGCAGCAATGGGAAACTCGGTCAGTTCACAAGAAATATTTGATCACATAAAAAAAGAGCGCATTTTTAATGACTCTATAAAAGTTGCCTTGTTCGACATAGCGAGCGATCTGGTGTTTAACGAGATTGACTTTTCTTATCGAGAGCAACTTTCCCTCGACTCAGTTAACAAGATACTAATAGACAATGGCTCGCTGATTGTTTCTCTTGTCCAAAAAAATAGAGAGCAGTTTTTCTGGATGTACGTTCCCATTACGTATAACAACTCTGTAGAAGGCGTGTTTATGGTGGAGTTTAAATTCAACAACCAAGACTTCTTTTCAGGGCTAATGAAGGATGGTCAGCGTTGGATTGCACTTCAGCAACTCGAAACTAACGTTAACCCTCGCCCATCACAGGCGTTTCCTTGGCGAGTGTTCGAAGTACCGGTCAATCAGTTTGGTTTAACTCTTCTGTATGGCATTAATACCGACTTAGAAAATCAGCAGAGAAGTACGCTACTCTACAACCTTGTCAGTACGACATTCATCGCCTTTGTTGCGTGTTTAATTGGCGCATATCTATTTGGTCGAAAACTACTGGTTCAACCTTTCGAAGAACTCGCGTTGTCTCGTCAGCAATTGGCAGAATCTTCCAAGCAGCTCAAAATACAAGAAGAGGAATCTCGTCGGTTAGCAAAAGTTGCTAGGCACGCCAAAGATGTCATCATCATTACTGATGTAAATGGAAAAATTACGTGGGTAAATAACGCATTCACTCACCTTACTCAGTATAAATCGGAAGAAGTTATAGGGAAGAAACCTGGAAATTTACTCCAAGGGAGAAAAACTAACGCAGACACCAAACGGCGTATTCGGGAAGCAGTAAGCAACAGCCAAGGCATAAGAGAAGAGATTCTAAACTACAACAAATCTGGCGAAACGTACTGGATAGACATAGATATCACCCCAGTTTTAGATGAATGCGGCGTCATTGAAGGGTTTATCGCTGTAGAAAGGGATATTTCAGAGAAACAAAGACTGCAAACTTCATTAGAAGAAGCAAGAGACAAAGCAGAAAAAGCGAATTCAGCAAAATCTCATTTTCTCGCAAGCATTAGCCATGAGATACGTACTCCCATGAATGGTATTTTAGGTATTGCACAGCTCATAAACAAAACAGAGCTGACGGATACCCAGCAAGAATACCTCGATACCCTACAAAGCTCTGGCTCTCATATGATGTCACTACTCAATGACTTACTCGACTTTTCAAAAATTGAAGCTGGGTTACTAGTATTGGCGCCGGAAAGCTTTTCCCTATTGGACCTCATCAATGAAATTGAAACCACATACACGCCACTTTGTATAGAAAAAGGGATTGAGTTTGAATGTCGGCATTCTATAGACAGTTCAGTGTGGCTATTGGGTGATGATGGCAGGATTCGACAAGTTCTGACTAACTTAATCAGTAACGCTCTTAAGTTTACAGAAAAAGGCAGTATTACCGTAGAAGTGAGCTTGAATACGCTGCCTGAAAATATGCAACCTATGCTTAGTGTCTCTGTATCAGATACAGGAATAGGTATTGACCCAAGTAGGCAAACAGAAATTTTCAGCCCATTTATCCAAGCGGAAAGTAGTACAACAAGAAATTATGGAGGAACAGGGCTTGGGCTCGCTATTGCTGATCAAATATGCAAGGCGATGTCTGGAAAAATTGAGTTACTCAGTGAACCAAATCAAGGAAGCCAATTTATTGCTAGTTTTGCACTGCAAGTGGGTCACTCAGAAAAAATGTTAATAGAAGAATGCCAGTCTGAATATCAAGCAGAAGGGAAAAAAGCACTCATTGTAGAAGACAACCGGGTTAATAGCATGATCATGAAAAAATTCCTTCAAACACGTGGCTTCGATTGCGATTTTGCGGCAACAGGTAAAGAGGCCATAGACTTAGCAGAAACCAACTTCTACCCAGTTATCTTGATGGATAATCACATGCCAATTATGGATGGTATACAAGCCACAACGATCATTCGCGCACAAGAAGTAAAAGGTAGACAACCGATTATTATCGGCTGTACCGCAGACGCCTACGCAACAACTCGCGAAGCAATGATTAGCGCTGGATGTGATGATGTTTTGGTGAAACCGGTAAAAGAAACACTGCTCGATAACATGCTACATCGGTTACATGCTACATCGCTTAAATAGCGGTCGACTCGCAAAGCACCGCTAGCTAAAAACAACCAAACCATTGATATTAATAAATAAACAATCAAACCAACAACAATAGCGTGATTCACTTCCCTATTTTTAATCGTTTATTGCTTCCTCTTCACCATGCATACCCATATAGAAAATGAGACATAATCCACAGTATTAATCATTTGTGTAAATGAACTGTAACACTCACGAATTGCATGTGCGATCCAAGATTTCCTTTACATTTCCTACAGTAACAGTTCCCTCCCACTCTGCCGGATTGCATTTTTAAAGCTATCGATTTTATTACCAGACCAAAATCTTATTGAACATAAGCTTCAAACACACTAGCCTTGTTTATATTGAGACTCACAGTCTCAATATAACAATCGAGATTATCATAGCACATCCAACACCTACCACTTTTGGAATGAGAATCACGAAGTATGGACACAACTAAAAGACTTAAGGAAATGAGCATGAAACTAAGACATAACGTTGCGACGTTGCTTTGTTTTGGTCTTGTATCGACCCAAACTTACGCCCTAACTCAAGAAGAAGCGATCAATGTAGGCGCGTACATCGAATCGGTACTGGTACCCAATTACACAGACACAGCAAATTCAACCGGTACCACCTACAAAACTCACCAGCCCCCATCCATTAATCAAGCTGCGGAAGCGTTGGATTATTTAGAGTTTGCAGAAGTCGTTCACACTGCAAATGGATCACCTCGTGGCTGGACAAGAGTGGATAACGTTATCGACTATGATTCAGGTTTCTACGCGGGTATTTATCAAAAATCCAATACCGTTATCGTTGCGTTTCGTGGCAGTGAACTAGGCACTTCTGACTGGGTTACTAATGGCATTATGGTGCAAGATATGGTCCCTGCTCAGTACGCCATGGCTATAGAAAAATCGATTGAAATTAAAAATCAATATTCTGGCTACCAAATACATTACACAGGTCATAGCCTTGGCGGAGGGTTAGCAACAGCAGCAGCGATAACAACAGGGGATCCTGCAACAGCGTTCGACGCTTCAGGCATTGCGAATGCCGTATTAAATGAAATTAAATCGAAACATACTGCTCAAGGAAAGCCTTCTAATCAATGGCAAACAAACGCCGGCCAAATTACGAATTTCAATTTAGAAGGTGAATTCGTATCCGACTTAGATTATCAACAAGACGCCGATACCCTTGGTCCTACATCGAAGCAATATGGTGATATTCATTACTTGTCTGCTTCACGATTCACTCCACTATTTCTCGTTAATAATGGATTAACACGTCATTTCACAACACCTTTGAAAGAAGAATTGATGTTTCTTTCTCAACCCATTTTTCGCGTCAATACGAGTGATTACAACTCGATTGACAACGATATAAATAGCTTTACCGCTGCGTTCTATATCGATTGGACAGATGACACCCTTGATGTTCTGTTTTGGCAAACCAACTTTGCAATCAATTCGTTGCCAAGCTTGCTAGCCGACTTAGGGTTCTAACCGCGCTCATTAACCAGTGCATAACACTCTATAAATCATTACATCAACTACCTCTCGACAGAAATTATCTGTCTTAGTAAAAAATAAGGTGTTTATCATGAAAACGAAACCATCGACTAAAAGAGCTGCTGTAATCAAAACAGGATTAGCGGTTGCCATCTCTGCCGCAGCCATTGCAGGTATGCCAGCCAACGCCGAAGATAAAGTACGCTGGAAAGTCCAAGCGGTATTTGGGACACATCTACCCGCCTTAGGCGACCCAATCAAGTACGTATCTGAACAGATTAAAAAAGCCAGCAACGGCAATATCCAGTTCAAAATTTATGAGCCTGGGAAGCTGGTTCCGCCATTTGGAATTACTGAAGCGGTTAAAAATAAGCAACTCAACGCGGGATACACTTGGTTAGGTTACGACCAAGGAAAAATCCCTGCTGCTGCTTTATTTGCCGCTGTGCCGTTCGGAATGGAACCATGGGCTTACGCTTCTTGGTGGTACGATGGAGAAGGCAAAGCACTTGCAGAAAAGCTGTATGCAAAACACAACATTCACCCTGTTTTGTGCTCTGTTATTGGCCCTGAAACTGCGGGCTGGTTCAAGAAAGAACTCACTTCTCTAAAAGATATAGAAGGTCTTAAAATTCGATTTGCTGGTCTCGGTGGTAAAGTGATGCAAAAAGCAGGGGCATCGGTCACTGTATTACCCGGTGGAGAAATTTTCCCTGCATTAGAAAAAGGCGCCATTGACGCGAGCGAATTTTCTATGCCTGCCATCGACCAAATGATGGGCTTTGACAAAATAGCCAAGAACAATTATTTCCCCGGTTGGCACCAAACGTTCACCGCCTCTCACTTAGTAGTGAATACTGAAACTTGGAAGTCCCTTTCAGATGGTCAGCGCGCCATGATTGATATGGCATGTACCGCGGGCACGTTCCGAGCGCTAACACGTGGAGAAGCCCTTCAAGGTTCAGTGATTAAAGGGTTTGAAGCCAAAAACGTCACCGCTCGCCAGTTACCCGACGAAATTTTGGGTCAGCTTAAATCACTCACAGATGAAGTTATGAGTGAAATTTCAGCTAAAGATGCAGATTTTAAAGAAATCTACCAATCTCAACAGGCTTTTGCTGAAGAATACGATATTTGGAAGTCAAAGGCTTACTTACCTAACAACTACTAAAATCAACCAGAACACCCATTATTTAGTGGCGTCGAATAGACGCCACTCTTCTCAGAGGACGCCGAATATGAGCTCCATATCTCTCCCAGAGTCCAATAAAAAGGCACTGCTTAGCCAGCTTCCAGAAACGAGCTTATCTGTAGCTCTGGATAAGATCATAGGTAAAGTGAATGATTACATGATTTGGATTTGGCCACTTCTAATGTCGATCATCGTTGTAAACGTTTTGATGCGCTATTTGATTGGCGAGGGTCGGGTTGAATTCGAAGAATTACAGTGGCACCTATACTCCGCTGGCTGGCTACTGGGGCTAAGTTACTGCTTTATGACTGATTCACACGTAAGAGTAGACATTCTGTACGACCACTTTTCTATAAAAACAAAATGCTGGGTAGAGTTGATTGGAATCACCACGCTTCTGGTCCCATTTATAGTGATCGTTTTAAACTATTCACTCCCCTTTATTGCGTATTCTTGGCAGCTAAGTGAAGTTTCTTCAGCTCCAGGCGGACTGCCCTATCGTTGGTTTATTAAATCCATACTTTTTGTTGGATTTGCCTTTCTTGCTGTCGCTGTTATCTCTCGATTGTCTCGTATCCTCGCTGCTTTGATTTCCGGCAGATTCACCCAGTATGGAGGTGAGAATGGAAATTAATGAAATTTTAGCGATTGGTATGTTCGCCACTTTCATATTGCTGCTTTTTACGGGTTTTCCTGTCGCATGGATCCTTGGCGGCGTATCCATTTTGTTCTCCGCCATCGCACTCGGTTTAGACACGTGGGCAGACACATGGATTGGCATTGACTGGCAATATGTTTCTATCGTCATTCCTAGAATATGGGACACCATGAATAACTGGGTGTTAGTCGCGCTCCCAATGTTTATCTATATGGGGTTAATGCTCGATCGTTCTGGCGTCGCACAAGATCTAATGACAAATCTCGTTCGGTTGTTCGGACGAGTTAGAGGTGGATTGGCCATTACCGTCACCATCGTTGGCTTACTGCTCGCCGCATCAACAGGGATCATAGGGGCTGCTGTTGTTTTGCTGTCTGTTCTTGGTATACCTCTAATGCTAAAGCAGGGTTACAGTAAATCACTCGCATGTGGAACAGTTTGCGCCACAGGAACGTTAGGCATATTAATACCCCCAAGTATTATGCTGGTCATGATGGGCGATCGAATTGGTCTTTCCGTTGGTGACCTGTTCCTTGGTGCTCTTTTCCCTGGTTTGCTTCTTGCTGCGCTTTATGTGGGCTACATCGTTTTCACAGGGCTAATCTCACCAAGTAAAGCGCCGTTGTCTGAGTCGGCAGAACCGGTATCCATTCTTGTGATTTTACAAGTATTCCGAGCAGTACTCGCACCTGCAGGGCTTATCGTCGCCGTTCTTGGATCAATATTTTTTGGTATCGCAACGCCTACCGAAGCCTCAGGCGTAGGTGCGGCAGGCGCGACACTTCTCGCTTGGTCTAAAGGTGCGCTGAATAAAACGGTGTTAAAGGAAGTTGGAGAAGAAACCACCAAAACCACCGCTTTTATATTTGCTCTTTTCGTTGGAGCAACCGCATTTTCTTTGGTACTTAGAGGATTGGGAGGAGACGAGCTGATAGAAGGTGCGCTAACGAATTTAGATTTGGCTCCAAGCGGCATTATTATTGCCATTTTAATCGCTGTTTTCTTGTTAGGGTTCTTTCTGGATTGGATAGAAATCACCTTGATTGTGCTTCCACTCGTTGCTCCGGTGGTTTCATCCCTTGGTTTCGACTTAATTTGGTTTACCGTACTCTTCGCTGTTTGCCTACAAACGTCATTTTTAACCCCACCCGTTGGATTTGCCCTTTTCTACATGAAAGGGGTGGCACCAGATGGTGTCACTATTGGGGATATATACAAAGGGGTGATTCCGTTCATTTTGCTTCAAGTGATAGCACTTGCCATTGTGTTTAACTTTCAGCAAATCGTCACTTGGCTCCCTGGAATCGCCTATGGGTACTAATGAGAAACTAGAAAGGTCAGGTATTGCCTGACCTTTTGAATTAGGTGCGGTATAGCACTTTAATGACATGCCAACCAAACTTAGTTTTGACGACTATAGGTTTCAAGACTTCCCCAGTAAATACGGCTTTATCGAACTGAGGAACCATCTGCCCTTTCTTAAATTCACCTAGATCACCACCTTTCTTTCCAGATGGACACGAGGAATACTTCTTCGCAAGCGTTTGAAATTTAGCACCTTTATTAATCTGGCTAACAATATCTTCAGCTTGTTCTTTATGCTTAACCAAAATATGTAAGGCTGCTGCCGTTCTCGCCATGGGGTTGTCCTCTGTGTTTGAAAGGCCCGAATTGTAACCCAAACGTAGGTCATGTGCATCGTTAGAATGGAATGAAATATAACCCTAACAAAATCATATACATCCATTACCAAATAACTACTGAGCCACAGGCGAAACAATTAGATTCATTTTAATTGATCTAAATGTGAGCCAAAGAGGCAGATTGATTGTAAAATGAAAGTGAGTTTACTTACGCGGATTATATATGAAAAGCAAAGCCAATCAGTCTCAAGGAATGCTGATGTTTAAGCTAACGATTCAGCAGAGCTTTGCCATCGGCACATTGAAAGTTAGGGAAATAGTACCTTATGCCCAAACCACACAAATCCCCTATTCTCACCCTCATGTCGTCGGAACAATACCAATTCGAGATTTGACGGTACCCGTTATTGATATGGCAGCCGCAATTGGATTTCGCCCAATAGCACGTGAAGAATACGAGAACAGCTATTTAATTGTGACAGACTGCTTACGCACCATTGTGGCCTTTATGGTGCGCGACATTGAGAAGATCATTGAATGTGATTGGCGTTCGATTGAATCTGCGCCTGATACAGTGGGCGACAACGTGTTCGTAACAGGTATCACTCGCCATAAAGACAAAATCGTTCAAATGCTGGATGTTGAGCTTTTGCTATCCAAAATATACCCAGAACATGACAGCCAGCGTATTCCAATTTTAACCGACGTAGAACGCGAGCGCCTTAAGCCTCTCAATATTCTTCTGGTTGATGACTCTAGCATTGCAAGAAAGCAGCTATCGGATGCGTTGGATAGTATCAACATCCCTTATCAAGTGTGTAAAAACGGGATAGATGCATTGAATTTAATGAAAGATGATGCAGCTAACCACAAGCCAATAGATATTTTAGTTAGTGATATCGAAATGCCTGGACTGGATGGTTATGAACTTGCTTTCGAGGTTCAAAACGATACCGCGTTGAGCCGATCATATAGGATTTTACACACCTCACTTTCGAGCGAAATTTGCGTAGATCGAGCACATCAAGTAGGCGCACACGAAGCCCTTACAAAATTTGATGCCACTGAACTCGTACAAGCCATGCTCAGAGGCGCTAAACAAATTGAAGAATCCGTCAGTGCGGCTTAACTTCATCATTTAATTCCATTATCAGCCGGTGATTTCGCCGGCTTTTTTAACTTCCTCTCTTTCTCTCTCTTTTCCACACCCTGCCACTGCGACATATATCACATAAATATGAAAGCGATAGCAATTGGTGTTAATCGTTGTTTCAGATCAACAAAGAAAACCCATTTCATAAGCAAAGTGAGCATATACCCAAACGACCTCTCCTAACACGAAAGAGAGGCAACGAAGCAATGTATAACAATAATGGAGAGTCTGAAATGACAAGCGCATTTTACATCCCTACGGTCAATCTAATGGGCGCGGGTTGCTTAACTCAAGCCGTCGATAGCATTCAATCACAAGGTTTTACAAAGGGGTTAATAGTTTCCGATAAGGTGTTAAACCAAATCGGCGTCGTGAAACAAGTAAACGATTTACTTGCTGATAGAGCAATTGCGACCGTTGTTTTTGATGGAACCCAACCAAACCCTACAATTTCCAACGTAAATGAAGGCTTAGAGTTGTTGGTAGAAAATGGGTGTGACTTTGTCATCTCATTGGGTGGTGGCTCACCCCATGACTGCGCTAAAGGTATCGCACTTGTTGCGGCTAATGGCGGGAAAATTGCCGATTATGAAGGCGTAGACCAATCAGAGAAACCTCAGATACCACTGATAGCCATTAATACAACGGCTGGTACCGCTTCCGAGATGACACGCTTCTGTATTATTACGGATGAAAAGCGTCATATTAAAATGGCGATTGTAGACAAGCACACTACACCTCTCATGTCCGTTAACGATCCTGAGCTGATGCTTGCAAAACCTTCTTCATTAACTGCTGCGACAGGAATGGATGCATTAACTCATGCCATTGAAGCTTATGTGTCTACTGCTGCAACACCAATCACCGATGCAGTCGCAATAAAGGCTATAGAGCTCATTCAAGCGCACTTAAGAACGGCCGTAAACAAAGGTGAAGATATAGAAGCCCGTGAGCAAATGGCATACGCTCAGTTTATGGCTGGAATGGCATTCAACAACGCGTCTCTGGGTTACGTTCACGCAATGGCTCATCAACTTGGTGGATTCTACGACCTACCACATGGCGTATGTAACGCCGTTTTGCTTCCGCATGTACAAAAATATAATGCACAGGTATGCCCTGCTCGCCTAAAGGACATTGCAGCAGCAATGGGGGTAAACGTAACGGAATTAACTGATGAACAAGGTGCGGAGGCTGCATTGAGTGCCATAAAACAGCTTTCTGAAGATGTTGGTATTCCGGCGGGGCTAGAAGTTTTGGGGGCAAAGTCTGAAGACATTCCCTTACTTGCAGAAAACGCCCTAAAAGATGCATGCGGATTTACCAATCCTAAGCAAGCCACTCATGATGAGATTTCTTCCATTTTCGCCGCGGCTATGTAGCCCATAACGTGAGTAGCAAATAATCTCAGTTCTAATCAAGAAAACCAGCCAATTGGCTGGTTTTTCTTTCAAGATACTTTTTGGTTTTAGCCAGCCATACGAACTAAGCTTTTTCCAAACAACACATCCAGATCTTCACGAGCAGATTCACCGTAGTTATCTTCTACCATCTTATATAAACGCTCTATTCCAGCTCGAGCGAATTCGTGCGCATTTTCTGATGTCACGACATGGTGGAATAGCAATCTAAGAATTGCTAAGAACTCTGCATTATCAAGGGCTTTAACCCAGCTGGATTTAAAACTCTCAACCCCTTCATCCAGAACCAGGTGTGTTACGAACATTTTAAAGATTCGTCCATCTAGTGCTGCTGTGAAATCCGTTTTCTTAGGGAAGTGGTGACTGATACCTGTACGAGAGACGCCTGTTTGTTGACTCAAAGTGGTGTAAGACATTTTGTCGTAGCCCAATGTAATTAACTGGTCTACAACTGCATCCATAATCTTTTGAATGGTGATTTCGGTATCTTCTTTACTACGCTTTGGCATGTTAGGGCTCATCTATTTTATATGTTTAAGTACACTCAAAATCGAGCATGAGCGACTTATAGTATTATGTTCTATATTTTTAAAATCTCAACAGATTGAGGAATATATAAGCAATTATTCACGAAATTTGTGATTTGCTAGGAGTAAATTCATAAAGAGCGAGATCGATAAATATTCGCTCATTTGATTTACCCGAATACCGGGCAATAGAACTTTATTTAAAGTGACACTATTGCAAATGATTCCGATTTCCTGAATCTTCTTACAAATTACTCAATTGGGCAATACGGCCTTATTTTACGACCCGACAAATCGACATTTTCATTCACATAGCCGTGACAAAGGTCACATAAATACGATGAATATATCGTTACAAAACACTATTCCATGAAATCGTCGAAGCCAACAATTTAACACCAACAAACTGAAATTCTATGGTTTTAAAGGCACCAGAAGAGTAACATACCCTCATTAATTGTAAGAGGATACGTTATGACAACGAAAGTAGAAGAAAACCAAGTTTGTGAAGCATGTGGATGCAGTGCAGAAATGGGGTTCATTATTAAAGAAGGCGACGATGTAGCAAACATTTCTTTGTTTGGTCGTGATTTCACTGCATTAGAGTCTGAACTCAATAAATACATAGATCTAGCAAAAACAGTATCTGACGAAATGACGTACGAAAGCCAGCGTATTGAAGGCAAAGACGGTATTGAAACAAGATTCCAATTCACTTGCAGTGCCGAAAAACTCATTTTTGAATTGAAGACGCGTGCACTAGCTCGATAAGCTGTACCAATACAGATAAACAACCAATACAGATAAACTGTATTAGTTCCGACTAGATCTGACACTTCAATTTGAAATGAAGAGAGTTACCCACTTTGATTAAAGGTGCTGAGTCACTAATCAAAGACAATAAGAGGTAACTCTCATGCTTCATACTAGCAACCCAATCATCAAACACAAGGCAGGTCTTCTCAATCTTGCAGAAGAGCTCGGCAATG
>NZ_PIZL01000024.1:0-39064 GCF_002835515.1 Vibrio sp. vnigr-6D03
CTGAAAGTGCGTCTGGTACGCCTTGGTCATAGTTTTACCTGTCATGCTATGAGGTGCATCTTAACACCTCTAATCAGGTGGCCAAATTCAACGTACCACTACAAACCTTAGATTGATTACTTGCGTAGAAAAATGCCATATACTTTCTTCATGAACGAACTAGGCATCAATCTACTAAAGCTTCGAGTAGCAAATACTAAAGCTGTACTTGGGTTTCGAGTAAGTCTTAGTTCATAAATTTTTTTCATTAGTGACAGCTCGCTTCTTGCGTATTCCTTGCCTCTCCTCCTTTCTAACATTCCATTTCCAACTCTTGCGCTGACTAAGACTTCCGGCATGTTGCTGAGTTTATAGCCATTAGCTTGAAGTCTAAGCCATAAGTAATAATCTTCCATATACAGTTGATGCTGGTAGCTACCAACGTTAAGAACAGCCCTCTTTCTAAAAATTGTAGCCATGTGATTCAATGGGTTTCTCTTTAAAATGTACTTTGGTATCTTTTTTTCAATGGGTACAGTTTTTTGTCTAAATGGTTTTTCATAGCAATGCTCAAATTCATAAATACTAGAACTCGCAGCGGATACTTCAGGGTTGGCGTCCATATACTTAACCTGTTTCAAAAATCTATCTCTGTGATTTATATCGTCAGTATCGATGCGAACAATTAAGTCATAAGAGCAAGCTTCGAGTCCTTTATTTAAAGCTTCACCAAGCCCAACATTTTTTGTAATGCAGACTTGCTTTAGGGGAAGCTTAGATTGCCATGACTTTAGAACTGCATATAGCTCTTCCGTCAGAGGACCATCATGAACAACGATAACCTCTGTTGCTTGTAGAGTCTGTTCTGCAACACTGTCAAAGCACTCTTTTAAATATGCAGGTTTTTCTTTGCGATACAGTGAGCAAAGTACAGAGAAATTTGAAGACACTTTACCTTCCCATCCCAAACAACACAGTCTTGATCGTTAGAAGCAAAATTTTTAATTCCATACGCCAATTTTGATGTTTTATATAAAAAATATCGTATTTGTGCTTCCATATAGCATCTTCTACTGATGCCCCGTATGGGTACTTAACCTGAGCTAAACCAGTAACGCCAGGTTTTACCGCGTGGCGAAATCGATAATAAGGAATTTCTTCTTCTAACTTTTCTATGAAAACTTCTCGCTCTGGGCGCGGGCCGACCATTGACATTTCATTTTTAAGAACATTAATAAGTTGAGGTAGTTCATCAATACGAGTTCTTCGAATAAACTTTCCAACACGGGTAACACGAACATCGTTTTGTGAAGCCCATTTCGCCCCGTCCTTTTCGGCATCATGTCTCATTGATCTGAATTTTATCACATCGAATTCTTCATTAAACTGTCCTGTTCTTCTTTGCTTGAAGAAGACTGGACCCGGCGATTCAAGCTTAATAAGTAACGCAGTGAACAACCCTATAGGAATGGCTACCCAGCCAATCAGGAATACAAATAACAGATCAATACTTCTTTTTTCCCACCCATTCTTTCGACTAGACAGTATGGAAAATGCTTTTTGATGCAAGAAATATCCACTATGAAGAAGTTCGGTCTCAGTGTACCCTAATGCTCGATCTAGGAAACCTACTAAAGGTTCTATTTGCGCTCCCAATTCCGTTGCTGCTACCAAAAAACTTTGTTGTTCAGGAGAGAGTTGAGCGCTTTTGAAATGACACAGAGTTTTGTTCTTAAAGTCTCGAATGGAGTAATCATTTAAGCAGACTGGTATGTGTGGGTGCCGTTTTAAAACTGTAAGGATCCCACCAGCATCACTTTCCGGACAGAAAACATAAATGCACCTGCCTAGCTTAGAGGTATCCTCTATGGGTATATTAGTAGTAGCTGGAGAGCCTATATTAGTTTGAATTTGTGGTTCTGTTTGCTGGCGTCTTTGCAATGTCTCACTGATACTATCATTCATAAATTTTATTCTATTCTAGCCAAAAAACTAATGCTCAACCGCAGTAGTCTCCCAATAGTAAACGATTAGGTAAGGTATTTGAAGTTAGACAAAGTAACAATCATTGAACATTAGTACATTTTTTACTTGAAGAATGTTACTACCGATAGGTTACATAGAATACGAATCAAATATTATTAGATGTTTGGTAATCATCAAGTTGGTAGAAGTAAGTTAGATTACCCTCGTACCCCAATCAAAATTCAGTTACAATTCTGACATTTTTTTAAGATGTTTCCCTCGGTTTGCTCGCATTTTGGAAGTGTTATCCAAGGGCGGTAGCGTGCTTGAATTCTAAGGGTAAATCGAGATTTTAAACAGAAGCGAAAACACAAACGGGTTGGAAGCATGAAGATATTGGTAACCGGTGGTGCTGGATTTATTGGGTCGGCAGTTGTAAGGCATATTATTGAAAATACAGGTAATTCTGTGGTCAATTTAGATAAATTGACTTATGCCGGAAATCTGGAATCATTGGAAACGGTTAACACGTCTGATCGCTATGCGTTTGTGCAAATAGACATATGTGATAAAGCAGCGCTAGAACATGTGTTTGAACAGCACAAGCCAAATATCATTATGCACTTAGCAGCAGAGTCCCACGTTGACCGTTCGATTGATGGACCGTCGGAATTCATTCAAACCAATATTATTGGTACATATAACCTTTTGGAAGTATCAAGAAGTTATTACAGCAAATTGGATACAGAGAACCAGGAAAGCTTCCGTTTTCATCACATCTCCACAGATGAAGTGTATGGTGACTTAGAGGGAACGGATGAACTGTTTACAGAAACCACGTCTTACGAGCCAAGCAGCCCGTACTCGGCATCAAAAGCATCAAGTGATCACCTAGTAAGGGCTTGGCAACGCACCTATGGACTGCCTACGCTAGTTACCAACTGTTCTAATAACTATGGTCCTTACCATTTCCCAGAAAAATTAATTCCGCTCATGATTCTTAACGCGCTTGAAGGCAAGCCGCTTCCAGTATACGGCGATGGTATGCAGATCCGTGATTGGCTCTATGTTGAAGACCACGCTCGCGCACTCTACAAGGTCGCGACCGAAGGTAAAATAGGGGAAACGTATAACATCGGTGGTCACAACGAAAAAGCGAATATTGAGGTGGTGCAAACGCTTTGCTCATTACTGGAAGAACTGGTACCAGAAAAGCCAGAAGGTATTGCAAATTACTCAGACTTGATTGCGTATGTAAAAGACAGACCTGGTCACGATGTACGTTATGCTATTGATGCGTCAAAAATTGAACGTGAACTTGGTTGGACACCAGAAGAAACCTTTGAATCTGGAATTAGAAAGACGGTCGAATGGTATCTGAGTAACCAAAAATGGTGGTCTAGAGTGCTTGATGGTTCATATGCACGTGAGCGCCTTGGTTCAGGAGATTCGAAATGAGAGGTATCGTTTTAGCAGGTGGCTCAGGGACGCGTCTTTACCCTCTGACTCGTGGCGTCTCTAAACAGTTGCTCCCGATTTATGACAAACCTATGGTGTTTTATCCGATATCGACATTAATGCTGGCTGGGATTCGAGACATATTAATCATCACTACACCAGAAGATAACGCTAGTTTTAAGCGTTTGCTGGGCGACGGTTCCGATTTTGGTATCAATCTAGAGTATGCAACTCAACCAAGCCCCGACGGTTTAGCCCAAGCCTTTACCATTGGCGAAGAGTTCATCGGTGATGATTCTGTTTGTTTAGTCTTGGGCGACAACATTTTCTATGGTCAGTCCTTTGGTCAGCAATTAAAGCACGCGAGAGAACTGGCTGAGCAGGGGCAAGCAGCCGTTTTTGGGTACCAAGTAAAAGATCCAGAGCGCTTTGGAGTGGTGGAGTTTGATATTGAGATGAAAGCCGTTTCAATCGAAGAAAAACCCCAGGTGCCCAAATCGAATTATGCGGTAACAGGTTTGTATTTCTACGACAATCGTGTGGTGGAAATGGCAAAACAGGTCAAACCATCTGCTCGTGGTGAGTTAGAAATCACCACACTAAATGAGATGTATCTTAATGATGGTAGTTTGAACGTTGAGCTACTTGGGCGAGGTTTTGCGTGGTTAGATACAGGTACTCATGAAAGTTTGCATGAGGCATCTTCTTTTGTACAAACGATTGAGCACGTTCAGGGCTTAAAAGTTGCGTGCTTAGAAGAGATTGCATGGCAGAACAAGTGGTTAACGGATGAAGAGTTAGCAGTAATTGCGGAACCAATGATGAAGAATGAATACGGTCAGTATCTTATGAGATTGATTAAAAACAGGAAGATCAGCTAGATGAAGGTCTTAGTGACGGGGTGCAGTGGACAAGTGGGCTACTGCTTGGTCGAACAACTCAAAAATCGTGCTGACATTGAGTTATTTGCTTATGATCGCGAAGAGCTTGATATCACGTCTCAAGATACAGTGTTTCGCTTGATTGAATCGTCGAATCCAAGCGTCATTATTAACGCTGCCGCACACACCGCGGTAGACAAAGCCGAGACGGATGTGGATTCCAGTTACGCTATTAATAGCGATGGTCCAAAGTATTTGGCTCAAGCGTCAGAGCGTATAGGTGCATTGCTGCTCCATATTTCGACAGATTATGTCTTCAACGGTTCGAAGCAATCTCCTTACATAGAATCAGATCCAACAGATCCACAAGGTGTGTATGGTCAAAGCAAGCTTGCTGGCGAAAAAATGGTTCAAGCGCACTGTACGCGTTATGGTATTTTAAGGACAGCATGGGTATTTGGTGAGCAGGGCAATAACTTTGTAAAAACCATGTTGCGTTTAGGTTCTGAGCGTCCTGAGTTGGGAATTATTGGTGATCAGTTTGGCGGACCAACTTATGCAGGGGATATTGCCACTGTACTTATTAAGATGATGGATAAGTATGCTCAATCAGCTGAAACACCATCCGGAGTGTTCCACTATTCTGGTGTTCCTCATGTAAGCTGGTATCAATTTGCGTGTGAAATCTTTGATCAAGCAGGCAAGCACCAAGTTCTTGAAAGCTTGCCGATAGTGAATGAAATTGCTGCGATCGAATACCCAACGCCGGCACCTCGTCCCGAAAATTCAAGACTAAACTGCCAGAAGATCACTGAAGTGTTCGATGTGACACAAAGTGACTGGAAACAGGCTTTAGAAAATATCAGAGAATATCAACAATGAAAGTAATTGATACTGCCATCCCCGATGTGAAAATTATTGAGCCAACAGTATTTGGGGATGAACGTGGCTTCTTTATGGAAACGTGGCAACAAAAGAAGTTTGAAGAATTGGTAACAGGCAAACCAACTCAGTTTGTACAAGACAATCACTCCAAGTCAAAGCAGGGGATCTTACGCGGCTTGCATTACCAAACAGAGAATACCCAAGGTAAGCTTGTGCGTGTGGTTTCTGGTGAAGTATACGACGTAGCTGTAGATATTCGAAAAGGCTCGAAAACTTTTGGTCAATGGATAGGCGTTTACCTATCAGCTGAGAACAAGCGGCAGCTATGGGTGCCCGAAGGTTTTGCCCATGGGTTTTATGTGACGAGTGAAGAAGCTGAGTTTGTGTATAAATGTACGGACTATTATCACCCCGATTCAGAAAAGTCTATTATATGGAACGATGAGTTACTAAATATTACGTGGCCAGAATATGATATAGGTATAGTATTATCTTCAAAAGACGAAAATGGTATTCCCTTTTCTGAGATAACCCCTTTAGACTTAAATAAATAACGAATATTATAGTGAAACTTTAAATGTTTAAATATCGGTACCTTTTACTCGAGCTAACTAAACGAGATATTCTTTCGAGATATCGAGGATCATCATTAGGATTTCTTTGGAACTTTTTTAACCCTCTTCTTATGTTGGTTATTTATAGTTTCGTTTTTGGGGTTGTTTTTAAAGCTAAGTGGGGAGTGGATACAACTCAAAATTTTGCTGTGATACTTTTTTCAGGATTAATAATTCATGCTTTTCTAGCTGAAATTATAAATATATCACCTAGCTTAATTTCTGGAAATGCAAACTACGTGAAAAAAGTGGTATTTCCTTTGGAGATATTACCCTTGAAACTTGTACTAACTTCCTTATTCAACCATTGTATTAGTTTGGGGATACTATTTTTATTTCTCATATTTAGTGGAAATGTACCAGTGACATGGATATATTATCCTATCATATTGTTCCCTTTAGTAATTATGGCTGTTTCAATCTCATTATTACTATCTTCTATTAGTTTATATATTAAAGATATATCGCATTTGGCAGGATTTTTATCAACAATATTGCTTTTCTTAAGTCCAATATTTTATCCTCTCAGTGCAATTCCAGAGAAATATCACGTTTATATATTGGCAAATCCTTTGGCTTACATAATAGAGCAGACTAGAAGTGTCTTGATTTTTGGGATTAAACCTAATTTTCTCGGCGTTTTTTCTTATTTAATAATTTCATTTTTGTTTTTATATCTGAGCGCTTTTATATTTAGAAGATTAAAGAAAGGATTTTCAGATGTTGTATGATAATTATTCGATTAAACTATCTAATATCAAAAAGAGCTTTTTAGAATACAGAAGTCCATTTGCAAGAATACTTGATGAACTATTAAAAAGTAGAAGTCGAGTAGCTAAGGAATACAGGGTACTAAATAATATTTCCTTCCAAATTAACCCAGGGGATACTGTCGGAATAATTGGAGTTAATGGTGCCGGAAAATCAACTCTGCTACAAATAATAACCGGCACGATGACTCAAACTTCTGGTAATGTTGACGTCAATGGTAAGTTATCGGCTTTACTCGAATTAGGTTCTGGATTCAACCCAGAATTTACAGGCCGGGAAAATGTGTATTTATCTTGTGCGCTTGCTGGTCTAACTAAGCAGGAATCTCAAGATTTGATTCCATGGGTACAAGAATTTGCTGATATTGGAGAATATTTTGATCAGGCTGTTAAATCATACTCTAGTGGGATGTACGTAAGATTAGCATTTTCGGTAGCAGTATGCCAAAAACCAGAAATTCTTATTGTTGATGAAGCGTTAGCGGTTGGCGATGTATTTTTTCAAAATAAATGCTTAGAGTTCATGAAAACAGAGCTAGCTAATTCTACTAAACTAGTTGTAACTCATGATATGCATACCGTAACGTCTATGTGTGATAAAGTTCTTTTACTGAATAATGGCGAAGTTGCCTTTTTTGGGGAACCAATCGAAGGTGTTGAGATCTATTTAAAAAATTATCAAAACCAATCTCAATCTACTGATACTTTAATTACGAGTGAATTAGATTCTTCTGATGGAAATAAGGCTTATAAGTCAGATATATCGGACGACTGGAAAGAGATATCTAAATCAAAAATCGCTGGGGGATTGGCAGCTAAAATATTAAGATATAAAACAAATTTGGAAGAGATAGCAAATAACCAGTATATAGTGAAAAATGGAGACTGTATTACTTTAGAATTAGTGGTTGAAGCTAAAATTGAAATAAAAAATGCAGTTTTTGGATATCTCATAAATGATAAGTATGGTAATAGTATATTAGGTTATAATAACCTTTCTCCTGAATGCAAATTTGATATATCGATCTCACCTGGCGAGTCTATATTAAAAGTGGAATTTGATTGGAATGATATTCGCCCTGGTGAGTACTTTATAACTTTAGGTATTGGTAATGGTACTGACCCTTTACATCATAGTATTGAGTGTTGGGCCCATAATATTATTGGAGTGAAAAATATTTCCCCTAATAATATCCACTTTGCATTATTTAATCATCCCTTTAAAAGTCTAAAAATTAGGTAAAATTATGTATCAGAATATAGAGTTTGATGTTGATTCTGTAAGAGATGACTCATTTTATTCCCCATGGGGAGGGCATCGTGAAATTGCTTATTATCTTGTGGAAACGACACGACCTAAGAAAATTGTTGAGCTTGGTACACATTGGGGAGTTTCTTTTTTTAGTTTTCTACAATCAATAAAAAATAATGAGCTAGAAACAGACATTTACGCAATTGACACTTGGGAAGGTGAAGAGCATGCAGGAAAATATGGTGATGAAGTATTCGAACACGTAAAAGGTTGTTGCCATAGCTTTTTTGCAAACCAGAAATATCATTTAGTAAGAAAATTATTCGATAATGCAGCTTGCGAGTTTGAGAATGAATCTATTGATATACTTCATATTGATGGTCTTCATACTTATGATGCAACTAAAAATGATTTCGAGGTTTGGTTACCTAAATTAAGCGAACAAGGTATAGTTTTATTTCATGACATAGCTTCTGATGTCGATTATGGGTCAAAAGATTATTGGAATGAAATTAAGGAAAAGTATGCTCACTTTGAAATCGATCACTCGTGGGGATTAGGAATATTATTCCCTAAGGGATTAGAGAAATATAAAATCTTAGTCGAAAATGATTTTGAAAAGACATTGTACTTGTTGAAGTTTAAATATCTTTCTCAATTGAAGGGTATACAATTAGAAAAAGCTGAGCAATTAATTAAAGATAAAGAAATTTTAATAAGGAAAACAGAAGAGCTGGCATTGGAAAGATTCGAAATAATGAGTAGATATGAAGAAGAAATTAATGAATTAAGATATAATAATAAATTTACTCGAATAAAAAAATTATTCAAGAAAAATTAAGAACTCTGAATATGAAAAAAGATAACAAGACTATTAATTTATCTGAACTAGTTGTATCAGATAATACGGAATTTATATTTACGGATTTCTTCGATACACTAGTTCATAGAAAATGTCATCCAGAAGAAATAAAAAAAAGATGGTGTGCTCAATTAATAGATTTTTTCAACTTGCCAATTTCTAGTAGAGAATTCTATGATTTAAGAAATTCTATAGAGAGCGAGTTATGTGGAAATCGTTATGTTGAAGTTCAAGAATCTGAATTTAAATATGAAGAACTCATTACCTTACTATGGCAGTTTTTAAAAAGTAAATATTTATTTGATTTTTCAGAAAGTGAATTTTTTGATACTTGCCTAAATATAGAGTTATCTTTAGAAAAAAAATCCCAAGAGGTTAACCTTGATGTTGTCAATTTTCTAGAAAATCAGATTAAACTTGGTATAAAAATAGTTATTGTTTCCGACTTTTATTGCGGTAAGGACTTTATTAAGTCATTATCCGATTATCATGGTTTTAGTGACTTAGTATCGGATATTTATGTTTCTTCAGATTATTTTAAGTCAAAAAGAAGTGGTAAGCTATATGAATACTTAATTGAAACTTATCATTTAAATCCAAATAATGTATTGATGATAGGTGATAACTATCACAGTGACTATAAGAAAGCAAAGGACGTAGGAATTAATTCAATTCATATCGACCGTAGTGATTTTTTTAAATCTTATGATCGTTCATTTGATAAAACTTCGAATTTGAATAATTTGAAAAAAGATCTGAAAAATGTATTTTCAAAGGATTCAGGTAAATTTCTTTGGGCGGTAATTCCTTTATATATCTTTACCATAAAATTAATTGCAAACCTAAATCGTAATAATGAAAAGGATGTAATATTCTTAGCTAGAGAGGGGGAGTTTTTAAAAGAGATTTTTGACGTTTTGTCTAAAGATCGTCCAAGTCGTATATCTAGCCATTATATGTATGCTTCTCGAAGAGGAACTTATCTTCCATCATTAAGTACTCTTGATGACGAAAGTTTTGAGAAGCTATTTAGACAATATCCTAAAATGTCCTTGAGTACTTTTCTAAAAACGGTAGGACTTTGTGATTATATTTCAATTCTACAAGGTGAATTAGAGGGGATCTCATTTGACGAGGTTCATGAGGAATTGAAGACGACAGAACCATTCCAAAAACTCATAAGCAGCACATCTTTTCGCTCTAAATATGAAGTATCTCGGGAAGAGCAAAATAAATACTTAAGAAAATACCTTGATTCACTGATATCAAATAAAGTAGTTAACCTTGTTGATGTCGGATGGAAGGGGAGTATACAAGACAATATTCATCTAGCTACTAAGAGAAGTATAAACGGTTATTATTGCTGCATACTTAGTGGTTCGAATTCCAGTTCTAATAATGTAAAGAATGGTCTACTCTTTCGTCAGCTTAGTGTTTTCAATGACAGTATATACAATGAGTTTAGGGCATCTTATGAAATTTTTTGTGGTGCGTCTCATGGTAGCCTAATTAGATATAGTGACACTAGCGATTTCGGTATCTTAGAAGATAATCGATATGAAACTGAATTATTTACATCTAAAATTCGCCCGTATCAAAAAAACTTTCTCAACGTAATAACTGTACTTGAAAAGTTAAAATTGGAGTATTCCTTAACTATTGATGAATTTGAAAGTATACTATTAAAGTTTTATGCCAAAGGAGTGTACTTTCCGTCCGATCAAGAAGTAAAAGAAATGTCAGAAATAAAGCACTATGAAAATTTTGGGACATTTAATTATTCTCAATTTGATGGTGAAAGCAATAAGAGTAGATTTAAATATATAATAGGAATTTTGAAAAACCCATCATACGAAATTGGTAAAGAGTGGTGGAAACCAGCTGCATTTACCAATAATGGTTGCTCTTTTTTAAAGTATATTTATTACTCTTATAAGAAATTTAAGTTAGGATTTTAGATATGAAGTATTGTTTTTTGGTTTGGAGCCCTGACATTAGTGGTGGTACGAATGTTATATTTGAACATGCTACTAGATTATTACTATCGGGTATCGATATAACGATTCTAACAGAAGAACGAGTAGATCCTAAAAGATTAACTTGGTTCCCAGGCGCAGAAAAATTAAATTGGCTTACATATGAGGAAGCTAGGAACATTGAGTTTGACTTGGTGATTGCGACTTGGTGGAGAACAGTATTCTATTTAGAGAAAGTTCAAGCTAAAAGATATGCATATTTTGTACAATCTATAGAGTCAAAGTTTTACTCTGAAGAGGAAAAATGCATAAGAAACTTAGTTGAACAAACTTATGCTCTACAGCTTGACTATATTACAGAGGCAACTTGGATTAAAGAGTACCTACAAGATAAATATGGTGTAAATGCTTTTCTAGTGAAAAATGGAATTAGAAAAGAGTATTTTAATCGAGATCTTTTACCCATTAAAAAGAGAGATGATAATAAAACTCGAGTTTTAATTGAAGGACCTTTAAATGTTTCTTTTAAAAATACTGAGTTGGCATTAGAGCTTGTGAAGAAAAGTAAAGCTGACGAGATCTGGTTGATGACCTCTACTGCGATTGGTGCAATGAAAGGAGTAGATAAATTATTTAGTCGAGTTCCAATTTCTAAGGTTGGATCTATTTATTCGTCATGTGATGTTCTTGTTAAGTTGTCTACAGTTGAAGGTATGTTTGGACCGCCTTTAGAAGCGTTTCATTGTGGGTGTACTGCCGTTACCTATGATGTCACAGGGTTTGATGAGTATATTAAGCACGACTATAATGCCTTAGTGTCTTTTACTAGAACCGATGATGAGGTCTTAAATTTTATCGACAAGCTTTGCCTTGATAAAAAAGCACAGCGAAATCTAAAGTCTAATGCTTTAATCACTGCGGATGAGTGGCCTGATTGGGATAAGAGTTCATCTTTGTTTGCGACAGTATGTAGGGATATTCTTGATGAAGACAGAGGACTTAATTACCTAAGCACTTTTAGTTCTGCTCGCCTCAGCTGGAGCTCGTTTGAAGAGTCAGAAAGATTAAAGGGGATTGAATCATCATCAAGGTATTTAAAGGCTCGGTTAAAATTATTAACGTATATAAATAATAACTTCCCTTCTCTTTTCTTTAAGCTTAGAAAAATTAAGTGGAATATAAAAGCTGCTTTGAACAGTAGGTCTTGACTACTTATGAATTTAATACGGTACGAAGTCATAATATGTACCTATAATGGGGCTAAGTATATTGAAGAGCAGTTAACTTCCATTTTAGTACAATCAATTAAACCATCTAGAGTTTTGATCTCAGATGATGGTTCAACTGACAATACCATTGAAATAGTTAAGAAGGTTTTCAATTTACACTATTATGAAAATTACGAGATTATCTTTGGCCCTCAAAAAGGTATATCACGTAACTTTTTCCACGCTATATCTAAGAGTATTGAAGAATTTGTTTTTTTATCAGATCAAGATGATATTTGGTTGAAACACAAAGCGGAAAGTTATCTTAGCTTCATTAATAAAAAAGGAAGCTCATCTAGTAAAGCGCAACTTGTTTTTTCTGATTCTACTCTAATAGACTCTAATGGAGAGAGATATGAAAATAGTTTTTTTGAGCATGAAAGAATAAGTGAAAAAACGATTTTAGATGACTCAATTTTACTTAAGAACTGCGTACAAGGTGCAACTGTCATGATGAATCGCCCTTTGATATTAACATTACAACATTCCTTGTCATTGATTGATGAGCGTAAAGTACTAATGCATGATTGGTGGTTAGCACTGCTAGCGAAATACACAGGAAATATATACTTTTTAAGTGGAAAGTTTATTCTCTATCGTCAGCATTCCAATAATGCTATCGGCGCTAGGAAGCATAAGAAAAATCTGTACCGGAAATTACATTACATAAATAAAAGTTTTAAAATATTTTTTAGAATTATGGATCAAGCATTTTTCCTTCTATTCTTTCTCAAGAAAATTGGATATGAAAAGCAGCTCAAAAACCTAGTTTTAAAAAACTGTGGACTCTCAAAGAGAGTGCTTTTTATTCTTTCTAGTCGATTTTTTTATTTTAGATTGAGTGAAAAAATATCTGAGAGAACTTAAGATGTACCAATAAAAATGTCTAGAAAACACATTTCGATTTTGGTGTGACGCATAATGAATGGCTTTAATGTCAGGAAAATAGTAGACATTGAGGCCTTTTTTGTTTGCACGGGTGCAAATGTCAGCATCTTCAAAGTACATAAAGAATTTCTCATTAAACCCTTTTAGCTTTTCAAAGCAATCTACCTTAAAAAGTAGGAAAGATCCTGCAGCCCAGTCTATTTTTGTTGGCGACGTTACCAAAGACTTATCAAACACATCGTTTCTTTGTAAGCCAACAAGAGAGCGTAATGGCCCAAGCAGTTCGGGGTACTTTCTTATCGACTTATCATAGATTGTATAGTGTTCGTCTTTAAAAAGATTGATGGCTGATATATCAGAGTTGTATTCTTTAGCCTGTACAAGTAAATCATTTATAGCACCACCTGTGACTTCTACATCAGGGTTGAGCACTAAAAAATAGTCATCTGATTGGATAGTATTTCTTATGTACTCGTATACTTCATTGTTGTTGGCTCCAAACCCTTTAACAGTATTACCTTGTATTAGAGTTATCCCTGACGCAATACAGTAGTTTTTTAGTTTTTCTGTTGCGATTGAATTGGATTTAATGAGCACCTTATGCTGGGTACTGAGTCGAGACAATGTTGGGTTGGCACATATCATGTCATCGTGATTGTGGTTAATAACGGAAATAAACAGTGCCATTAATGAGCCTCTTTTTTGGGTGTGTATTGTGTCGGTGCGGTAAGTAGTACGTCAATAATTTGGTTTAACGCGAAGTCGTGGCAATATTCATCCAGCTCGTCTAACACCGCTTCCATTTCTACCCAGGTCAATTTGTTTTCTTTTGCCGTCATGATTTTTTGATGGCTTGTACCTTCAACATCATCCCCAATTAAAAGCTCTTCATATAGTTTCTCCCCGGGTCTTAACCCAGTAATCTTTATTGCAATATCCCCTTCTTCTCCAGTGCCTTCCACATACTCTTGTAACCCCATTAAATGAATCATTCTTTTGGCGAGATCCAAGATTTTAACGGGTTCACCCATATCCAATACAAACACCTGACCGTTGTGCGCCATGGCTCCGGCTTGAATAACAAGCTGTGCAGCCTCGGGAATCAACATAAAGTAACGAGTGATATCAGTATGAGTTACGGTTACTGGTCCACCTTTTTTTATCTGTTTTTTGAATAGTGGAACAACTGAACCTGAAGAGCCCAGTACATTGCCAAAGCGTACCATGGTAAAAATAGTGTCTGTTTGCTTATCTGCAAGTGCTTGTAGTACCAATTCGGCCATTCTTTTGCTCGCACCCATAATATTTGTCGGCCGAACGGCTTTGTCGGTTGATATGAGTGTAAAGTGGCTAACTCCCGCTTCGATGGCCGCATTGGCGCAGGCTAAGGTACCAAAAACATTATTCCTTATGCCTTCAATGGCATTATCTTCTACAAGAGGAACGTGTTTGTACGCTGCAGCGTGATATACAGTATCTACACCATGTGCTTGCATTATTTTTAGCAATCGATTTTCTTTCTGAACAGAACCCAATGAAGCAACAATCTTAATGTCCAAACTCTGTTTATCTTTGAGTAGTTGTAATTCCTGATCGATCGCGTATAAGTTGTACTCATTGAGCTCAAATAAGATAAGAGTTTTAGGTTTATAATTCACAATTTGGCGGCAAAGCTCGGAGCCGATAGACCCTCCTGCCCCAGTAACCATAACATTCTTACCAAGAATGTTTTTTTCCATCAAATCAATGTCTGGTTCAACAGGGGAGCGCCCTAATAGATCGGCTACATCGAGATCTTTTACGTCTGTTGCTTGAGCTCTACCCGCTGCAATGTCTTCTACAGATGGGACCGACTGAACGGCGATGGGCCAGTTTGATAACTTTTCTAACAGCCTTAAGCGCTCGCCTTTATTGATATTGTTAATTGCTAGTAGCAACTTAACAGGCTGATATAGAGACATTAGGCTTTCAAAGTCCTCTGTGTGATGTACTTTGATGCCGAACATTACTTGTCCTGCTTTAGTCGCGTCATCGTCTAGCAATACGACTGGGTGATACTCATTACCTTGTACTAAGGCGTAAGCAAGGTCTCGACCAGTAGCCCCCGCTCCGTAGATAAATACGTTTGGCTTTTTCCTTCGGTAATAATGGTAGTAGATGGTTCTGAAAAGTACTCTTGGGCCACCCAGAGCTAAGATAGCGAAACCACAGTAGATGAAAGGAACACTTCGAGGTACAAAAGACTGAAAAAAGAAGCTGCTCAAAGCAAGCGTTACCGATGAGATAACAACCGCAATAAAGATATTTCCTAGGGCTGGTAGCATCATATATCGAAGAACCGCTCGATACATCCCCAACCGTATGAAGCAAAATATCGTCACGATAACTGTGCAGAGGGCGCTGGCTGTTTCGTCGAGTCCAATTTCGAAAGCGAAGTCGTCTAAACGCAGTGCCGTAGCAAGATAGATGGAGAATACGATGGCAAATGAATCGTATGAAATACTGATAAGACGTTTGTTTTTTCGGCTAGCGCTTAAAAGTCGACTAAGTAGCTTTATCATTTATTGCTCTGAATTGTGGAATCATTTTTATCTTTTATCGGGTGTATTGTAATATTCTTAAGTTATTTAAGCTAGGCGGCAATTTTGCTTCTGAGCGTTTGAAAGGCTAAGCGGTGGGAATTTGAAAGTACTTGTAACGGGCGGAACGGGCTTTGTTGGCAGTAGAGTGTCTCAAACGGCATCCAACATGGGATGGGATGTGAATGTTCAGCATAGAAAGACCGTACAAGCTGATAAGCGATTCGATTTTTTTCAACTCGACCTTGGGCTTGAAACGGATTGGGGTGGCGCTTTGCGGGGTGTGGACTGTGTTATACATTGTGCTGCGCGAGTGCATCAAATGAAAGAAGATGAAGCTTCCGCTTTCAAAGCGTACCAACGAGTCAATACGGAAGCAACGATTCATCTTGCTGGGCAGGCGGTAAAATCCGGTGTGAGAAGATTTATTTTTCTAAGCTCAATCAAGGTGAATGGCGAAAGCACTGAAATTGGAAAGGCGTTTACATCAAAGGTTGAGACTGCACCACTAGATCCTTATGGAAACAGTAAATACGAAGCAGAAGTAGAGCTCCAAAGACTCTCAAAAGAAACCGGGCTAGAAGTGGTTATTATTCGTCCGCCTTTGGTATACGGACCTGGCGTTAAAGCAAATTTCCGCTCTATGATGAAGATTGTCCATGCAGGTGTTCCCTTACCATTTGGCTGTGTCAAAAACGCTCGGAGTGTTGTGTATGTCGACAATTTAGTGGATTTGATTCTCGAGTGCGTAACTAATGATAAGGCTGGAGGTCAAACTTTTTTGGTTTCTGATGGTAAAAGTGTGTCGACCCCAGAGATTTTTAACGCGATTTCATCGAGTATGTCTAAGCGTTATTTTATGCTTCCGATCCCCGTTCGCATGTTAACATTAGCTGCATCGTTACTTGGAAAAAAAGCCGTAATGGATAGAATCACTGGGAATTTAGAAGTTGATGCGACGGATACGTTTTCTCGCCTTAACTGGCAGCCTTCCATTTCTTTTCAATACGGTATTCAAAGAACCGTCGATCACTTTTTGGCATCCAAAAAATGAAAACGTGTAATTCACTTTAGTTGATAAGATTCAGTATGACTTTTACTTTACGCATCCTAGATTTTTTGTTTGCAATCATTGGACTGATAGTACTCTGGCCAGTATTGCTTATTGTGTACATCGTTGGATTGTTCGATACCGGAGCACCAGTCTTCCGCCAAGAAAGGGTAGGTAAAAACCTAAAGCCCTTCACGCTTATTAAATTTCGTACCATGCCAGTGGATACAAAATCGGTGGCCACTCATCTTGTGAATGCTTCTTCTGTTACCAAGTTTGGTTCTTTTTTGCGAAAAACGAAACTTGATGAACTCCCTCAACTTATCAACGTGGTGAAAGGGGAGATGAGTTTGGTTGGTCCAAGACCTTGTCTTTTTAACCAGTCCGAGTTGATTGAAAAAAGGAGTGAGCGTCATGTTTTCGATGTATTACCTGGGATCACGGGATTGGCTCAAGTTAATCAAGTTGACATGTCAACGCCGGAGAAATTATCACAATTAGACAGTGAAATGATAAAAACAATCAGCGTTCACAATTATTTTCGGTATATTTTACAAACCGTATCCGGAAAAGGTTCTGGTGATCGAGTTCGTAATTAACTCGAATACATTAGCAGCCTTAGGGCTGCTTTTTCATTGTCATACTCCTCTCACACCTAATTCATCCCTGTTTCATAATATACCTCTACGTTAGTTTGCTAAATTTGCTTGAAAGCTCATATTTTTTCTTTTGAGCGAAAATAAGCACGTCATTTGCGCAATTTAAAATCGATGCTGTACTTGAATAAGTCACAGAGCGTCGATTTTTTGTTAGTTAGGGTAGGGAATAGATGAAAATCGCAATTGCAGGGACAGGTTATGTTGGGTTATCCAATGCAGTCCTGTTAGCTCAACATAATAAAGTTGTAGCCGTAGATGTCATTGAAAATAAAGTAAATCTTATTAACGACAAAGTATCTCCCATTGCAGACAAAGAAATCGAATCGTTTTTTTCTGAAAAACCGTTGAATTTAGTGGCGACATTAGACAAAGAAAGCGCATACAAAGATGCAGAATATGTCGTTATCGCTACTCCAACGGATTATGACCCAGTAACCAATTACTTTAAAACGGCTTCTGTAGAGGCGGTGATTAAAGATGTCATGGCAATCAATCCAAACGCGACGATGGTGATTAAGTCGACAGTACCAGTTGGCTATACGGAGCGTATTAGAAAAGAACTAGATTGCGATAACATTATATTTTCTCCTGAGTTTTTGCGAGAAGGGCGGGCGCTTTATGACAACTTGCATCCGTCTCGAATCATTGTTGGTGAGCAAAGTGAGAGGGCAAAGAAATTTGCGGATCTGCTCGTTCAAGGTGCTGAAAAAGAGAACATTGAAGTTCTTTTTACCAACTCAACAGAAGCAGAAGCTGTTAAGTTGTTCTCTAATACATACTTGGCGATGCGTGTTGCGTACTTCAACGAGTTGGATTCCTACGCGGAAGCGCATGGATTAGATTCTCGCCAGATTATTGAAGGTGTTGGTCTCGATCCTCGTATCGGCAGCCATTATAACAACCCTTCATTTGGCTACGGTGGTTACTGTCTACCAAAAGATACAAAGCAGCTTTTGGCGAACTATCAAGACGTGCCGAACAACATTGTTCAAGCGATTGTGGATGCCAACCGAACGCGCAAAGATTTCATTGCTGAATCTATTCTTCAAAAGCAACCAAAAGTGGTTGGGATATATCGCTTAATCATGAAAGCGGGGTCAGATAATTTCCGTGCCTCGAGTATTCAAGGAATCATGAAACGCCTAAAAGCAAAGGGCATTGAGGTTGTGGTCTTTGAACCTGTTTTGGAAGAGAAAGAGTTTTTCCATTCGAAAGTCATGACGGATTTGAATGAATTTAAGAACAAGTCGGACGTGATTGTATCGAACCGCATGGTTGAAGAGCTCAGTGATGTAAAAGATAAAGTCTACACACGAGACTTGTTTGGCAGCGACTAAGCATGAATTGAATTCAACATAAAAAAGGAGCACTTAGTGCTCCTTTTTTATTTGTGTTTTATTAAGTGTTCTTATCTGGTTAACCAAGATTTTGGGTTTTGAGCTTTACTGTTCCGACGTATCTCAAAGTATAGGGAGGTTCTGTCTTGTCCTCCCGTATCCCCTGCGAGTGCAATGGTTTCCCCAGCTTGAACTTTGTCGCCCTCTTTCTTCATCAGGGTCTGATTAAAGCCGTACAACGTCATGTCGCCCTTTCCATGGTCGACTAACACAAGCAAGCCATAGCCTCGTAAGTATTCTGCGAAAACCACGGTTCCCGAATACACGGCTTTTACTGGTTGTTGGTGTTTAGCGCTGATCACCATACCTTTCCAGTTTACTTGCCCAGTCTGTTTTGTACCGTAATTGTGCAACACTCTGCCTCGAAGTGGCCACGGAAGTCGTCCTTTTTGCTTGCTTAGACCGTTCATTGGAATAGCGGCGCGTTTTGCGGCTTTGGCGATTTCGGCTTTTAACCGGTTTTCGTTGCGTTGCAGTTCGGATAAATACGTTTTGTCGTTTTTAACGGTGCTTTTAATTTTAGAGACGGTTTTCTTACGGCTTGATTGTGAACTGGTTAGTGCTTTCTTCTTGGATTGTTGAGTCGCCAGCAAATCGGATATTTCTTGTTGTTTTTGTCTCAACGCACGGTGGGTGGATTCCAATTCGGTTTCGGTTGCCATGAGTGCTTCAATGGCTTTAGTGCGCTCTTTGGCTAAGTGTTGGAAATAGTGCCCAATGCGATCCAATTCGGCTTTGTTATCACTTTGCAGAAGGGACGCTGCATCGTATTTGCGTCGAGTTATGTAATAGGTTTTGACCAGCTCTTTTAACGTGTCACTTTGTAATTTTTGCTGCTTTTCTAATGCGGACTTCTGTTTCTGGTATTGGCTTAGGTTGGTGTTGGCCTTCTTTAGGTTGGCTTCAGTCTGCTTGATCGTCTTCTCTATCGCATTGATTGAAAGCTCTTGTTTTTTGAGTTCGCCTTGCAGTTTGTTGAGCTGCTTCTGTGCTTTATTGAGCTGCTGCTGTTGGCGCGAAATTTCTGTTTTTACCCCTTTAAGTTCAGTTTGAGAAGCCGCAAGTGCACTGCCACTGAATGTCGAGATAACGATAAGAAGACATGAGAAAACGCCAGCGCGAAATACACTGGCGTTTAAGGAATACTGTAAATTAAACAGGTTCATCCGTATGAATCGTTCCGCCATAAGACGAGGCTGAAGCAGTTCCAGCCTCTTGATTATGAGGATGATTATTTCAGATTAACGATCACCTGACCAGTCATCTCAGCAGGGATTTCCAGATCTGATAGCTGAAGCATTGTCGGAGCAAGGTCAGACAGCTTACCGCCTTCAACAAACTCAAGCTCACGGCTACCCACGTATACCAATGGAACCGGAAGGTTAGTGTGCGCAGTGTGCGTACCGCCTGTTTCAGGGTCGATCATCATTTCCGCGTTACCGTGGTCAGCCGTAATAAGAACCTGGCCGTCTACTTCACGAATGGCTTCAACCACTTTACCTACACATGCATCTACAGCTTCGATAGCTTGAACTGCTGCTTCGTAAACGCCTGTGTGACCAACCATATCTGGGTTAGGGTAGTTACAAATGATAGAGTCGTATTTGCCTGATTTGATAGCAGCAACGAATTTCTCAGTCAGTTCTGCAGAGCTCATTTCTGGTTGTAGGTCGTAAGTCGCCACTTTTGGAGAAGCAACTAAGCTACGCTCTTCACCTTCAAATTCAGCTTCTACGCCACCATTGAAGAAGAAAGTAACGTGTGCGTATTTTTCTGTTTCAGACATACGAAGCTGAGTTTTGCCACACTTAGATAGCCACTCACCTAGCGTGTTGTCTAGAGAAGCTGGTGGGAATGCCGTTGCCAGAGGGATGTCTGCCGCATATTGCGTCAGCATAACGAACTCTGCTGATGGGAATACGTTGCGCTCAAAACCAGCGAAATCGGTAACGAAAGTACGCGTAATTTGACGAGCACGGTCCGCACGGTAGTTCATGAAGATAACGGCATCGCCATCTTGAATGCTTGCGTCTTCTTGACCTTCTGCTTGAAGAGTTGTCGCTTTAACGAATTCATCGTTTTCGTCACGTGCGTACGCCGCTTCTAAACCTTCAACAGCGCTGCTGTATGTGAATTCTGCTTTTGCTTCAGTCAGCAATTCGTAAGCGACTTGAACGCGATCCCAGTTGTTATCACGGTCCATTGCGAAGTAGCGACCCACTAAAGAAGCCACCCGGCCTTTGCCTAGCTCGGCAAACAAGTCATCAAAACGTTTTAGAGAGTTTTCTGCGCTGCGTGGTGGAGTGTCACGTCCGTCAAGGAAGCAGTGAAGGTAAATCTTTTCAGCGCCACGTGCTGCTGCCATTTTTACTGCAGCGTAAATGTGGTCTTCGTGGCTGTGAACGCCACCTGGAGACATTAGGCCCATCAAATGAACGGCTTTACCTGCATTAACGGCTTTGTCGATCGCAGCAACCAATGCTTCATTCTGTTGGAACTCACCGTCAGCAATCGACTTGGTAATACGAGTTAAATCTTGGTATACCACACGACCTGCACCAATGTTGGTGTGGCCCACTTCTGAGTTACCCATTTGACCGTCAGGCAGACCTACGTCAAAACCAGATGCAGAAATAAGTGTGTTTGGTTGGGTTGCTAATAGCTCATCCATAACCGGTGTTTTAGCGTTAGCAATAGAGTTGCTTGCTGTGTCTTCACGGTGTCCCCACCCATCCAAAATAACTAGAGCCATTGGCTTCTTAGCTGACATAGTTCTAACCTCGTCAAATTCAAAGTAACTGATAAATAAAATTAGCGTAATTTTACTACACTTTGTAGTCGAAACTGTAGCCTTAGATCAAATAATGATCGCGACTGACTGTTACAAGTTTTCAAAAGTGCGTTGCAGTTGGAACGGATTATTGCGAATTACAGGAAGGAAAGACAATCATTTTCAGTGACGGACGGTATTGAAAGCGTCTATTCTTGGGCTAAGTTTGAGTTGCTATCTCGAGTGAAGACTACTTAAAAACTTGGATAACGACATTATCACAGTGAATTAGGCAGACGGTTAATTGGTAGCGACCATCGCTTAACCGATCAAATTCAATCTCTGGCTTTGAAAGTGGCTGATCATTCAAATACCAACCAGCATTCTCTGCGCTCGCTTTGAGGTTTAAAACTTGCCCAGGGTAGGGAAAAAACTGCATTTCGTTCTGAGGCGTTAAAATCGTGACGCGTTCTTGGCGAATAGGTGCGGATTGATTCAAAGATATACCTTTTGATAGTGACCACTGCTGCAACGGCTCTGGCCACTGATGCAAGGTATTGAAAGGTTCTTGGTACCTCAACGTTGGTGGTGCTTGCTCGTCAATTAGCCACGCGGGCTGAGTGCTCAAACAGTCTTCTCGTTTAATCTGCGTCTGTAATAACCCACTTGGCCAACATACAATGCTAGAAGACACATTGATAGGCTTGATGAGTGGCTTAGATTCTGGTGGAAGTAAATCAAACACATCAAACATGATGGGAGCGGCTTGCTTGGCTCCAGTTTGCCCTACGTTGGGGGAGCCGTCCGGTCTTCCTACCCATACCCCAACTGTGTATCTAGGGCTAACGCCAATGGACCAAGCATCGCGGAATCCGTAACTGGTGCCTGTTTTCCAAGCGACTTTTCTGCCGTGTGCAGGGGCAAAGCGCTGAGGCGGTGGAATTTGAGACAAGATGTCAAACAGAATCCAACTCGCTTCTGGAGTCAGTAATTTATTCTGCGCTGTTGTTTCACCTTCAAGGTATCTCGGTTTTATGGCAACCCCTTCTTTTACTAGTGAAGAGTAGAGAGAAACAAGACCTTCTAAGTTAGTACCTACTCCGCCTAAAGCAAAAGATAAGTTTGCGTCATCTGCCTTTAGAGGGATTTGGCTTGTGTTTAAAAAACGTAGGAACTCTTCAGGACCAAGCAAGCTAAGAACTTGTACGACAGTAGAGTTCTTAGAGAGTTGCAGCGCTTTGTCCATGCGGATCGGACCGCTGAAATAACGGTTAAAGTTTTGTGGCTGGTAGCTCCCATGTGCAATAGGGATGTCCATCATTAAACTGCCACTATGGATGAGCTGTTTTTCCAGCGCCATCCCGTAAATAAAGGGCTTCAACGTTGAGCCTGGGGAGCGAATTGCCTGCACCATGTCGACATGCCCATAACGACGCAAGTTCGCGAAGTCAGCGGAACCTTTGTAAGCAATCACTTCTCCGGTAGCGTTCTCCATCACAAGCACGGCGCTGGAGAGTGTGGATGACCAATCAGTCGAGCGCTTTGATATCAGTGCTTCGATTGAAGATTGCAATGTGTGATTGATGAAAGTGTCAAAGTCTGCAAGGTTTGGCTGGTTTGAACGCAGCCTTCTCGCAAGTAGTGGACTCATCACGGGTGAAAGGTACCTAGATGCACCGAGTGGAGAGCTTGCTAATAGACGAGTGGTAGAGTCCGTCAGTGCCAATGCTTTGCTGACCCTGTACAGAACTTTGTTCCTTGCCGTTAATGCACGCTTAGGGTGGCGATCGGGGCGAGTACTGCTGGGACGCTGAGGCAGCACCACTAAGGTGAGCGATTCGGTTAAATTGAGGTTCTGAGCCGATTTACCAAAGTAACGTTGTGCTCCAGCTTCGACCCCTTCAATGTTTCCCCCCATTGGCGTATGGGTCAGGTACAAATCTAAAATCTCTTCCTTGTTGTAAGCCAGTTCGATTTGTATGGCTCTAAATATTTGCTCGACTTTACCAGCGTATGAACGCTCATAAGGATAAAACATGCGTGCGACCTGCATAGTAATTGTGGAGCCGCCTGAAATTACACGCCCATGGGAGACTTGTTGAATCAATGCTCTAGCCAGAGAGAAAGGGTTAAAGCCGGGGTGAACGTAAAAGTACTTATCTTCATATTCCAGCAGAGCCGTTAAGTACACGTCTGAGACTGGGCGCAAAACCTTTCCATCGATCACTTGGTGTTTTACTGGGGTTCGAAAAATACCTTTGGAGTTGGAAAATTGGCGTAGCACCTCGCCATTTTTACTATAGACCGTGGTGCTGTGATCCAATTTCTGCGCAAGGTTAAGAGGTGAGCGGGCATTTGCGATAAAAAAAGCCCCGACGATAAGCAGTATTAGAATCAAAATACTGCTTAACGCCCCAATGCACAGTCGCTTGGATAAAGGCTTCATCACGCGATCGCTTATGGGCGAATGGTAATAGATTCGATGGACCGATAGGGTTTATAAATCAGTTTTTCAGGCTGATACATCTTTTCCATAAAGAGCGCCGGCAGTGTCGAAACCCCCGGTGTTTCAGCACGTAAAACATAATTGATTCGGTAACGCTGCCCTTTTTTCATATTGGTTGAAGCAATCAATCGGTCGTTTCGATATTCCAACATGTCCCACTTACTGCTCTCAATCACCTTAGATGACTTTATGATGTCGGCGCTATTGGTAAATTGTGGATTTTCTAATACGAAGCCAGTAGGAAGGTACTCAACAATCAGCGCGTTATTGGCTTTCTCTTTTAGGTTGTAATCGACCGAAACAATTAATTTATCCCCTACTTTAAGAGGTTGCCCTTTGTAGATACTACCGTCTTCTAAGCGATAAGAGCGAAGAGCTTTATTGAAATCGATAGTGGAGTTCAAATAACTTGAATTGGCGAGCCCTTTTGTTGTCAGTTGAAGGAATACGGATTGATCACCCGCTAGAGATACTGAGCTTCCTACCGCCAGCAGTTCTTGCCCTGAACCTTGGCTAGATACTTTTCTATCGACATCATTTTCACGAATGAGCAACTCTACCGTTTCGTTGGTGTCGTTTTTTAAGGCGATCCCTGCTCTCACGAGTGCAATGCGTTCTTGCGTACTCAGATAGGATTTACTCGCCGACAGTTCCATGACTCGAATGGCAAGACGGTTCCTTAATTCAATCATGTCTGGGCTTAGCTTCATGACTTTCTGTACATCTTCGAGAATAGAAATCGTTAATGCGAGGTCACGAACATCGCTTCCATACTCGTAATAGGATATGCGGCTTCGCATCGTGTCGGATTCCGCCCATGACAGGTATTCTTCTCCCTGTTTGGTTTGTCCGTTGAGAAGGAATGCCCCACCTAAATGTGCCGCAGACAGCCTTGAAATTCCGTGCCTTGGGCTATCTTTTAACGTGGACTGTGTACTGTAGAGCTGTGCGTTATTCACTAAACCTGCTTTCGCACCTAACCAAAGCGCGTAGAAGTGGCTGGCATCGGTGGATTTGCTTGCGCCGATATAACGCGTTAGGTTTTCCAATGCTTTAGCGAGCATTTGTTCAGGAACAGCATCACTAAAGCGCGCGTTGGCTTCGAGTAAGTATTCCGTCACGTACATGCTTAGCCAAGGATCAGCAGAGCCATGTTTGCTCCAGAGCGAGAAACTGCCGTTGGCTTTTTGCATGGTCGACAATCGATTCATCGAATCTTCAATAATTTGACGAACAGGTTTGCCGTTTGCTGCCTTGGTTTTTACCTGATTAAGATCGCTGTCTTCAAACAACCATGGCATCGCCTTGCTGGTGGTTTGCTCTGCGCATCCGTAAGGGTAACGGAATAAATCTGATGCATGTTCAGCGAAATTCAGTTGTGGCGAGCGAGAGAAGGTCATTACCGCAAATTGTTCGGTGAAATCTTGGTAGTTCTTCCATAAATCCGGTGTTAATTCAAAAGACTCGTTTCCGATGCTTTCGGCATTTTCTGTATTTTCGGAGTCTTCTGCACTTTCCTTGCTTTTTGGCGTTAACGTTTTCGGCGTCAACGTAATCAGGGTGCGCTGGCTCACCATCGGCTGACCAATGCGAACAGGAAGGCTCCAATCGCGCTGTTGATGATATTGGCTATTGTCTTCGCCTTTTGCATCAATGGTTAGCTTGAGCGCAATCGTCTCTGAACTTGAGTGAATCTGACCCACTTCAAATGGAATAGGCACGCCTGTACGTTCTCCATCTTTAAGCGTGAATTCAAACTCTGAATCCCCAGGTAACGACAAAATGTCGTCTGCTGTAATGGAGGCTTTAATCGTCTGGTTTACACCCGAAGTGTTAAAGAGTTCCATATAGGTTTGGCTAGAGTCGCCTGGCGCCAAAAATCTCGGTACGGCAAGTTCAGCCACAATCGGTGCAGAAATGGTAACGTTCGATTCCGATTGTCCGAATTGATTGTCGGTAAATGCCATCGCAACGACTTGTGCCTGACCGTTGTAATCTGGGATATCTACCGTGATATTGGCTTCACCATTTTGGTCAAATTGAATCAACTCCGACATGATGGTGATGGTTTTACTTTCGACTAAATCATCTTTACTGACATTTAAATCGATTTCCTGATCACCACCGTAGCGATGGTGCGTGACAAAGGAGTCCGGTCTTGTCTGATACAAGCGCGAGTACAAATCAATCACGTCACCTTGATAGCGCCTGTGCGAGAAGAACCAATCCGCCATTTTAGGAGGGTGGTACTTGGCAAGGTTCACGATGCCTCTATCCATAAGCGAAAGTGTGACCCAAGCTCGCGTTTCCACCGCTTTATCGAGTTTCACTTTGATGGTGGCTGGCTCTAGAGGCAGTAGTTTCTCTGCATGTTCAATAGAGACGGGCAGTCGACGAGCTTCGCGATCCAGCATCACCGGGGCAACGGCAAAGTAGCGCCTCGGTAGTGCATTTCCTGATGGATCTTGATCGGTTGCGCTGCTGACCAAGGTCGCGGTTAAGTAAAGATCGTGGCGATTGGTATTTGGATCCAGTGCTATTTCAAATTGGTGCTGACCTGCAGTAATAGTGTGGCGTTGCTGCAAAAGAGACTGCCCGCCATCTAAGCTGAGCATTAACTCACCCACTTGTTTACTAAACATAGACACTTGAACCGTGTCACCAGCGTTATAGCGTTTCTTGTCTAACGTAAGGGAAAGCTGATCCGGTTTAACGGGTTGTTGAGCATTCCCTTCATTCCAACCAGCCCAAAATGGATAGCGTGTAATGGTGCCATCTTCGGTGCGAAGCGTCAGTCGGTAACGTCCCCAGTCAAGCTTAAGTTGAAGTGGCACAGATTGGTCGGCGATGGTATCAATTTGGTTCACCTCAACCGGTCGCCATTTATCGTCGCTGCGAATATCCCAGCCACTGCTTTCACTGTATACCCAGTAATAGCCGCCTGCATTGCGCTCTAAATGGTAATCGACTTTGCCAGCTTCCAATTGTTTTCCATCACCGCTCAGCAAAGCTATATGAAATTCTACAGAGCTGTACGAATCAATATCGCCTTGAGGGGCTTTAAGACCCGCCAATTTCTTCCCAGACCAAAGCTGGCGCTGCTGGCTGCGAGAGACACTCGCGCCTCCGGTTTCGAATAGCTCGAAGGTGAAGCGAGCGTTAACCGGCGATTTCATCAATGAGGATTTATATAATGGGAAGGTGAGTGAGTACTTGCCTTGGTCATCGAGTTTTATGTCATCAATACTCTCTACATCACGCCAATGTGAAATCGAGAAAGCTTGACCAACAAAGTAATCGCTATACTTCGTGTCGAAATGGTTCGTTGGTTGGTAATCCGTACGAATAGACACTCTGTTTTGTGCTGCAGGGGAGCCAAATAAGTATCGACCATCAAGGTTAGCGGTAACATTTTTTGCACCAAGATCAATGTCTTTGGGTAAATCGACGGTGAGATCCATTCTCTCAGGAACAAACTCGCTGACATTAAAGGTAAAGGTACTGATAGGCGTTTTGGCTTTCTTATGGAGCTTTATCTGAGCGACCCATTTACCCAGTGGCGCGCTGGTTGGAATGGCATAGTTGTCACTGTAGAAACCACTTGCAGCACTTGGGCTCAACCAACGGCCCGCCGCAATACTTTGATCTGGTTTTACGTATTCCACATACAAGCGATGGATATCGGGCGCCATCTCACCGTCTTGGTCTCTGGCAACAATATTCAAAGGAAGAGTGTCGCCAGGGCGGAATAAATCGCGGTTTGAATACACAAACGCTTCATGATCTTGATACTGACGACCAGAAACTTTGTAGTCGGACAAATCCAGTGGCATTTCACGCAGTGGCAGTACGCTCACTTCTGTCTCTTTCTTAACAAATAAGATATCGCCCTGTTTTACCTGATAGTCAAACTGTGCAAAGCCTTCTGTGGATGTACCCAAATCGGTTTTAGAACCATCGGAGTGATAAACCGAAATTTGGGCGTTTGTAACAGGCTCAGAGCTTGATAGCGACGACAGTTGAACCGCCAGATATTGTGGAAACACTTTGGTCTGAATACCAATGTCGGTCAGTGCTACTTGAATCGCTTTTTCGCTATCGTAACTGAAACTTCCCGTGGGCTTTACGATCAACAAATACCAGCCGCTGTCGAGTTCAGGTGGCAATAAGAGTTCTGAGTATTGAGTTTGGTTGGTTTTTGCTTTCTCAATATCAAAGCTCAATTCGGTAATCGGTTGAGTTGATTTAGTGAGTCGATTCAGTGCCCAGCGATCTGGCGACGCAGAATAATGGGAAGCATTGAGAAAACGGGCAGGGTCGCTGACTTTAAGAATTTCAACGGAGACCTGTTCAACGTTGGTTGTCGATATTGGAATACTGCGCTTTCCTTTGGAAGGCACTATCGGACCGCGCCCAATCACTTCTAGTGTCGGGTCTTTTTTGTGAATGGTCACTTTTTTGGTGGAAGAACCGTTGTATTTCAGATCGTGGTTGAGCGCTACAAGATAACCTTGCCCCACATCGATGTCGGTATAAATCAGCGCATTCTTCGCTTTATTGAGCTGCCAAGTGTCTGGAAGGTGAGCTTCTTCCCCTTTTTTCTGAATGGTGACCGCATCTTGAAACGGTACGACATCATCAAACTGCACTATGATTGCTGGCGCACCATTGTGGTTATAGCCACCAATATAGGAAATGGTTGTACTTCCCCAGCTGAGAAGCGACCAAAAGGTCAATGTCATAGCGAGTGTAAATTGGGCAAATCGTCTCATGGTGGTTCCTTTACCGTGATAGGTCACTAAAGAGAAAAGTCACTGAAAGATTGTTCGGTTGTTTTGATCCCAAGAAGTGTTTGAACTCTTGAGGAAATTTTGTGCGCTGACTATACAGTATCACAATCGGATTGTATAAATTTCAATGCATATGTCCTTGATATATCCATCAATTGTTAGTTTGGTTTATCGTTTTGGAAGCATTGTCAAAGTTGGGTCAGAAGCCCACGAATTGAGACCTTAAAGGTGAGCGCTGCCTCTTATTTCACTTCTTTCGCGCCCCCTTGTCGAATTTCCCCATCTTCAACGGTATACTCAGCCCTTTACAGACATCCGCGTAAGCGTTGCAAGAGCGTAGGACATGCAAGAATATTTAGATTTTATTTCCAATAATCCAATTTTAGCTATGGTGTGGGCAGGTATTGTTGTTGCACTCATCGCGAACATTGTGAAAAGTAAAACAGCCGGTTACCAAGAAGTATCGGCATCTGAAGTCACCAATATGCTGAACCGTGAAGACGGCGTTGTGGTTGATATCCGTTCAAAGGATGAGTTCAAGAAAGGGCATATTACAGGCGCAGTTCACATTTTGCCTTCAGATATCAAAAATGGTTCTACAGCGAGCCTTGAAAAGCATAAATCGAACCCAATCATTGTGGTATGCAAAACAGGTCAAACTGCGCAAGCAAGTGCGAATGAACTGAAAAAAGCAGGCTTTGAAAAGGTATACCTTCTGAAAAGCGGCTTGATTGCGTGGAATGAAGCTAATTTGCCACTGATTCGTGGCAAGAAGTAATTCACAGATACACAAACAGTTTTTAATGCTCTGACTGGGTCAGTCGGAGCAGTCAAATAGATTAAAGGATTTAGACATGGCTGAAGCAGCACCTCAAGAAGCTCAACAAAACTTTGCAATTCAACGTATTTTCCTAAAAGACGTTTCTTTCGAAGCGCCTAACTCTCCGGACATGTTCCAAAAAGAGTGGAACCCAGACGTGAACTTGGATCTGGATACTCAAAGCCGTGAATTAGGTGAAGGCGTATACGAAGTGGTTCTTCGCTTAACAGTTACAGTGAAAAACGCAGAAGAAACGGCTTTCCTATGTGAAGTTCAGCAAGGTGGTATTTTCACTGCTGAGCAAATGGAAGCAGGTCAGTTGGCGCATTGCCTAGGTGCATTCTGCCCGAACATTCTATTCCCATACGCTCGTGAAACGATTTCAAGCCTAGTCGTTAAGGGTACATTCCCTCAACTGAACCTAGCACCAGTGAACTTCGACGCGTTGTTCATGAACTACCTTCAACAGCAAGCGGCTGAAGGTGAAGGCGAAGCGCAAGCTTAATCGCTTTAAGTTGGCGCTCCAGAAAACTAGAGCGCTATCTATAAAATCCAATTCTTATGCACATCTGATCTCACGATACGATGTGCATTTTTATTGTATACCCAAGTCACCTCAAGATGCAGAATATGGGCTCCCAAGGGCGAGTTTAACTGGCTTTCATACTGCGTTACCGATTTTTGATTTAGAATCACTAAATCATCAAATCGGTGCCTTGTCTTAAAGACAGTTAAATCTCGCTGAACCAAGCATCTTGAGGTTACTTGGGTATATACCTGCTTTGTTTTTAGCGAATCGGTACTTTGTTTTTTGTAAACCGGATGCTGAAGGCGAAAGTGGGATTAGCAACATTTACAGAGCAAGCCCTGCATACTTTAGAGATCCACAAACCTTAGATGTCTGCAAACCCTAGTTGTCTGCAAATCAAGAGCGACATGCTAAAGTGACTTAGGTATGGGCATTCACGATACGTAACAGGTGAAACAATGACACACTCTTCAGCCAACCCAAACAGTACAAATAATAGCTACGGCAAAGAAATAGCCATGACTGTCATTGGGGCAGGATCTTATGGAACCTCGCTGGCGATTTCTTTGGCACGTAACGGAGCGAATGTCATTCTTTGGGGGCACGAGCCAGAGCATATGGCGCGTCTTGAATCTGACCGAGCCAATCATGTGTTTTTGCCTGATGTGGGCTTTCCGCCTTCTCTGATTATTGAAGACAACCTAGAAAAAGCCGTCCAAGCCAGCCGAGATTTGCTGGTGGTTGTGCCTAGCCACGTATTTGGCATCGTTTTACAAAGTATGAAGCCTTTCTTAAGGAAAGACTCACGCATTTGCTGGGCAACCAAAGGGTTGGAGCCAGAAACAGGGCGCTTGTTGAAAGATGTTGCCCAAGAACAGTTAGGTGAAGGGTACGCTTTGGCAGTGTTATCCGGTCCTACGTTTGCCAAAGAATTAGCGAAAGGAATGCCAACCGCAATTTCTGTTGCCTCTCCAGACAATGAATTTGTGAGGGATTTGCAGGAGAAAATCCACTGCAGCAAAACATTCCGCGTCTACGCGAACAGCGATTTCACGGGTATGCAGCTTGGTGGAGCCGTCAAGAATGTTATTGCGATAGGGGCTGGCATGTCTGATGGTATTGGGTTTGGTGCTAATGCTCGTACAGCGCTTATTACTCGTGGCTTAGCGGAAATGACACGCCTAGGTGCATCGTTAGGTGCGCAACCGGAAACGTTTATGGGGATGGCTGGGTTAGGCGATTTGGTCCTAACGTGTACGGATAACCAATCGCGAAATCGTCGATTTGGTCTTGCTTTAGGGCAAGGGAAAGATGTCGACACGGCTCAAGAAGAAATTGGCCAAGTGGTAGAAGGTTATCGCAACACCAAAGAAGTCTGGCTACTGTCAGAGCGAATGGGGGTTGAAATGCCAATAGTTGAACAAATCTATCAAGTATTGTATCAAGGAAAAGACGCTCACATGGCAGCGCAAGATTTGCTCGCACGTGACAAGAAATCAGAAGCATAAAGCGGCGCTGTACTTTGAATAATTGGACTTTGCTTAGATAAAACATCTATTTCAAGGATGATTGGAATACCACAATGAAGCTATGTGAAAAACAAAAGGTTTGGAAGGCGATAGTTCGTGAAGCACGAGAACTGTCAGAGCAAGAGCCGATGCTGGCGAGTTTTTACCACGCCACCATCATCAACCACGACAGTTTGGGGGCAGCACTGAGCTACATCCTCGCCAACAAACTGAAAACCGCCTCTATGCCTGCCATGGGAGTGCGCGAAGTGGTGGAGCAAGCGTTTAACTCCGATCCAGAACTTACCGCTTCAGCTGCTTGTGATATTTGTGCAACCGTCAACCGTGACCCTGCCGTTGCTATGTATTCCATGCCGCTTCTCTACCTCAAAGGTTTTCACGCCTTACAAGGATACCGCGTGGCTAACTGGCTCTGGAAACAGGGCAGGGTGGCGTTAGCCACTTACTTGCAAAACCAAATATCCGTTGCATGTCAGGTAGATATCCACCCAGCCGCTCAAATTGGAAGAGGCATCATGCTCGACCACGCAACCGGTATTGTTATCGGTGAAACCGCAGTAGTGGAGAACGATGTTTCCATACTTCAAGACGTGACATTGGGTGGTACTGGTAAGGAAAGCGGCGATCGTCACCCGAAAATCCGCGAAGGCGTTATGATTGGTGCTGGGTCAAAAATTTTGGGTAATATCGAAGTTGGAGAAGGCGCTAAAATTGGTTCAGGCTCGGTGGTTCTTCAACCGGTACCTGAACACACGACTGTGGCAGGTGTGCCAGCAAAAATTGTCGGTAGACCTAAAAGCGATAAACCTTCTCTCGATATGGACCAGCAGTTTAACGGGAAGTCTCAAACATTCATTGGCGGAGATGGCATTTAGCCAACGCGATGAAAAAGACCACTTGAGTATTCTTCGCTCAAGTGGTTTGATACGTTCAAGCGGCTTAGGTTTTGATCTTAAGCTCCAGAATTCTAATTATAAAATCAATAACGTCGGTTAAATGGAACACTCCCAATTATTTAAAACTCTTGCTCTGCATGCACTGCTGCATCTTCAATTTCAAATCCAGTTAAAGCCGCGTGTTGTCACGGGAACTCTGGCAAAAAACGATGTCCTCATTCGCTGGTTTAAACCCAAGTTAAAACTGAATAAGTACAAATCTATTCGTAAGCAAATCAAGCTGTTTGTTAATTTAAGCAAGCACTCTAACTCTAATTTGGAGCGTTTTTTAGAAGGCTTAGTGCTTGGTGAAGATGGGAAGCCAGGCTACCCACACCTGGATGGTTACTTATTGCTAATGAATGAGATCGAGAAAAAGCTGGGTACGACAGTCGTGTTATCAACACCCGAAGCGCTGGATTTGGATTTCAATAAAAACGGCAACTTAGTCGCCGTGTTATCTCAGGATCTTAACGCGCATTTTAACGATGCCAATCAATTGCAAACGCCCGTACCGATGCTGTTTCGCGGAAACTTAACCCATCGACATACGTTCCTTGGCAGCATTTACGCCAATAGCCAGTTTGACTATGACGTTGAGTACGAAGACGATAGTTTTATCCGTATTCTTCTCTCTGCCAAAGCGGAAAGCTAAACTTCAACACCCCCCAGTTTCTCTCAGCCTAGTGACCGTTATCCTCTAAAATCATGTCGGCTGCTTTCTCGGCAATCATGATGGTAGGGGCGTTGGTATTGCCCGATACAATGTCGGGCATCACAGACGCATCGGCAACGCGAAGCCCTTCAATTCCATACACTTTCAAACGGTGATCAACAACGGCCATGTCGTCTTTCCCCATTTTACATGTACTGGTTGGGTGGTAAATGGTTTGGCTATATTGACGGGCTGCTTCCAGCAATTCTTCATCCGATTGATATTGGCTTCCCGGAACATATTCTTCAATAATATGCTCAGATAGGGCTGGTTGTGAGGAGATGTGTCTCGCCATCTTAATGGCATCCACCACGACTTGTTGATCGCGCTCGTCCGACAAATAATTAGGCTGAATGATCGGGTGCTGGGTTGGATCGCGAGACTGAATTTCAACGTAGCCTCGGCTGTGTGGGCGAAGCTGGCATACGGAAGAGGTAAAAGCGGAAAAGGGGTGTGCTCCTTCTCCGGGCTTATCCGCGCTGAGTGGTTGCATGTGAAATTGGATGTCTGGCCGCTCAACTTGCGGATTGGATCGCGTAAATACCGTGACTTGGCTGGCTGCTAACGTAAGAGGTCCTGTGCGATTAAAAGCGTACTGCATCCCTACCCATATTCGCTTCAGAAGGTTATTGACCTCATCATTAAGCGTGCGTTGGCTGGTTTTAAAGACCAAGCGAATTTGTAAGTGATCTTGCAGATTTTTCCCAACACCAGGCAACGGGTGGATCAACGGAATGTCGAAGCGATCCAGTAGATCGCGATCCCCAATGCCTGAAAGCTGGAGTATTTGCGGTGACCCAATAGCACCGGATGACAGTATCACTTCTTTGCCAACCTTAGCGGTTATCTTTGTTTGGTGTTGCTGGTATTCGACCCCAACGGCTTTCTTATCTTCAAATACAATGCGGTGTACTTGCGAATGTAAAGCGACAGTAAGGTTCGGCCGTGAGAGTACAGGTTTTAAGAACCCTTTCGCCGTGCTCCAACGAAACCCTTTGTAAGCGGTTTGCTGAAAATACCCAACCCCTTCTTGGTGCTCGCCGTTGTAGTCATTATTTTCTGGAATGCCTGCTTGAATGGCCGCTTGGATAAAGTAGTCGGCAATAGGGCGCCGAAGCCGAAGATCCGACACTTTTAAAGGACCGCCTACACCGTGGTATTGGCTTTCACCGCGTTCTTGATCTTCCGACTTTTTAAAATAGGGGAGCACTTCATCGTAAGACCACCCAGTATTCCCGAGAGTCGACCACCGATCATAATCCTCAGCCTGCCCTCGTACATACAGCAAACCATTTAATGCACTGGATCCCCCGATAACTTTGCCTCTCGGCCACTGAAGTTGGCGTTGATTGATGCCTTTATCAGGTGAAGTCAAATAGCACCAATCCGTTTTGGGGTTGTGCATCGTTTTAAAGTACCCGACTGGAATATGCAGCCATGGGTTGTTGTCGTTACCGCCTGCTTCAATGAGTAAAACCGTGTTTTTCGGATTGGCAGAAAGCCGGTTTGCTAGCACGCACCCTGCCGAGCCTGCCCCCACCACGATGTAATCGTATTGTGTTTCCGATGTGCTCATCTCTTCACATTCCCTGTGTCTGTGTGACAGCGATTCTGCGTTTCTACGCAGAATATTCAATATATCTTAAATTTCATTTATTGAGACTAAATGGCTCAATTTTTTAAGTCAAGGGTTGTTTTTTTATTTTTTTGTGTAATAAATGAGCAATATTGAATCATAAAATTTAACATTTGCATGGAAGAAATATTGGGAATGTAAACAGATTCAATAGCTACAACAGCGTGTTACCCAAACGAATAACCACACGGTTATCAAAGCAAGGTAACCCTTTCTGTTTGTCGAAAAGTGGTAGTCAAAGAGCTGAGGTTTCGCTGTTCATCATTAGTCAATGGAGTGATAACCATGAAAGACGAAAAATTAACGCGACGTGGATTTATGAAAGTCTCTGCCCGTTATGGCGTGACATCAACGTTTATTGCTGCTGGCACATTAGGGGCGGGAGCGACTCTATCGCAGCTCGCTCAAGCCGCAGAGCAAACAACGAAAAAGCGCTATGCCGTTAAACCCAAATTCCAGCTTAAGTTTGGTGCATCTGGATTTAACGAGAAGAACCTGGATATTCAAAAGTCGGGGCAGCTGTTCTTTGCCAAGGACCTTGAAGCGCGTACAAATGGCGCGATTCGGGTTGAGTTTATTGGTAGCAATCAAATTTGTGGGCAAACCAACTGTGTGAAAAAAACTCAGCAAGGCATTGTTGATATCTACTCTGCCTCCACGCAAAACTCGGCCGGCGGTGCGCCTTATCTCAACGTTCTCGATTACGCCTACATGTTTCCGTCGCGGGCGGCGCAGTATCACTTCTTCTACAGCAAAAAGAGTGAAGCGTTACTGCGAGAGCCGATGAGGAAAAGGCATAACGTCCAGTTTTTGTTTACGCACTGCGAACTCAGGGGGATTCAACTTGGGCTCAAATGGCAGGACAAACCAACGGTAACCTCTGTCGATCAACTTGCCGGAACTAAGAACCGAGTTACAGGTACGCAACTTGGTCGGATTGCTATGGAGTTGATGAACCTAAACCCTGTTCCTATCGCATGGGAAGAGACCTTGGATGGTCTAAAGCAAGGTTTGATTGATGGGGCAGAAACGTGGATGGGTGCGGTGGCATACGCGGGAATGGCCCCTGTGGTTTCGCAGTGTGTAGACCTTAAATTCTTTTGTGGTACAGAGCATACGGCAATGAATCTTTCCGTCTTCGATAAGTTGGGTTCAGATTTGCAAGATGCAGTGATGGAGTCGGCGTATTTAGCGCAAATATACACACAAGGTATGAATGAAGCGGGCTTGTTCGACATTGTTGGCGCAACCAATCCACAGAAACCCGACACCATTTTTGCGAAAAATAACGTTCGAGTTGCGACGTTGTCCGATGCTGAACTGAGAAAAGCGGAAGAAATGTGTTCCCCTGAGTTTAATCCAAAACCTTGGGAGGCATGGCGCGACCGTTTAAACAAGTGGTCTGGTGGTCATGATACCTATCAAGAAATTTACGATATTGCTCGTGAGATCCCCAAAGACATGGCCGCAGTGAATGTTGAGCCACAGCGTTGGTGGCAGAGCTAATAAGAATAGGGTGGTGCAGCGGTTATTGCGGCACCTTTCCTACCCTAAACCTTGAGGTCACTTGGGTATATCAAGCATAAATTCAGATAACAGGATAGGGATATGACGTATCTTCGAACGCTTTTGGGTTGGCTGGACAAAAACACGGAAAAAGTGATTATTCTGATCACTTACATCTCGATGGCGGGGATTATTTTTGTCGAGGTGATTCGGCGTTTCTTGTTCAATCAGCAGGTTCCGTGGAGTACCACCGTTCCTGTCTTGCTCTTTTTGTGGGTGACGTGGTTTGGCGCCTCTTACAACATCAAGAAACGCACTCACTTGGCGCTGACTGAAGTTCGGTCTCGGTTGCCATATCGAATGCAGTTTTATTGTTTTGTTTTGGATGCAGTCTTATGGATTGCGTTTGCTGTGATAGTCATTTACTACACCTATCAACAGACTTGGCTGGCGTATGACAATTTCGCCATTGTAGGGGGCACCGATAACGTAATGGAATGGTGGTTTTATTTGGCGACGCCATTGGCTTGGGGGCTGATAGTGGTTCGGGTGCTTCAGAATTTGAAGCAAGACATTGTTCGCTATCGAAATAACGAACCGTTTGTGCTGCAAGCATCATTATTGGATTAAGGGAGGAATCATGGATAACGCAACACTTATTACCCTTATTTCAATCGGTGTAACGATTTTGTTTTTGCTGGGGATTCCGATTTTCTTGGTGATTGGTTTCTGGGTCGTTGGATGCAGTCTCGTCATCGATTTCACTCTTGCAAACGTGGGTGTAACCCTATTTGAAGGGTTGAGCTTTTTCGGTTTACTGGCCCTGCCTTTGTTTATACTAACGGGCGACCTGATCAATGCAGCTGGTATCGCCAAGCGCATGTCGGACTTTGCTTATTCAATACTGGGCTGGGTTCGTGGTGGACTAGGAATGGCCACCATTGGTGCATGCGGAATGTTCGCTGCTATTTCAGGATCGAATGCGGGGACCACGGCAACAATCGGTTCGATCATGCAACCTGAAATGGCAAAAAACAAATACGATGAACGCTTTGCAGCAGCCACCGTCGCTGCGGGAGGCACGGTGGGCATCATTATTCCACCGAGCATTATCTTTATCGTTTATGGTTTTCTGCTCGACTTATCCATCAGTGATTTGTTTATAGGCGGTATGCTACCAGGCATTCTAATGGTGATTGCCATGCAAGTAACCTGCTACTTGGTTAGCCGACGCAATAACTGGGGAGACATGATTCGATTCGAACCAAAACGAATTGTTCGTGCTGGCCTTAGAGCGTATTTAGGTATTCTAGCAATCGGGATTGTGATTTACGGTATATATTCTGGAACGTTTTCACCAACAGAAGCTGCAGGGGTAACAGTTGGTTTTTGTTTGATTGCGGGTGTCTTGGTGACTCGCCAAATAAAGCTTTCTAAGTTGCCTGAAATCTTGCTTCGCTCTGGGCAGATTACGGGCATGTTAGCCCCGCTGATCGCGGTTTCGGTTGTTATGCAGCAAATTCTCTCATTATTGGGTGCAGGAGAAGTCGTGAATGGCTGGATGTCGAACATTGGTGACCCAGTCTTTATTTTGTTGGCGTGTATGTTCCTCGTTCTTATGGCGGGCACTGTGCTAGAAAGTTTGCCTAACACCATCATATTGGCACCGATTTTGGCACCAATAGCCTACAGTGCAGGCGTGGATCCCATTCACTTTGCGGTGGTTTTCCTTGTCGGCGATGCCATCGGGTTTATTACTCCCCCATATGGGCTTAACTTGTATGTCGCCAGTGGTATGACGGGTATACCGTACTTCACGATTGTGCGTCATGTTCTACCATATTTATTCGCATTGATGATTGCTTGGCTTATCATTGCTTTCTGGCCACCGCTGTCGACATTCCTATTGCAATTTGGTGGTGCTGGTTAGGCTAATAAATCTAAGCAAGCTAAGGCTTTAAAGAGGGGAAAATACATGGATGAGGAACGGCATTCTTACCCTACCATCATGCGCGGATTTGTGGTGTTGGAGAGAGTGGTGCAAGCACACAAGCCAATATCGACAGCAGACTTGATGGATGAACTCGGTTTAGCCAAGCCGACACTGAACCGAATACTTCAGCAGTTAGAGGAAGAAGGTTTAGTGGAGCGTGAGCCCGTTAGTCGGCGTTATATACCTAGCTTACGTGCACGTGCATTTTCGAGGAGCATCATGTCGAATCATGCATTAAGTGCGCCTCGACATGCGATCTTAAAAGTATTGTCTCAAGAAGTTGATGAAACGTGTAATTGCACCATGTTAGATGGCGATCACACCGTTTACTTTGATCGCGTTGAAGCTAATTGGCCGTATCGAATTCAGCTTCCTGTTGGGTCTCAGCTCCCCCTTCATTGCACGGCAAGCGGGAAAATGCTGCTTGCTCATATGAAGCCTAAAGTTCGAGATAAGCTAATCAATGCAACACCATTGAGATCTTATACGTCATTCACGCTTACTGATCCCAGCGCTTTGTTGGAAGAGCTGGAGAAGATTCGTCATGAGGGGATTGCATTTGATCGGGAAGAATTTATGGAAGGCATGGTGGCAATTGCTGTACCCGTCCGGGATCAGAGCGGCAGCGTGTGCTTCACTGTCTCTGTTCATGCCCCTAAAATTCGTAAGACGTTGGAAGATTTACGAATGTATCTCCCCTTTCTGAATAAAGCCGCTACTGCTTTGGCTAGGGTCTATTGACCTTTCGAGATGATTTTTGCAGCAATTTGTGGGTTTTTTATACAAGGCAGAGCTCGTTCGGTGTAGTCGCTCTACATCAATGAGTGATAACGCAGTAGAAATAAGCCACA
>NZ_PIZL01000024.1:39086-169525 GCF_002835515.1 Vibrio sp. vnigr-6D03
AGGTCAACAGACCCTAAAGTTCAGTTTGAATAACCCTTGAGTTATGGCAAAAAAATGCAATAAAAAAGACCAGTCGAAGCTGGTCTTTTTAATGTGTTCTGGAAAATCAGAATTACGCTTTTGCTTCTGCCGCTGCTTTAGCGATAGCTGCGAAACCTTTAGGGTCTAGAGATGCACCACCTACTAGCGCACCATCGATGTCTGGTTGTGCGAAGTAAGACGCTGCATTTTCAGGCTTAACAGAACCACCGTATTGGATGATTACTTGCTCTGCTACTGCTGCATCTTTCTCAGCGATAAGTGCACGGATAGAAGCGTGAATACGCTGTGCATCATCAGCTGTTGCTGCTTTACCAGTACCGATAGCCCAGATTGGTTCGTATGCGATGATTGCGCCATTTAGAGCTTCAACGCCGTAAGCGTCGATCACTGCATTGATTTGACGTGCACATACAGCTTCAGTTTCGCCTGCTTCGTTTTGAGCGTCAGACTCACCGATACAGAATACTGGCTTTAGGCCGTTTTCTTTAAGGAATGCGAACTTCTTAGCAACAAACTCGTCAGACTCAGCGTGGTATTCACGACGCTCAGAGTGACCGATGATGATGTGCGTTGCACCGAAATCTTTTAGCATTTCAGGAGAAGTATCACCAGTGAATGCACCGCTGTTATTTACATCAGTATTTTGCGCGCCCAAGATGATTTTGTTGCCGCCTTCTTTAATTAGACGCTCAGCTAGGTCGATGTAAAGTGCTGGTGGAGCAACTGCAACGTCTACACCAGTTACGCCTTCAAGTTCAGCATTTAGGCCATTTAATAGTTCAGTGACCATTGACTTGCTGCCATTAAGTTTCCAGTTACCCATCACTACAGGACGACGCATAGGAATATCTCCATTAATTAATGTAAAAAATAAACGTGATTGCGAAAGAATATAACAGATTAATACGGCTAAATCATGACTGGTGTCATGTCTTTCCATGATCTGACTGTAAGGTCAGATCTGATGGTGTTACCAAAGAGATAAAAACCAGTGATCAAGTGGGCAGTTTCATGTCCAGAGTGCACCAAGGCGCTTAATTTCCTGTATCTTATACCCAAGTAGCCCCAATGAGTTTGGCTCAGCGAGAATGAATTGGTTATCAAGCAAGGCACCGATTTGAAGACCTAGTGGTTCTAAGTCAAGAATCGGTTACGAAGCTTGGAAGCCAATTCAACTCGCCCTTGGGAGCCNNACTTGGAAAGGACTCGTCATTCCACTGCGTCCTTTTCCTTGGACTGAAACCGAATATGAGGCTCTGAGTCCAGCTCCTTGGGGTTATTTGGGTATTACCCCAAATCACGGAAAGATGAACAAGGACGAGCAATGCCTAACTTAGTGATGGAGTATTCGAACTCGGTCGATGAACGAGTGAATGTGCAATTGTTGCTGGAAGATTTACATCAAGCAGCGATCAGCAGTGGTTTGTTTGAAGTGTCCTCGGTAAAGTCTCGAGCTTTGCGTTGCCACCATTGGTTAGTGGGGGATCAGGAAGACTCGGTGGATTTTATCCACATTACATTTGATTTGTTAGACGGCAGAACCGAAGAACAAAAACGAACATTGTCGAGTCAGTTGATGGAGATATTGCAGCAGCAAGCCAGTGAAGTTCATAGCTTGACCATTAATGTCCGTGATATGGACACCAAATGTTTTCAAAAAGTGCTCAATTGAGCAAAGGTAAGTAAAAGATGTCGATGAAGCAGTACTTGTTTTCTTTTCGCGGACGTATCGGGCGTCAGGTTTTCTGGATCTGGAATGCGTTCTATTATCTGATTGTGATTGGTTTTAGTTTTGGTGCAGGGACATTATTCCCAGATTTAGGAAATGTCATTGCCATCGCCTTCCTAGCGTTCATGCTTTTCCCTGATCTTGCTATTACCGCAAAACGTTGGCACGACAGGGGGAAATCGGTGTACTGGCTTGCATTGCATATTCCGGTTATCGCTGGGCGTGTTTTGGTACCTGTTGCAGCGCCAGGCGTTGAAATTCAAACTTCACCTCTTGAAATGATTGCTTCTATCTTAGCGTTGGCGGCGGGCGTGTGGATTTTTGTGGAATGTGGCCTGCTGAAAGGTGACGACAAAGAAAACCAATATGGTGCTCCTCCGCTTAAATAAGCCAATCCTCGTGCGATATTGAAAGCGGCAAAGCGCAACGAATGCAATAGCCCAATGAAAAACGGACCGAAGGAGGTCCGTTTTTGTATTTGTACTCAATTTATACTCGAACTACCTCAAGGTGCAGGATTCAGAGCTCTATCTTCTGTCTCAGTTCAAGGAAAAGAACGCAGTGTAATGACGAGTCCTTTCCAAGTTCTTTGACGATGAAATGAGACAGAAGATGAGCTCCCAAGGGCGAGTTTGCTTGGTTTTCATGCTGCGTTACCAATTCTTGATTTAGAACCACTAGATCTGCAAATTGGTGCCTTGCCTGAAAATCAAGCAATGCTCGCTGAACCTAGCATCTTGAGGTGGTTTGAGTATGTTTCAAAGTGTAGAGTTCAGCGAGTTTCGTTTGAGTGTACTTCGAGCTATTGTTTTCGTTCTAAGTCGAACGGAACAATGTCGGCGGATTCCTTAATGATATCGCCATGCAAAGCATCTTGGAATTTACCAATTTGAGCGGTGAGCTCGTTCATTAATGCTACGTTGGCATGGGTTGGATTTTTACATCGGTCAATGACTCGTTCGATGTGAGTTTGCTGCGCCCGCAAGCGGGGCTGCATTTCAGATGATGCGTATGTGATCATCTCATCGCACATCTTCTGGCGAAATTGATTAAATGCTTCTGGATCATCCTGAGCCAGAGCGACAAGCTCCTCAAATGGAGGTAAAGTTTGATCATATTGAGCGCGTCCCATCTGCACCCTCCTACTTCTTCGTTACAGCACATGATCAGAGCATACGATAAAATTAGCTCAAAAAATGCACTGTAACTGCTCTATTATTGTTCTGTCTCATTATTGATATATGCAACTTTAATCTTAAAATAATACGACAAATTGAGCTTTCAGCGTAAGTTTATGATGCGATTGGGAAATTAGTGAGGGCTAATTTGATAGCTGCAGCGACGCTTTCCTTGAATGATATGTTCGGTTCGCGTAACTGAATAGTCTTTTCCTAAAAGCTTACGGAAGACATTCAGCTCGGATAGGCAGAGGTTGGGGCACCGTTTTGCTGCTCGGCAAATAGGGCAATGATTTTCTATGAGTTCAAATCCTAGCTCGTTTTTTAGCAGTTCAACCATGTAACCTTCGCTATCACGGAGCTCGGTAAGCACGTTTAGCTTTTCTTCCAATGTCTTACAATGCGCCATTGCCGTTTGGTATTGTCGAAGTGTGGTTGCTTCACGTTCTGCCGTGACTTTTTCCATCCCTTCTTTTCCAAAGACAGACTCTACAGCATCAATCATATTAATCATCAGGTCGCTATGACCATCAAAGAATTGTGCGTGACCTTTATCGGTAAGTGACCAATGGCGGGTCGGACGTCCGACTTTCGCTTTTATATCATCAAAATCTAAGAACCCTTCGTCTTCTAGGCTCTGAAGGTGTTGGCGTGCGCCCATCGTTGTCATGGATAAATCTTGTGAAAGTTTTTTGGCAGTAATAGCGCCTTCACGTTTGATTTTATTCAGAATCCGATCAGTGGTTTTCATGTTGTCCTTACCTCTAGCTTGATAACTATTATGAGGTATGAGGTTAATAAAGCAAACTCTTGATTAACTGTCGGTTACTTTGCTAAAGGATGAGTCTTAAAACAAAAAGCGCAGCCAAGGCTGCGCTAATGACAATATGATTATCGCTTACAGAATAAAGTCACGAACTTCGTCATCTTTACGATCAAGATAGTGAGTAGACTGAATACGGCGAATCGTACGACAGCGACCTCGAATTAATAGTGTTTCGGTCGTGGCGATATTCCCTTGACGAGAAATTCCTTCAAGCAGATCGCCTTTGGTAATACCGGTTGCGGAAAAGACCACATTGTCGCTGCGCGCCATATCTTCCATGCGCAAAACAATGCCAGCAGTAACGCCCATTTCTTTACAGCGTTCTAGCTCTTTTTCGCCATGAGCTCTGTTTTCTGGAGTATCGCCTTTGACTTCGTGACGTGGTAGTAAGCGGCCGTGCATATCACCATCTAGGGCGCGAATAACTGCTGCTGATACTACGCCTTCCGGTGCGCCACCAATGCAGTACATGACATCCACTTCGCTATTTGGCATGCACGTTAGAATGGATGCGGCAACATCACCATCCGGCACGGCGAATACACGAATACCCATCTGTTGCATTTCAGCAATCACGGCATCGTGACGAGGCTTGGCTAATGTGGTTACGGTTAATGTATCCAGTGTTTTCCCTAGAGCGGCAGCGATGTTCGTTAGGTTTTCAGCCAAAGGCTTGCTTAGGTCAATTGCCCCTTTTGCACCCGGACCCACAACCAATTTTTCCATGTACATGTCGGGCGCTTTCAAAAAGCTGCCTTTTTCTCCAGCGGCTAATACCGCGAGCGCATTAGATTGCCCCATTGCGGTCATGCGAGTGCCTTCTATTGGGTCAACCGCGATATCCACGGCATCACCGCCAACGCCAACACTTTCACCAATGTAAAGCATAGGAGCATCATCAATCTCGCCTTCCCCGATAACAATCTCACCAGAGATGTCAGTTTTATTGAGAAGGGCACGCATAACTTCAACAGCGGCACCATCAGCGGCGTTTTTGTCGCCTCGACCAAGCCATTTATAGCCAGCCAGAGCTGCGCCTTCAGTTACTCGGGAAAATGCCATCGCCAAATCGCGTTTCATGTGGACTCCAGATACCAAACAAAATTAGAGAAATAATTGGCGGCGATTCTATCACAGCCCCATTCAAACGTTTGCGATTTTGCCTTTGAAATCCAGTGTCGATTGCCCAGCATCAATTTTTGACGGTAAATTTGTAGATATTAATAATGAACGTCAAGATTTGGTTAAATATCGACTTTTTTTTAACCAACCGAGCATAGATCACCAATTTTGAACGTGTGTCTATCAAAGATGCTGAGTAGAATGTGAGGTAATTTGTGAACTTTCATTCACGCAGACTGAATCAAAATAAACAGGTGGCTAACATGTCTTTAGAAGTCCTAGAGCAGCTAGAAGTAAAAATCCAAACCGCAGTTGATACTATCGCACTTCTACAAATGGAAGTGGAAGAATTGAAAGAGCAAAACGCTCAACTTAATTCCGAAGCAAATGAGCTGAAAAGCAACCGTGAAGAGTTAGAGTCACAAAACATTAAGATGCGTGAAGAGCACACTGCGTGGCAGGAGCGTATTCGTAATCTTCTTGGGAAGATGGACGACGTAGAATAATTTCTTTTTCCTACGGCGTACGCTCGCGTATTTCGTTGTCGGTGGTGCTCATTTATGCTTATAAATTCCGCGCCCCCTCCTAGAACTACACAAGCGTACTTTGTAGGAAATTATAGAAATTCAAGAATACAAAAAAGCAGCCGATGGCTGCTTTTTTGGTATGAGTACTACAGTGAAGATACTTGTTTATTCTTCTTCGTCTGAGAAGTCGTCTTCATCTTCGCTTTCTAAGTCGGAGTCGAGAGGCTCTTGGGAGATGATGATGCCTGTATTATCAGCATATAGGTAATCTTCTGGTAGGAAGGTTACACCACCAAAGTTGACGGCAACATCGATTTCACCAACGCTTTGCTGCGCTGCACCGACTGGAATAGAGGCTAGAGCTTGGATACCGATGTTCATGTCTTCGAGTTCGTCGACCTCGCGCACACACCCGTAAACCACAATGCCTTCCCATTCATTTTCTTCTGCTAAAGACGACAGATCCGCATCGATTAAAGCACGGCGTAGTGAACCGCCTCCGTCGATGAGCAATACTCGACCTACACCATCTTGTTCCAATACCTTTCTGATTAAGCCGTTATCTTCAAAGCATTTTACGGTTGTAAGCTGACCCGCGAACGAGGCACTACCACCAAAATTACTGAACATAGGTTCCACTACATCTACTTGATCCAAGTAGATATCGCATAGTGCTGAGGTGTTGTATTCCATAAGCAAGTCGTCTTCTGTTACGCAGTTCTGTATTCGAGTATATATGCCTAGTAAGTCATTGCAATGACAAGGCTCAATTAAGTCATCAGAGTTTGACCCGTGATCACGATTGAGAATAAGAGGTTAGTTATCAAGGCACATTTAACAATGACGGGCATCATGGGTGCCAGTTCAGTTGGGGAAGAGGCAGCCAGTACCGCTCTGCCATGATTGACCACAAATAATACGGCAAGCAACATACTCAACCCCCAAGCCAATGCAGTGCTCTGTAAAGCCAAGAATGCTATGAAGGGGACCGTTCCGCCAGCCAACAACAACATGTGGTAGCGTTTTGCACGTTGAGCGCCAAGACGAACCGCCATCGTGCGTTTGCCACATGCGGCATCGTTGTCGATGTCCCTCATGTTGTTGATGTTAAGGACAGCCACGGCCAAGAGCCCGCAACCAATCGACGGGAGAAAAATGGTGGCATCAATAAAACCAGTATGAAGAAAAAAGGTGCCAGCAACGCCAAGTAGTCCAAAGAAGATGAACACCGAAAGATCCCCTAAACCGATATAACCATAAGGCTTGTTACCCACCGTATAGGCGATGGCAGCTACTATAGCGAGCAACCCTAGTGCTAGAAATGCGGCAATGCTGGTGGGGGATTGCAGAGCATAAAAAATGAGAGCGAGACCAGACAGTATCGTGAGAGCAATATTGATGATAATGGCATTTCTCATGGTTTTTGCAGTGACAGCGCCCGATTGGATCGCGCGTACAGGACCTATTCTATCTTGGTTGTCGGTGCCTTTTAGAGCGTCGCCATAATCATTGGCTAAGTTGGAGAGTATCTGTAACAGAATCGCAGTCAGTAAGGCTAGCAGCATTACTGGAAGAGAAAAATGACCATTGAATAAAGCTAGGCTGCTGCCTGTTGCGATAGAGGCAAAGGCCAAAGGCAGTGTTTTTGGGCGAGCGGCGCCCAGCCATACACTTAAAGATTGTCTCATGCTTCGTACGTCGTTGCTCGATTTGCATCCAGTATAACAACGACTTTGAAATGGTGAATACAAAAAGCCCGCCTAAGTGCGGCGGGCTTGTTTTATATCAAATACGGGATGTTTATAGAATAAATCGGCTTAAGTCTTCGTCTTCTACAAATTCACCTAACTTGGATTGCACGTAGGCGGAATCAATTGTCACCGCACTTCCACCTTTCTCAGTGGCCTCAAATGAGATTTCTTCCATCAAGCGCTCCATTACGGTATGCAAACGTCGGGCACCGATATTTTCTGTTGTTTCGTTGACTTGCCATGCTGCGTCAGCAATCTGTGAGATGCCGTCTTCAGTAAAGCTCACATCGACAGATTCCGTCGCCATTAGCGCGGAATATTGCTCAGTCAGAGAAGCTTTAGGTTCGGTTAGAATGCGTTTGAAGTCTTCGCTTGTTAGGGCTTCTAGCTCAACACGAATAGGTAGACGACCTTGCAGTTCTGGGATCAGATCGGATGGCTTCGCTACTTGGAATGCGCCGGATGCGACAAACAGAATATGGTCTGTTTTTACCATGCCGTGCTTGGTCGACACTGTACTTCCTTCGATCAAAGGTAGCAGATCGCGCTGGACACCTTCGCGAGACACATCTGGGCCGGAGCTCTCGCCACGTTTACAGATTTTGTCAATTTCATCAATGAAGACAATGCCATTATTTTCTACGTTATAGATGGCTTGTTCTTTCAGTTCTTCTTGGTTGACGAGTTTCGCAGCTTCTTCTTCGGCTAGCGCTTTAAACGCGTCTTTGATCTTCATCTTGCGGCTCTTCTTGGTATCGCCTGCAAGGTTTTGGAACATGCCTTGAAGTTGGTTAGTCATCTCCTCCATACCAGGAGGAGCCATGATTTCCACGCCCATTTGAGGCGCAGCCACTTCAATGTCGATCTCTTTGTCGTCTAGCTTGCCTTCACGCAGCTTCTTGCGGAAAACTTGACGAGTATTAGACTTATCTTCTGTGTTCTCGCTTGAACCCCAGCCTTCACGTGGTGGAGGAAGCAACGCGTCCAGAATGCGTTCTTCAGCTTGTTCTTCCGCGCGGAATTTTACTTTTTCCATCGCTTGCTGATGCGTCAATTTGATCGCAACATCGGTCAAATCACGGATAATGGTTTCGACTTCTTTGCCGACATAACCCACTTCAGTGAATTTCGTTGCTTCTACTTTCATGAACGGGGCATTAGCTAATTTAGCTAGGCGGCGCGCAATTTCTGTTTTACCCACACCCGTTGGACCGATCATTAAGATGTTCTTTGGGGTGACTTCAACTCGTAAGTTTTCTTCGAGCTGCATTCGACGCCAGCGGTTACGAAGCGCAATGGCTACAGCGCGCTTGGCTTTGTCTTGACCGATGATATGACGATTTAATTCGTGAACAATTTCTCTAGGTGTCATTTCAGACATAGGGTAATCCTTATTATTCTTGCGCCGCGGTGTCGAGTTCTTCAACGGTATGATGGTGGTTGGTGAAAACACAAATATCACCAGCAATTTTCAGCGATTTTTCAGCGATTTCACGGGCGTCTAACTCTGTATTTTCGAGCAGAGCAGTGGCTGCGGCTTGTGCAAAGTTACCACCAGAGCCAATGGCGATGAGATCGTTTTCTGGCTGAACCACGTCACCATTACCAGTGATGATAAGCGAGGCTGTTTCATCCGCGACGGCGAGTAGAGCTTCAAGTTTTCTTAATGCGCGGTCACTGCGCCAGTCTTTTGCCAATTCAACGGCCGCTTTTGTTAGGTGACCTTGATGCATTTGCAGTTTGCTTTCAAATCTTTCGAAAAGAGTGAAGGCGTCTGCCGTACCGCCGGCAAATCCAGCCAGCACTTTATTATTGTAGAGGCGGCGCACTTTCTTTGCGTTGCCTTTCATTACGGTGTTACCCAACGATACTTGACCGTCTCCAGCGATGACGACTTTATTATTTCGGCGTACAGATACGATAGTAGTCACTTTTATTAACCTTTTAATTCGCTCGCGATATAACTCGGATATGTGGGCTGGAGATAAAAAAACAAGGGAGCCAACGGCTCCCTTGTGAATTTAGTCATGAACGCAGTGCTCTATTGCGACTCTTTCCAGATGGCACAAGGTTCTATCTTGGCACGCTGAAGTTTGTGACGATCGCGCTCTGCATCGCGTTTTTTAACATACGGTCCGAGCACGACACGATACCAGCTACTGCCTTCCTTTTTACGGATCTTACTGCTGATGCCTTGAAAGGCTATATCTACTTTGCGTGCTTCTGCTTGCGCGAGCGTTTTATAGGCTCCGCATTGCATTATATATGGAATCTCAGACACCACTTGCTCTTTGGCTTCGACTTGCACTTCTCGCTTTGGAAGTGAATCGACGTATTCCCACTTTTCTTCAGGTGGTGGTGGCAGTGGTTTAGGTTTGCTCACTGGTTTCTTCGGTTTCTGAGCAACCTGAGGTTTGGGTGGTTCAGGATCTTGGCTGAGCATATAAAGCCCATAGCCAAACCCGCCAGCAAGTAAAATAGCGATAAGACCTGCTTTCCACGGCTTCTTATTGGATGTTTGTTTTCTGGTAGGCTTCTTTTGCCCACGCCCTCTTCTTACGTAATCTTTATTTGCCACGGTTTAACAGCTTGCAGTCAATAAAAAACGGGTAACATGGTAATCCAGAATTACTCTGGAAAACCAGTGTTACCAGTGAAAAGCTTGCAGGTGAGTCCACTTTCGAAGTGTTAAGTTCTTGGTGGAGCCGCGCTTTCTCGGATTTTCAAGTGTGTTTCCAACAGGCGTGAACCTGCGTGAACGTCACGACCTTTCAGGATTTCAAGCAGCATCAGCATGGCTTGTCGACCGATTTCATAGCGTGGCTGCGTAATGGTCGTTAGTGGAGGGTCGCAGAATTCAGCAAACTGAATATCATCGAAGCCTACAACGGATAAATCTTGAGGTACTTTTAATCCTGCGGCTTTTGCTCCTTTGATTGCTCCAATTGCCATGGCGTCGTTATGACAGAAAACAGCGGTTGGTGGCTCTGGTAACGAAAGCAATTTGGTGACTGCCTTGTGACCAGACTCAAAGGTGAAATCTCCCATCTCTTTATAAGTGGGGTTCATCGTTATGCCAGCTCTTCTCAGCGCTTGCTGATACCCTTGGTTTCTAAACTGGCAAAGCGCAGCATCGTCTGGCCCTGAAATCTGAGCAATCTTGGAGTGGCCCATTTGCGTCAAATAGTTCACCGCCTCGAAAGACGACGTTAGGTTATCAATATGGACTGTCGGCAATTCCAGTTCCGGTGCAAATTCACAAGCCATCACCAGTGGTGGCAGGTTTTTTTGTTCCGGTTTGCTGACGTCGAATGGCAAGTGCGTACCCAAAAGCAACATGCCATCGGCTTGTTTAGTGAAAACCAAGTTGACCAACGAGCTTTCTCGTTTCTTTTGCTGACCGCTGTCCCCCAATAGTACGAGATATCCATTTTCCACAGCTACATCTTCAATGCCACGAATGATCTCTGTGAAATAGGAGTCACAGATGTCAGGTACAATTGCAACGATGGTTTTGGATTCATTACGTCGTAAATTTCTTGCCAGTGAATTCGGTGAATAACCAGCTTCCAAAACGGCGCTCTCTACACGTTTACGCGTAGTAGATGAAACCTTCTCAGGATTCATCAGAGCTCGTGATACGGTTGCAGTAGAAACTCCTGCTAGCTGGGCAACATCCTTCATTGTCGCCATAGTAAGTTGTCCTCTTTATTTTTCATGGCTGTAATAGCATCTATAAGATTTATATCTAGCGCTGACGTGAGCAACTTTTTTATTGGATATTTTATGCTCTAAATTAAGATTAATTTACGGGCAGATTAACAAATTTTGCATAAGTAGCGTGACATCAATCACATAGGATCATATTCATTTTCTCAAACTAGCTACAAAATACCGTTGAGTAACAGAACTGACATCACATCAATTTACAGAGATTTTACTTCTAACTAAGATCTTGGGGCTCAATATCGGTTGTCCATCGCACTTTTTTTGCCAATGGCAGTGCATCTATGACGACCTTTGAACTGTACAACAATTTTTGCATTAAAGATCGTGACGGAGCTTGCAATATTAGTTGCCAACGCGACTTGCCAGCGCGTCTTGCTAGTGGTGCGGGCATTGGACCTAATACCATGCATTCATTGTTGAAAATTGGATTAGATTCAATGGTTTGCCTTACTTGCCTTAGGAATTGTTCACCCGTTTCTTCATGATTTGCTTCAGCGCGAAATAAGGTAAGAAAAGTGTAAGGTGGCAGTAAGGCAAGCTTTCTTTCTTCAAGTGCTGTTTGAGCAAAATGTCCATACCCTTTATGAAGAAGAGCTTGCAGTAACTGATGTTCAGGATGGTGTGTTTGTAAGATGACTTCCCCTGCTTTGCTGGCTCGACCTGCACGCCCAGCCACTTGAATAAAGAGCTGCGCCAGCCTTTCGGAAGCTCTAAAGTCACTGCTGTACAACGAGCTATCGACATCAATCAGTGCAACGAGCGTGACGTCTGGAAAGTGGTGACCTTTCGCCAGCATTTGCGTGCCAATCAGGATTTGATATTCGTTATTCCGAATGGATTTCAAGGCACTCTCTAGGCTGCCTTTACGTCGGGTACTGTCCCTGTCTATTCGGATTGCTTTGAATTCGGGAAACAAGCTGGCAAGTTGTTCTTCCAACTGCTCTGTGCCAACACCGACGGATACCAATTGTGTCGAGCCGCAGCCTTGGCATTGATGCAAGACTGGATGTTGAGCACCGCAGTGGTGGCATCGCATTTCTCGACTATTTTGATGAAATGTATAGTAGGCATCGCAACGGTGGCATTCGGCAATCCACCCACATTCATGACACATGAGGGCAGGTGAGTAGCCTCGGCGATTGAGGAATAGCATGACTTGGTTGCCAGCCGTTAAGTGCTTGCGCATTTCTGCGATCAGTGGGGCAGATAAGCCACTCTCTAGATATAACCCTTTTACATCCAGCACTTTATTGGTTGTGGGCATGGCGGCACCAGCGCGGTTCGCCAAGGTTAAGTGATGATATTTACCATTCAATGCATTGTGGAGAGTTTCGAGAGCAGGGGTTGCGCTGCCTAATATGACGGGAATCTTCTCTTTAGCCGCTCGCATCACCGCAACATCTCTAGCGTGATAACGCAAACTGTCTTGTTGTTTGTATGAAGCGTCGTGTTCTTCGTCGACAATGATGATGCCAAGATCGGCAAACGGCGTCAGTAACGCAGAGCGAGTCCCGATGACAATACCGGCGTGTTTATCACGTGCCGCTAACCAAGCATTCAAACGTTCGGTATCGTTTAATCCTGAATGAATAACTTCTACTGGGACATTAAAGCGACGTTTGAATCGATTGATGGTTTGCGGTGTTAATCCAATCTCTGGTACCAAAACCAGTGCCTGCCTTCCTTTATCGAGAACGGGCTTAATCATATTCAAGTAAACTTCGGTTTTACCCGAACCAGTAACCCCTTCCAACAGAAAACAGCCAAAGTCCTGATGGCTATTTACAGCTGCAATCGCGACAGATTGCTCTTCGTTGAGCTTGGGCTTTTCCTCAGTACTTTCTACTTGCTTTGTCCAATCTATGGCAACAGGCTTACTTTCTATTTGTTCTACCCAGCCTTTCTCTTGCAAGGCTTTCAATACTTGGCTGGATATTTCGTTGTCGAGCATCACTTGATGGGGAACAGACCCGTTTGCGAGCAGGTGCATCGCTTTGGCTTGCTGAACGGCTCGACCAAACCCGCTCATGATTTGATCTTTACCAGAGGAAGTAATAACCCATTCTTTTAAAGTATTGAAGTTGGCAGGCTTTCCCTTCCTTAATAAAGCAGGCATAGCATTCGCTAACGTGTCACCTAGCGGATAGAGATAAAATTGGCTGCACCACTGCAATAATGCGTACAGAGAATCTTGCCAAACAGGTGACTCATCAAGTACTTCTTTAATTCCCTTTAGCTGATGAACGGGAAACTCAGACTGACTGACGAGCTCCGTTACAATACCAACCAAGGTTTGCCTGCCAAAAGGTACGCTCACGCGGCCGCCAATCACTGGAAATTGATGGGGGGCAATTAGGTAATCAAATTGCTTGTCCAATGGTACGGGCAAAGCGACTCTGGCAATAGAAGGGCGCATAAATCTTTTATAAAGAACCTGATAGGAATAAAGTGATTATATACTCAAACCACCTCAAGGTGCAGGATTCAGAGCTCTATCTTCTGTGTCAGTTCAAGGAAAAGAACGCAGTGGAATGACGAGTCCTTTCCAAGTTCTTTGACGATGAAATGGGACATAAGATGAGCTCCCAAGGGCGAGTTTGCTTAGTTTTCATACTGTGTTACCAATTCTTGATTTAGAACCACTAGATCTGCAAATTGGTGCCTTGCCTGAAAACTAAGCAATTCTCGCTGAAACTAGCATCTTGAGGTGGTTTGAGTATAACTGAGTAAGATTCGCTAAGTAACCTATCCATCAAATCTGGCTAAACTCGAATTTTCTTACCCGTAGGGTAAACGGGTGAAAACTGCCTCTAAATCAAAAATAGTTGGCGAAAAAACTGCCAAATAGGTTGATCCTACCTAAATGTTTCATTACTATACTGCGCCTTGATGATGTGGTCATTCCGCATCGATTTATCTGAAACTACGTGTGGTGTCCGGCATAGAATCGGATGGCGACACGGCCCAATTTGAGGTTATCCCATGAAAGTAGGTATTCACCCAGAATACAAAGCTGTTGCAGCAACATGTTCTTGTGGCAACACTTTTGAGTTCAAAACAACTCTAGACAAAGATTCTATCCACCTAGACGTATGTGACAAATGTCACCCGTTTTACACTGGTAAGCAGCGTATCGTTGATACTGGCGGCCGTGTTGATCGCTTCAACAAGCGTTTTGGTGCTCTTAGCAGCAAGTAATTACGAATTCGTAATACTGACCAAATTTGAAAAGGACGCCTCGGCGTCCTTTTTTCGTTCATGAAATAAATGTTTTTTGATTCAGCTCTCGGTTAAGTGGTCTTAGCTCTTTCAAAATGACCTTTCTTTGACGCTGGCAATCTATGAAGATTGCAAGTCATACTTTAGTATAATAAAGAGCTGAAGTTAAATTTGCGGTCGGCTTCAGCTAACAATGCAAGAAACACCCTTTACCTACTCAAAAAACAATAATTGGAACGTCCCCACATGTCTGAAGACAACAGCCAACAAGATTTTCGCCAACAAGCTCTGGATTATCACGCTCAACCTACTCCCGGTAAAATTTCCGTCGAACTCACCAAGCCAGCCAATACAGTAGAAGACCTCGCGCTGGCTTACAGCCCTGGCGTAGCCGAACCTGTACGTGAGATCGCGCAAAATGCTGACAATGTTTATAAGTACACTGCCAAAGGCAATATGGTGGCTGTCATTTCTAACGGTACAGCCATTCTTGGGCTGGGTAACCTAGGGCCACTAGCGTCCAAACCTGTGATGGAAGGTAAATCGCTTCTTTTTAAGCGTTTTGCTGGTCTTGATTCCATCGATATCGAAGTGAAACATCGCACGATTGATGAATTTGTTGATACCGTCGCCAACATTGCCGATACGTTTGGCGGCATTAACTTAGAAGACATTAAAGCGCCAGATTGCTTTGAAATTGAGCAGCGACTTATCGAGCGTTGTGATGTTCCCATCTTTCATGATGACCAACACGGCACGGCTATTGTGACGGCTGCTGGTATGTTGAATGCGATTGAACTTCAAGATAAGAAACTCGAAGATGCGACGATTGTTTGTTTAGGTGCGGGGGCTGCTGCCGTTGCGTGCATGGAACTGCTGATCAAATGTGGTGCGCAGCGCGAAAAAATCTACATGCTGGATCGTAAAGGTGTGATTCATACTCGCCGCGATGACCTGAATGAATACAAGCAGCTGTTTGCGAACAACACAGATAAGCGCACGTTGGAAGATGTTATTGAGGGTGCCGACCTTTTCTTAGGAGTGTCTGGCCCTGATCTATTACCTGCAGAAGCTCTAAAGCTGATGGCGGATAAACCTGTTGTCTTTGCGTGTTCTAACCCTGATCCAGAAATCAAGCCGGAAGTCGCTCATCAAGTTCGTGATGACCTGATCATGGGGACGGGTCGAAGCGATTACCCGAATCAGGTTAACAATGTTATTTGTTTCCCATTTCTTTTCCGTGGTGCGTTGGATGTTCGTGCCAGTGAAATTAATGATGAAATGAAGCTCGCAGCGGTCGATGCTATTCGACAATTAGCAAAAGAGCCCGTACCAGAAGAAGTGAAAAAAGCGGCAGGTGTTACGGAGCTAGAATTTGGTTCCGGTTATATCATCCCGAAACCGATGGATGCTCGTTTACTGCCACGAGTAGCAAAAGCGGTTGCGCAAGCTGCCATTGATTCAGGCGTTGCTCGTATTGAAATGCCTGAAAACTATATGCAATCATGAACGTGACAATCTGATTCACTTTTCATGTGTGTCAGATTAAACGGAAATTGCTTTTTCAATACACATAAAAAAGGGGGATAGCTTAGGCTATCCCCCCTTTTTTTCTGCTTATTCTTCGTCGTAGGCTTCGAACTCGATGCCCATTTCCGTCATGATTTTTTTCACTTCACTCGGAATATCGTCTGGGCGATCTTTTCTCAAATCTTCATCTGTCGGTAATGGCTGACCTGTATAAGCGTGGAGAAAAGCTTCACAAAGCAGTTCGCTGTTGGTGGCGTGACGCAGATTGTTAATTTGGCGGCGTGTTCTTTCGTCTGTCAGTACTTTAAGTACTTTTAACGGAATCGATACTGTAATCTTTTTTACTTGTTCGCTTTTTTTACCATGCTCAGCATAGGGGCTTATGTATTCGCCATTCCAATCTGCCATTGCGCACCTTCAATTATTATTTATCTAAGTTATATGGCTACTCCGCACAGAAAGCTCTTTTCATGTGTTTTAGCGACTTAGCCGTTCATAAAAAACGATTTTAGCGACTTTTACTGCCACAAGCAAAGACATATGGACGTCTAGAAGTGTTGACGTCCTAAAATGAGAGCGCTAAAGTATTGCATATTAATCGTGACTATCTCTGTTAAAACACGTTACACGCATGTTAACTCGCGTTCGTAATTGGTATAACAGAGGCTCGAAAAGTTTGCACCACAGGAAAGGAAGACCCTATTTATGAGCCAACGAAAGCCAGCCACTATTGCCGTACGCACTGGTATTGAAGCGGATACTCAGTATCACGCAGTTGTCCCACCAATTTACTTGTCTACGAACTATGGCTTTCCTGCGTTTGGTGAAGTGCCCAAATATGACTACACGCGTTCAGGTAACCCTAATCGAGGCTTGCTAGAGCAAGCGTTAGCTGAGCTGGAAGAAGGTGCAAACGCCATCATCACCAATACTGGCACAGCAGCCATTAACCTTTGGGTGACGGCATTCTTAGGTCCTGACGATCTTATTGTTGCGCCACACGATTGCTATGGTGGTACTTATCGACTCTTTAACACCCGTTCACTAAAGGGTGACTTCAAAGTTGAATTTGTTGATCAATCCGATGAAGCCGCTCTTGCTGAAGCACTCAGCAAAAAACCTAAACTGGTCTTACTTGAAACACCATCAAATCCTTTGGTACGTGTTGTTGATATTGCGAAAATTTGCGAACAAGCAAAACAAGTCGGTGCGCTTGTCGCAGTCGATAACACGTTTTTAACACCGGTTTACCAAAAACCGCTTACGCTTGGTGCGGATTTCGTTGTGCATTCCACAACTAAATTCATTAATGGTCACTCTGACGTGATTGGTGGTGTCATCATTTGTAAAGATGAAAAACACGCGGAAGATTTAGCGTGGTGGGGTAACTGTATTGGCGCAACTGGCACGCCTTTCGACAGTTACATGACCCTACGAGGTTTACGTACACTTGGTGCACGTATGCGAGCTCATGAAGAGAGCTCGAACACGATTTTAGAGTTTTTGAAAACACATGAATTGGTTGGCACCATTTACCATCCAAGTTTGCCAGAGCACCCAGGTCATGATATTGCCAAAAAGCAGCAATCAGGCTTTGGCTCTATGCTCAGCTTTGAATTGAATGGAAGCTTTGAGCAAATGAAGTGTTTTGCCAGTTCTCTCCAGCTTTTCTCGCTCGCAGAATCTTTGGGTGGGGTGGAAAGCCTGATCTGTCACCCTGGTTCAATGACACATCGTGCCATGAGTGATGAAGCGCAAGAAGAAGCGGGCATTGCCCCAACACTACTGCGTTTGTCTGTGGGTCTTGAAGATGCGCAAGATCTGATCGCTGATTTGAAGCAAGCCTTTGCAAAAGCCAAGGAGGTGGCGTAATGACTCTCGAACGTCAATTGCATAAATTTGGTGGCAGTAGCTTGGCGGATGCCGAATGCTATCAACGTGTGGTGAGCATACTCAAAGAATATTCGGATACGAATGACTTGGTTGTTGTATCTGCAGCAGGTGGCACAACAAACCAACTTATCGCTTGGTTGGCGGCGTTAGAAAAAGACGGGCGTTTAGCGCATGAAGCGTTGCAAGAACTCAGACAATACCAAACACAATTAATTGAAAGCTTGTTGCCAGCAGAACGTGCAGCGCCTTTGCTTGATGTTCTTAACACGGAATTTTCTGGGTTAGGTGAATTGTCTTACCCATTAAGCAGTGCTCAAAAATCATCAGCAATGGGACACGGCGAAATATGGTCGGCGAGGCTATTGGCGGAACTTCTTAATCACAATGGTTTAGAAGCGGTTTCGCAAGATTCACGTGATTTCCTTCGTGCAGAACACGGAGCTCAGCCGGAGGTCGACCGAGCACGTTCTTACCCTTTAATTAAAGAATCGCTAGCACAGCATCGTCAGTGTCGAATTGTTATTACTGGTTTCATGGCAAAAAATGAAGAAAGCGAAACAGTTCTTCTCGGGCGTAATGGTTCAGATTACTCAGCGACCGTCATCGGAGCACTAGCAGAAGCGTCCAGAGTAACCATATGGAGTGATGTGGCTGGGGTGTATAGCTCTGACCCTCGTAAAGTATCAGACGCCTGCTTACTGCCTCTGTTGCGCCTAGATGAAGCCAGTGAGTTGGCTCGCTTGGCTGCACCAGTTCTTCATAGCCGTACGTTACAACCTGTTGCTCAAAGTTCAATGGAACTGCATTTGCGTTGCAGCTACCAACCTGAGTCAGGTTCAACACGTATTGAGCGTGTTCTTGCGTCGGGTCGTGGTGCCAAAATCATTACCTCTTTGGATGAAGTGCTACTGGTTAAAGTGGACTTCGGGCATGGGCATGATTTTGAACGTTTAGCCAAAGAAGTACTTACAACACTTTCACGCGGGCAACTCAGCCCATTGGCATTTGAAGCGCAAAGCGATCAAGGTTGCTTGCTTTTGGCGTATACCTCAGAAGTGGCTGGTGAGGCGCTTTCCCACCTACAAGATGTCTCTATCGGTGCGGAAATTAAATTGAAAGAAGGGTATTCACTGGTTGCTGCGGTAGGCGCTGGTGTAACCAATAACCCGAATCATTGCTACGGTTTTTACCAGCAACTGAAAAACAGCACCGTAGAGTTTATTAGTGAGGCTGAATCTGGTCTTAGCTTGGTCGCGATTCTTCGTAAAACCGATACATCTCGCTTAATCACAGGCATTCACAGCCAGTTGTTCCAAGCTCAAAAGCGTGTTGCTATCGCTTTGTGCGGCAAAGGCAATATCGGTTCCAGTTGGATAGAGCTGTTTGATGAGCAAAAAGACGAGCTTGAAAAGCGTCATGGAAAAACGTTTGATTTGGTTGCGGTAGTCGATAGCCAAACGTATTGGTTGGACTTTGAGGGCATTGATGCCAAAGAGGTCTTTAATCGTTTTGATGATGAAGCGATCAGCAATGACGGAACGGAATGGTTGGACAAATTGGCGCATCAGCAGAAATTCGATGAAGTTATCGTATTGGATGTGACAGCCAGTGAAGCGTTATCTAATCAGTATGTCAGTATTGCTGAGCACGGCTTCCATTTGATTTCGGCAAATAAAGTTGCAGGTTCGGCACCGGGCGACGTTTATCATCAGGTACAAGATGCGTTTTCAAAGACTGGTCGCCATTGGTTCTATAACGCAACGGTAGGTGCAGGGCTTCCTGTTAACCACACAGTGCGTGATTTACGTGAAAGTGGGGATGACATTCTAGCTCTTTCTGGAATCTTCTCAGGAACGCTGTCATGGCTCTTCCAACAGTTTGATGGTCAGGTGCCTTTCAGTGACTTAGTTGACCTTGCATGGCAGCAAGGTTTAACGGAACCCGATCCTCGTTGTGACCTAGATGGCTCTGATGTGATGCGTAAGTTGGTGATTCTCGCTCGTGAATCCGGATTAGAGCTCGAGCCTGAAAACGTGAAAGTTGAATCATTGGTTCCAGAGCAATTGCGCGATTTACCGCTGGATGACTTTTTGGACAATGGACAGATCCTGAGCGAAAACTTAGCCGAGCGCCTTGAAAAAGCCCAGCGTGAAGACAAAGTATTGCGTTATGTGGCGAGACTGGAAAAAAGCGGCAGCGCAACAGTAGGTGTAGAAGCGTTACCTCGTGAGCACGCACTAGCCAACTTGTTGCCTTGCGACAATATCTTTGCCATTGAGAGTAAATGGTACAAAGACAACCCACTCGTTATTCGAGGCCCTGGAGCGGGTAAGGCCGTGACGGCGGGGGCTATTCAGTCGGATCTGAATCGACTTTCAAGTTTGTTATAAATCTTTGTTATAGCAATTTGTTATATCGAAAGGGCGCTCGCGCCCTTTTTTGTTGCCCCTATCCCTTTAAAATACTGTGGATTTTTATTAATGAAAAATGCGTAGTTTCATCATGAATAAAATTCATGGTGATCTAGTTGACATTAAATCGGATAAAAGACATTCTTTGGACATATAGACGTCTAAACGTCGCTGAGAATTTTAAAAGAATTTTTTGTGGTGGTGCCACAGGGAGAGAAGCATGAGTTATACCCACGCAAGTCATATAGATGCTTTGAATCAGAATGTTGCTGAGCTTTCTGATGACATCAATGTTTCATTTGAGTTTTTTCCACCAAGCAGTGAAAAAATGGAAGAAACACTTTGGAACTCAGTGCACCGCCTAAAAACGTTACAGCCAAAGTTTGTTTCAGTTACATACGGAGCAAACTCTGGAGAGCGCGATCGCACGCACTCAATTATCAAAGAAATCAAAGACCAAACGGGTTTGGTTGCAGCACCACACTTAACTTGTATCGATGCATCACGTGATGAATTAGTGAACATTGCTAATGATTACTGGAGCAATGGTATTGAAAGTATCGTAGCGTTGCGCGGCGATATTCCTCCAGGCGGTGGTGCACCGGATATGTATGCTTCTGATTTAGTTGAATTACTAAAGTCTCAGCACGATTTTGATATTTCTGTTGCGGCATTCCCTGAAGTTCACCCAGAAGCTAAAAGTGCACAAGCCGATCTACTGAACTTGAAGCGTAAAGTGGATGCAGGAGCAAACCGAGCGATCACTCAGTTCTTTTTCGACGTTGAAAGCTACTTGCGTTTCCGTGACCGCTGTGTGGCGGCTGGAATTGATGTTGAGATTGTTCCGGGAATCCTACCAGTATCGAACTTTAAGCAGGCCTCTCGCTTTGCGGATATCAATAATGTAAAAGTCCCTGGGTGGATGGCGAAGCAATTTGAAGGGTTGGATGATGACCCAATGACACGTCAGTTAGTGGGTGCAAGTCAAGCAATCGATATGGTGAGAATTCTAAGCCGAGAAGGCGTAAAAGATTTCCACTTCTACACGCTAAACCGTGCTGAAATGACATACGCGTTATGCCATACGTTGGGTGTTCGCCCGCAAGCGTAATTCAAATGTAAACGGTAAGACATAAAAAAAGGTTGGTGTATGCACCAACCTTTTTTATTAATAGCGAAGATTTACGCCATAGCTTCTAATTCTGCAAGCGCTTCTTCTGCCCAAGCAACCCATGTGTTACGAAGCAACAAGTTGCGACGAAGGGTTAAACGCTCTAAACGAGCTTGCTTGTCTAAAGTGCTTGGTGTCGCGTAGTAAACCGACTCAATTTCTTTGTAGTGGTTCACTAGTTGACGAGACTCTTCGATCAAACCAGTCAGTTGTTCAATATACGAAGTAGAAGGTTGTACGGAACATGCCATTAACTTGGCAGAGAACTCATCGCGAACGGTAGGGTGTGCAGTAGGTTGGTCAAACCACTCCCCAAGTGCTCGGCGTCCTTCTTCTGTAATTGAATAAACTTTCCTGTCTGGTTTGCCCTCTTGCGGCTCAAGCACGCAAGTCACAAGTTGGTTTTGAGCCATTTTATTTAGCTCGCGGTATACTTGTTGGTGACTTGCTTTCCAAAAATAGCCAATACTGTATGAGAACTCTTTTGTGATGTCGTATCCAGTTGCATCACGAGTACTTAAAACAGTAAGGATTACGTGCGGTAATGACATGTCTTCAATCCAATGGTCAATCAAACTGTAAAACTTGAACGCGTAAACACCGAGTGTGCTTCTTTGGCACGTTTGTATAGTGTGTTAATGCGCTCATACCAATCTAAAGACAAATTTAGACGGCTCTGTCACCTTCTTAGCCTTACATCACCTAGAAAATGGCAGCTATTGAATTTGCTACCTTAGAAACAAATGCCAATGCCATAGAATTGCTGCGGATAGTTATTAGTAAATTTACAGCGGTTAGTAAGCATATCAATAATAATAAGCATTAAGTAGAATAAAAAATATGAATGGTTTGAAAAACTGACAAAATTCTCAATAGCGAATGCCAGCCATACAAAAAGCCGCATTTAGCGGCTTTTTGTCTCACTTAAAGAATAAATGACTGGTTAACCGGTGTTGCGCATTCCTGCTGCAATACCTGCAATTGTGACCATTAATGCTTCTTTAAGCTCTGTCGATGGCGTTTCTGTCTGCCTTGTACGGTAAAGCAGTTCTGCTTGCAGCATATTCAACGGCTCTACATAGATGTTACGAAGGCGGATAGATTCTAATCCCCACGGATCACTCTGCATTAAATTTTCATTATTCTCAACATTGAGTACAGCTTTAATGTCTTTTTGTAATTGAGCTCTCAGTTTGTCGCCCAGAGCCCACAAAGATTTGTCTGTTAGCTTCTGATCGTACAGGCTTGCGATCTCGATGTTACATTTCGAGTACACCATTTCTAGCATGCCCAATCGTGTTGAGAAGAAAGGCCATTCGCGACACATTGACTCCAGTAATGATTGGTGTCCTTGGTCGACCGAATACTGAATCGCCTCTCCGGCACCTAACCATGCTGGTAATACCAAGCGGTTTTGGCTCCATGAGAAAATCCATGGAATGGCACGTAAGCTTTCGACACCACCGTTAGGATTACGCTTCGATGGGCGTGAACCTAATGGCAGCATGCCTAGCTCAAGCTCTGGTGTTGCCGCACGGAAATACGGTACGAAGTCAGGCTCACCACGAACAACCCCACGATAGGCTTCACAAGACACTTCAGACAGGGTGTCCATCAAGTCACGCCATTCTTGCTTCGGCTCCGGTGGTGGCAGCAGGTTGGCTTCTAATATTGCACTGGCGTACATGTTGAAGCTGTTGACCGCCACTTCAGGTAAGCCCAGCTTAAAGCGGATCATTTCACCTTGTTCAGTTACGCGCAGACCACCTTTGAGGCTTTTCGGCGGTTGAGAAAGCAACGCAGCGTGTGCTGGCGCACCACCACGACCAACCGTACCACCACGGCCGTGGAATAAGGTCAGCTCGATGCCCGCCTCTTCTGATACTTTCACTAAGGCTTCCATTGCGCGATATTGCGCCCAACCCGCAGCCATAACACCTGCATCTTTGGCGGAATCTGAGTAACCGATCATGACCATTTGGTGGTTCTGAATGAAACCGCGGTATAGGTCGATACCCATTAACTGGGTGATAACGGCTTCAGCGTTATTCAAATCTTCCAGTGTTTCGAACAGTGGACAAACGTCCATGCGATATGGACAACCTGACTCTTGAAGTAACAAGTGCACTGCAAGTACGTCTGAGGCGGTTCTTGCCATAGAAATTACGTAGGCACCAAACGCTTCACGAGGTTGACTTGCCACGATACGGCAGGTATCCAACACCTCTTTTACAGGCTCTGATGGTTCCCAACCTCGCGGCAGAAGTGGGCGCTTAGAGCTAAGTTCCGCTGTAAGGAAAGCAACTTTATCTTGCTCGCTCCATTGGTCGTAATCGCCAATACCAAGGTAACGCGTTAGTTCTGACAATACATCTGAGTGGCGTGTGCTTTCTTGACGAATGTCGAGGCGCACTAAGTGAATGCCAAATGATTTGATTCGACGGAGAGTATCTAGCAGAGAACCGTCGGCAATGACGCCCATGCCGCATTCATGCAAAGATTGGTAACACGCATAAAGTGGTTCCCAAAGCTGCTCATTGGATTTCAACGGCGCTTTTACTGCCAGTTGCTCACCATTGATTTTGGCTTCGAGAATGTCTCGGGTTTCGGTGAGCGTTGTACGGATTCGCTTTAGGATCGCACGATAAGGTTCATGTTCTCCTTCACCCGCCAACTCACGCAGTGCGTCACTGCATTTGGTCATCGACAGCTCGCTAACCAGCTCGTTAATGTCATTTAGATATAGGTCGGCTGCTTTCCAGCGAGACAACAACATGACTTCGCGAGTAATGGTATGGGTAACAAATGGATTACCGTCGCGGTCACCTCCCATCCAAGATGAGAAATGAACCGGTCTTGCATCAATAGGTAAACCTTCGCCAAGATACCCTTCCAAACGTTCATCTAATTCACGTAGGAAATCAGGCACACCTTGCCATAAGGAATTTTCGACAACAGCAAAACCCCATTTTGCTTCATCGATTGGCGTTGGGCGTTGCTGACGGATAACGTCAGAGTGCCATGCCTGTGCGATAAGCTGCTCTAAGCGACGCTCTGTTTTTACGCGCTCTTTGTACGAAAGATCGCTAAGCTCTAGCTTTGATAGACATTCGTTGATTTTGACCAGTTTGTTGATCATGGTACGACGCGTAATTTCTGTCGGGTGCGCCGTTAGGACTAGCTCAATGTTCAAATCACGAACAGCCTGAGCAGTGTCGAGTTTACTGATGTCGCTTTGGCTTAGCTTTGAAAATAGACTGTTAATGGCGTCTGGTTCGCAGACGTGTTCCTCACAATGACGAGAAATGGTGTGGTATTGCTCTGCCATGTTGGTGAGGTTTAGAAATTGGTTGAATGCACGAGCAACGGGTGTGAGCTGCTCATCTGGTAGGCTTTCAATTTCTTTTATGAGATTTTCGCGGTCTTCCTGACTGCCCCCTCGTGCTGATTTTGAGAGTTTACGAATGGTTTCGACCTTCTCTAGGATTGCCTCACCATGTGCATCTTGAATGGTATTGCCAAGTAATCGACCTAGCATGCTCACATTGCTTTTTAGCGCGGCATATTTTTCATTCATTGTTTCCCGCCTCGTAAATTTATTACATCCGATGTTTTGTTTAAGCCCACAATCTAGCGAAATTGTTTGGCTTGAGTCAAATAATCCGACACTAAAACAACGGAATTCGGGCAACTATTGATATTGCTCATTTTTGATACGCGCTTTGTAGCGCTATTGTGAAATTTTCTTTCAATATTTGCTGAAGCTTGATGTGCTCTGGTTTAAGAAGCGTTAAAAAAGCGCAGTTGCCTGCGCTTTTAGAGATCATTTTCTTGAAATGTTTAGAAACAGTATTGGTGAATGGCTTTCTTTAAAACATCGATGGTTGGGTCGATAAACTCAAAAGCAAGGTATTCATCGGGCTGGTGGGCCTGATCAATTGAACCTGGCCCAAGGACGAGAGTAGGGCAAAGTTGTTGCAAGAAAGGGGCTTCAGTACAGTAATTTACGGTTTCACTTGGCTTTTCACAGATAGTTTCCATTCCACCAATAAACGGGTGGTCGTGGTTACACTCATATCCTGGGATAGGATCATGCAATGATTGAATCTCGATTCTTCCTGGCCACTTAGCTTCGACTTCTTTAAGTGCATCGCGCAGAAGGTTGTCCAATCCATCAAGGCTGATGCCAGGTAGAGGTCTTACATCGTAGTGAAGCTCGCAACACCCACATATTCGATTGGCACTGTCGCCACCATGAATATGCCCTAAATTCAGGGTCGGGGAAGGGATCTCAAAGCCTGGGTGATGATAAGTTTTAATCAATTGATCTCTGAGCTGCATGAGCGCAAAAAGCACTTCATGCATAATTTCTATGGCATTGACACCCAAAGCAGGGTTTGACGAGTGCCCTGAATGACCGGTAACGCGTACTGCATTTGCTACATGCCCTTTATGCCCGCGAATAGGAACCAAACTAGTGGGTTCGCCTATGATGCAGTAATCCGGTTTGAACGGGGCATCTTGAGTGAAGTGGCGTGCCCCGAGCATGGTCGTTTCTTCGTCACATGTCGCCAGTACATAAAGTGGCTTTGTTTGTGTACTCCAGTCGACGCTTTTAACGGCTTCTAATATAAAAGCGAAAAAGCCTTTCATGTCGGCCGTACCCAAACCATAAAAACGATTGTTTGCTTCTGTTAAAGCATGTGGGTCGAAATTCCAACGCCCTTCGTCGAAAGGAACAGTATCAGAGTGACCCGCTAATAATAAGCCGCCTTCTCCCTGTCCCATCTTGGCAATCAGGTTGTGCTTGCCTTTTTCGACTTCAACAACGTCCGTTTCAAACCCCAAGTCATTAAACCATGTGGCAAGTTTCGCAATGACTTCACTGTTTCCTTCATCCCAACTCGCATCACTTGAGCTAATAGAGGAGGTGGAAATTAAGCCACCGTAGATATCGATAAAACCGGGTATTTGCATATTAACTTCACTTCCACTGTTGACAGACTAAGCTTAAAACGATAAAACACATATTAAATCACAATAAGTGAATAAAAACTCAAATAGAGTTAATAATCAAGTATGGATAGTCACTTTTATAGAAATTAAGTGACAAGCGAAATTGGATGTGTTGCAGATGTTAAAAACCACAATCATTGGTGCCAGCGGATACACAGGTGCAGAACTTGCTCTGATGGTCGCCAAACACCCAAATCTCAAGCTATCAGGTTTGTATGTGTCCGCCAATAGCGTCGACGCAAATAAGCCGGTATCAGAGTTACATAAGAAGTTATCGGGTGTAGTGGATATGCCTGTCACTCCATTGACCGATCTTAAAGCCGTTGCTAAAGAGTCCGACGTGGTATTTTTGGCAACCGCACATGAAGTCAGCCACGACCTAGCTCCTACCTTACTAGAGCACGGCTGCACAGTGTTTGACTTATCTGGCGCTTATCGGGTGCAGAAAGAAAACTTTTACCCAGATTACTACGGGTTTGAACACAGCAACCCAGAATGGCTAGATAAAGCGGTATACGGTTTAGCGGAGTGGAATGAAGCCGCTATTTCAGAAGCTCAGCTTGTAGCTGTACCAGGATGTTACCCGACGGCATCACAATTGGCGATTAAGCCTCTTTTAGCTGCAGGTCTAGTTGAAACGTCACAATGGCCAGTAATTAACGCGACTTCCGGAGTTTCAGGTGCAGGCAGAAAAGCCACAATGACCAACAGCTTCTGCGAAGTATCGATGCAAGCTTACGGTGTGTTTACTCACCGTCATCAGCCAGAAATTGCTTCACATCTTGGGTGTGATGTTATTTTCACTCCTCATCTTGGTAACTTTAAACGTGGCATTTTAGCGACCATAACCATGAAGCTAAAAGCTGACGTGACGCTTCAACAAGTAACAGACGCTTTTCACAATGCCTATGGCGACAAGCCAGCAGTACGTTTGTTTGATGATCAACTGCCGACCATCCTACAAGTAGAAAATACGCCTTTTAATGACTTGGGTTGGAAAGTTCAGGGTGAACACGTAATCATTGTATCGGCAATCGACAATCTGCTGAAAGGTGCTTCAAGCCAAGCGATGCAGTGTTTGAACCTTCGTTATGGCTACGAGCCACTGACGGCACTGATTTAAGGAAGTGATGATGACTACACAAAACCCACTTGTCGTAAAACTGGGCGGTGCCGCATTAGAATGCAGTGAAACGCTTGGAAAGCTTTTCGGTGCAATCAAAGATTACCAACAGTCAGAACAGCGCTCTATTGTGATTGTTCATGGTGGTGGTTACCTTGTTGATGACTTAATGAGCAAGCTTCAATTAGCCACTTTTAAAAAGGATGGTTTGCGCATCACTCCTTACGAGCAAATCCCATTCATCGCTGGAGCGCTAGCAGGCACAGCAAACAAGCTACTTCAAGGTGAAGCGATTAAATCTGGCGTTAACGCGGTTGGATTGAGCCTTGCGGATGGCGGATTGTGCCAAGTGACAGAGTTGAACCCAGAGCTAGGTGCAGTAGGCAATGCGACTCCGGGGAATCCTGATGTACTGCAAGCCATAATGAATACAGGCGCTATCGCAATCATCAGTTCAATAGGTATGACAGAAGAAGGGCAACTCATGAACGTCAATGCCGACCAAGCAGCGGTAGCTGTAGCGGGGGCATTGGATGCTGAATTGGTGTTGCTTTCTGATGTCAGCGGTGTGCTGGACGGCAAAGGGCACCTATTGAACAGTTTAAACAAAACCGAGGCTCTTCAGCTTATTGAAGGCAAAGTGATTACCGACGGCATGATCGTAAAAGTGCACGCTGCATTGAAAGCGGCAAACGATCTTGGACGTCCGATTCAGGTAGCGACATGGCGTTACCCTGAAAAACTGACCGATTTATTTTCTGGTACCAACATCGGTACGCAGTTCTTACCTGAATAAACCAATTTTGTATGACCTTTTGGGCGCTGACCGCCAAGTGCAGACCCAAGGATTAGGAGAAGTAAAATGAGCAAAGTAAACGTAAAAAAAGTAGTCGTTGCCTACTCTGGCGGTCTGGACACATCTGTGATCATTCCATGGCTAAAAGAAAACTACGATTGTGAAGTTGTGGCATTTGTTGCTGATGTTGGTCAAGGTGCGGAAGAGCTTGAAGGCATTGAAGAAAAAGCCAAAGCATCCGGCGCTTCTGAGTGCTACATCGCGGACCTAAAAGAAGAAATGGTGGCAGATTACATCTACCCGACATTAAAAACAGGTGCGCTGTACGAAGGCAAATACCTACTAGGTACGTCTATGGCTCGTCCAATCATTGCTAAAGCGCAGGTTGAAGTCGCGCGTAAAGTGGGTGCCGATGCGTTATGCCATGGCTGTACGGGTAAAGGTAACGACCAAGTACGTTTCGAAGGCGCATTTGCTGCACTTGCACCGGATCTACACGTGATTGCACCATGGCGTGAGTGGGATCTAGTGAGTCGTGAAGAGTGTTTAGATTACTTAGCAGAGCGCAACATTCCATGTACGGCTTCATTAACTAAGATTTACTCACGTGATGCAAATGCATGGCACATTTCAACAGAAGGCGGTGTATTAGAAGATACATGGAATGCACCGAATGATGATTGCTGGGTTTGGACCGTTGATCCAGAGCAAGCGCCAAACGAATCTGAAAGCGTGACACTAAAAGTAGAAAAAGGCGCTGTTGTCGCTGTCGACGGTGAAGCGATGACACCATACAACGCTTTGGTTTACCTAAACGAGAAAGGCGCAAAACACGGCGTTGGTCGTATTGATATCGTTGAGAATCGTCTTGTGGGAATGAAATCTCGTGGCTGTTACGAAACTCCGGGTGGCGCGATCATGATGGAAGCGCTGCGTGCTGTAGAACAATTGGTGTTAGACAAGTCGGCGTTTGAATTCCGTGAAGAATTGGGCTTAAAAGCTTCTCACCTTGTCTATGACGGCCGTTGGTTTACACCGCTTTGTAAGTCTCTCCTTGCAGCTACAGAGGAGTTGGCGCAAGATGTGAACGGCGAAGTCGTGATCAAACTGTACAAAGGTCAAGCAACCGTAACGCAAAAGCGTTCAGACAACAGCTTGTACTCTGAAGAGTTTGCTACGTTTGGCGAAGACGAAGTGTATGACCAAAGTCATGCTGGTGGTTTCATCCGCCTTTATTCCCTGTCTAGCCGTATTCGCGCTTTGAACGAAAATAAAAAATAAGCGAACGACTCGTACATTTATCACAGCTTTTTTAGCAAATTACACAAGCAAGCAAATGAGGCTCTGAAAGATTCAGAGCCGCAACTCAGGAGAGACGCCATGGCATTATGGGGCGGTAGATTTACCCAAGCAGCAGACACCAGATTCAAACAATTCAATGATTCTTTGCGATTCGACTACCGATTGGCAGAGCAGGATATTGTTGGGTCGATTGCGTGGTCTAAAGCCCTGCTGTCGGTTAACGTTTTGAATGAGGATGAACAACAAAAATTAGAGTTAGCGCTGAATGAGCTTAAGCTTGAAGTGATGGAAGATCCCGAGCAGATTTTGCGCTCGGATGCTGAAGATATCCATAGCTGGGTAGAACAGCAGCTGATAGGCAAAGTTGGTGACTTGGGTAAAAAGCTGCACACAGGTCGTTCTCGTAACGATCAGGTCGCCACAGATCTTAAGCTCTGGTGTCGCCAGCAAGGTCATCAGTTGTTAATGGCACTCGATCGCTTACAAGGTCAGATGGTTGAAGTGGCTAAAGCACATCAAGGCACCGTACTTCCTGGCTATACACACTTACAGCGTGCTCAACCAGTGACGTTTGCCCATTGGTGTTTGGCTTACGTTGAAATGTTTGAGCGTGATTATTCTCGTCTTTCTGATGCCATCAAGCGCCTAGACACTTGTCCACTGGGTTCCGGTGCGCTTGCTGGTACAGCTTACCCAATGGATCGCGAAGCTCTCGCGCACAGCCTTGGCTTCCGTCGTGCAACGCGTAACAGCCTCGATTCGGTATCCGATCGTGACCATGTTATGGAGCTTATGTCAGTAGCCTCCATTTCTATGCTTCATTTGTCTCGTTTGGCAGAAGATATGATTTTCTATAACTCAGGCGAATCGAATTTTATTGAGTTGGCGGATACCGTGACATCCGGTTCTTCACTGATGCCTCAGAAGAAAAACCCAGACGCACTTGAACTTATCCGCGGTAAGTGTGGACGAGTTTACGGTGCAATGGCTGGCATGATGATGACAGTGAAAGCGCTGCCTCTTGCGTACAATAAAGACATGCAAGAAGACAAAGAAGGTCTGTTTGATGCGCTAGACAGCTGGAATGAATGCATGGAAATGGCTGCGCTTTGCTTTGATGGAATTAAAGTGAATGGCGAGCGTACGTTGGAAGCGGCGAAACAAGGGTATGCCAACTCGACAGAGCTAGCCGATTACCTTGTCTCAAAAGACATTCCATTCCGCGAAGCGCACCATATTGTGGGTGTAGCGGTAGTAGCGGCGATTGCTAAGGGTTGTGCTTTGGAGGAGCTATCGATTGTAGAGCTTAAAGAGTTCTCAGACGTTATCGAAGATGACGTGTATGACATCCTAACAATCGAGTCCTGCTTAGAAAAACGATCTGCACTGGGTGGTGTTTCGCCAAAACAAGTAGCTTATGCCGTAGAACAAGCCGAACAACGCATTGTCCAAAGAGACACATCAGGGGTGAAAGTGCGTGCGGCGCGCTTAACCGATATTGATGCGTTAGAAGGCATGGTGGCGTACTGGGCAGGGTTAGGTGAAAACCTTCCACGTACTCGTAATGAGCTGGTTCGCGACGTTGGATCTTTTGCTGTTGCTGAACATCATGGTGAGGTGACGGGGTGTGCATCTCTGTATGTCTATGACTCAGGGTTAGCAGAAATTCGTTCGCTTGGTGTTGAAGCTGGGTGGCAAGGTCAAGGTCAAGGAAGCGCACTTGTTGCACACCTGACTGAAAAAGCGCGTCAGATGGCGATTAAGAAAGTATTTGTGTTGACTCGAGTACCTGAATTCTTCATGAAGTACAGCTTCATTCCGACGTCCAAATCACTCTTGCCAGAGAAAGTACTGAAGGACTGCGATCAGTGTCCAAGAACGCATGCGTGTGATGAAGTCGCGCTGGAGATCAACCTATCAGAACAAGTGATCACTAAGGTCAACGTTGCATAACAGTGTGATTAAAAACAGTTTTTGAATCAGCTCAGATCTTTTTAAAGAAAATTGATCTTTTTTGGGAACTTATTAAGGAAGAGCGCGGTCATATTAATACCACTGCTTTTTCTTAGATGAATCTAAGAAGGCCCCTAACCAGATTTGGCTTAGGGGCTTTTTTCTTTTTCCGATCCAGCTCAATTTGAATTTTCTCTCTATATTTATGAATTGTTATAACATTACATATTCATTAAATTTTCATGAAACATTCACTTCATTGATACCTAAGCATACTTTTTGATCTTTAGAGTGTCCTCCGTTGATTATCAAACTACTTCGGAGATATCCCCATGAAAGGGCTTCAACTTTCTATGTTAGCAATTGGTGTGATTACCGCAGCGACCGTGAACGCCAATGTACCTCAGCAATCTGATACTTGGTACCAAGAAGCAAAAAGCGCGATTGCTGCTGCAAAAGAGCTTAAGCCAATTGATGGACCGGCAAAAAATGTGATTCTGTTTGTGGGCGACGGCATGAGCGTTGGCACCATAACCGCTGCACGTATTTATGCTGGCCAGCAAAAAGGTCAAAAGGGTGAAGAGTTTGTGTTGGCTATGGAGCGTTTGCCACATACGGCATTATCCAAAACATACAACACTGATATGCAAACTCCAGATTCTGCAGGAACGGCAACCGCGATGGTGTCGGGTGTGAAAACCAAAGCGGGCATCATTAATGTGAACGACAATGTTCAGCGTGGTTTTTGTAACACTCAGAAGGGAAATGAAGTCAAAACAGCTTTCCAAATGGCAGGTGAAAAAGGTTTGTCGTTAGGTGTGGTCTCTACTGCGCGTTTAACTCATGCTACTCCTGCGACGGCCTACGCGCATAGTGCTGACCGGAATTGGGAAAACGACGGTAAGCTTCCAAACATTGCGAAAAACACAGGTTGTAAAGACATTGCTTCGCAGTTTGTTGAATTTGATTCCGGCAATGGTTTCCAAGTGGCGTTTGGGGGCGGTCGACGTGAATTTATTCCCAACACGATGACCGATCCAGAAGGTAAGAAAGGTAAGAGAAAGGATGGGCGTAACTTAGTCAAAGAGTGGGAAGCGCGATACCCACAAGGAACCTATGTTTACGACCGAGCTGGTTTTGATAAGCTGAATGAAAACACCAAACGAGCATTTGGATTATTTGAAAGTAGCCACATGCAGTATGAAGCCGATCGTGTACAGGAAAACAAAGAGCCATCACTATCTGAAATGACCTCCAAAGCCATCGAGATTCTGAAAAATAATCAGAAGGGCTATCTGCTTATGGTGGAATCGGGCCGTATCGATCACGCCCACCACGCAGGTAATGCTGCACGAGCACTTGAAGACACGGTGGAATATGACCGCGCTATTAAAGCTGCTTTGGAAATGACGGATCCAAAAGAGACACTGATCGTAGTGACAGCCGACCACGCGCATACTTTGATTTCAAACGGTTACGCAGAACGCGGCAACCCCATTCTTGGTCTCTCTAAATCCAAAGGTAAATTCAATAAAGACGAATTTGGAAAAAACTACACGACGTTGGCGTATGGTAATGGTCCTGGTGCAGTAGAAGGGAAGCGAAGTGATTTGTCGGAAAAAGAAGTACTCAAGCTAGATTACTTACAGCAATCATTGGTCAAGCTAGGCTCAGAAACACACTCTGGGGAAGATGTAGCGATTTTTGCTCGTGGTCCGCAAGCTTGGCTATTCCAAGGCGTGGTAGAGCAAAACTACATTTATCATGTGATTGATGAAGCGTTAAGGTTAACTAAGTAAGAATTAAGAAGTAGCCTTCATACAGTCTTCATACAATAGAAGCCGCGCAGAAATCAGCGCGGTTTTTTATTGCGTGCTTGCCAAGGGAAAATGACAAACCTCATCCAAAGATGCATGGCAAGTAAGACATTGAAAGCAAAGCCAGCAAAAATTAACGTCACAGACTGAATACTATTGGGAGACTCTTTTAAAGCAAACCACCAAACAATCCAACACGCGACCGAAAGTACAGTGAGTTGATCCATGCATCGCTGGCAACGGCCTATTTTCTTCCAAAACCAGTTTTCTTGGCATGTTCGACACGGCATAAAGTCGCTTTTCGTTAACTAATTCTTCCTAGAATTATAGCTAAACGAATTGCGTATCATAAGGATGCAAGTTCAAATTTAGATGAAATTAATGTGAAAAGACCCTGACTCTGGAGAAAAAGTCAGGGTAAAAAAGGACTTAGAAGCAATTTCTTATTTTAAGTAGTTAAATTCTAGGCTGAGTTAAATTAGCAACCCGGACCGCAATCCAAGCAGTGCTTAATCATTTCAGGACCAAGGTGTAACTTGGCATTTAAATCACGAAGTGCGGTTCGAACCCCTTCTTCAATCACAGGGTGATAGAAAGGCATGTCCAGCATTTCAGATATGGTCATTTTGTTTTGGTGAGCCCAGGCTAGAAGGTGAGCTAAATGCTCTGCATTCGGTCCCATCATTTCTGCACCTAAGAATCGACCTGTGCCTTGTTCCCCGTATACGTGCAAGACGCCTTTATTGCGCAGCATAACGCGAGAGCGACCTTGGCTTTCGAATGACACTTCACCCGTTGCAAAACAACCGCAGTTGCCTAAACGCTGAGTGATCTGGTGATAAGTTTCTCCCACCATTGCGATTTGAGGATCCGAGAATACTGCGGAGATAGAAGAACGACGCAGCCCTGCACGGATGTCTGGGAAGCGACCCGCATTATCGCCTGCAATACGACCTTGATCGGCGGCTTCGTGAAGCAACGGGATCTGGTTACTTGCATCGCCAGCGATAAAGATGTTTTCAACCGACGTTTGCAGTGTGTAGTGATCCGCTTTTGGGATACCTCGATCATCTAAATCTATATCCGTATTTTCCAGATCCAGTTTGTCGACATTCGGGCGGCGACCCGTTGCAGCCAATACGTAATCGGTAACGAAGGTTTCAAGCTCGCCGTCGTGATTAATAAATTGGATCTCAACCTTATCATCGACGCGCTTCATGCTTTCGACTTTGACATCGGCATCTAGGTAAAACTCTTCACTGAAAGCTTTGTTAGCGTAAGCCATGACTTCAGGATCGGTTAGAGGACCGACTTGCCCACCTAAACCAAACAGCTTCACATCAACCCCTAATCGGTGGAGTGACTGCCCTAATTCCAAGCCAATTACCCCTGGTCCAAATACCGCGACAGAGCCAGGAAGATCATCCCAATCAAACACATCATCATTAACGATAAGGCGATCGCCTAATTCATTCCAGACGCCAGGATAGGCAGGGCGAGAACCCGTCGCAATCACAATGCGTTGTGCTTTTACTTCAGTGTGATCATCGATGATCAGGGTGTTGTTATCAGCAAATTTTGCGTAACCCGATATTTTGTCTTCTGCTGGAATGTCATCCACGCCTTCTAATACAAACCCGACGAAGCGATCTCGTTCGCGCTTTACTCGATCCATTACTTCACGACCGTTGATGACGATCTCACCTTGCGGGTGAATACCGAAGCCTGGTGCTTTCTCAATTTGGTGAACACTTTCAGCAGCTGCGATGAGCAATTTAGACGGCATACAACCTACTCGAGCACATGTTGTACCGTAAGGACCACCTTCGATCATCACGACATTTGATGTATGCGCTTTTGCAGTTCGATATGCGCCAAGACCAGCGGTGCCGCCACCAATAATCGCTACATCAACATTCAGTTGTTTCATAATGGATTCTCTTTAATGTCGGTTTGGAATGAAAAGCCCGAGTTTCCTCGGGCTTAATTTTCAGGAATACGTCGTTACTTTGGATTACTTAAGAAGAAAGCTTTCTAATTCTTCACTGCCACCAATGTGTTTACCACCAATGAATACTTGTGGAACCGTTGCACGACCGGTGATAGCTCTTAAGCTCACGGTTGTTGCATCTTTACCCAGAATAACTTCTTCATATTGAAGACCGTGATCAATCAGATTTTGTTTCGCTTTCGCACAGAAAGGGCAACCTGGTTTTGAGAATACGGTAATAGATTCCTGAGTTTTGTAATCCGGAGCGATGTAACCAAGCATCGTGTCTGCATCCGAAACCTTGAACGGGTCGCCCGGCTCGTTTGGTTCAACAAACATTTTCTCAACAACGCCATTCTTCACCAGCATGCTGTAGCGCCATGAACGTTTACCAAAACCGATGTCATTTTTGTCGACTAACATGCCCATTCCATCAGTAAATTCACCATTTCCATCTGGGATGAAAGAAATATGGTCTGCTTCTTGGTCTTCTTTCCAAGCATTCATAACAAAAGTGTCATTCACAGACATACAGACGATTTCATCAACACCGTGTTCTTTGAATACTGAGAACAGTTCGTTGTAGCGCGGTAGGTGGCTTGATGAACATGTTGGTGTAAATGCACCAGGTAAGCTGAACACGATAACGGTCTTGTCTTTGAAAAGGTCATCCGATGTCACGTTTACCCAAGCATCACCTTGGCGAGTCGGAAAAGTGACCTGTGGTACAGTTTGACCTTCTTTTGATGCGAACATGTTGGTTTCCTCTTTGGATTTTTGAATTCTTATGTGTAGCCGACCTTAATCAGCGTAGCTGGCTTTTGTTTATTCAGCCTGTTTCGTTTTGTTGAGTCCATTATTCAACGATCGGGTTGATAGCTCCAATCGTTTATTGTTATGGTATTGATAGATAATTTCTATTTTAGGGTGGAAAGATGAACATTCGTGATTTCGAATACCTAGTGTCTCTCGCTGAGCACAAACACTTTCGCAAAGCTGCAGAAGCGTGTTTTGTTAGCCAGCCCACGTTGAGTGGTCAAATTCGCAAGTTGGAGGATGAATTAGGGACCGCGCTTTTAGAGCGCAGTAGCCGCAGAGTCTTGTTTACCGAGTCGGGTTTACAGCTTGTGGATCAAGCGAAGAGAATCCTGGGTGAAGTGAAGTTATTTACAGATATGGCAACCTTGCAGGGCAAAGAGATGAGTGGTCCTTTGCACATCGGGTTTATTCCTACGGTTGGTCCTTATTTACTCCCTAAAATCATTCCACAGCTTAAGGAGCAGTTCCCTGATTTAGAATTGTTTTTGCATGAAGCGCAAACCCATCAGCTCGTTAGGCAGCTTGAAGAGGGACGGTTAGATTGTTTGGTGCTGGCTTCGGTTGCAGAGACTGAGCCCTTTAAAGAGTTGGATCTATACAACGAACCCATGAGCGTTGCTGTGCCTTGTGATCACGAATGGGCAGAACGCGATGAAATAGACATGCTTGAACTGAATGGTAAGACGGTTCTTGCGTTAGGTGATGGGCATTGCTTACGGGATCAAGCGTTAGGGTTTTGTTTTGCTGCGGGTGCGCGTGATGATGAACGCTTTAAAGCGACCAGTCTTGAAACGCTGCGTAATATGGTTGCTGCTGGTGGTGGTATTACTCTGCTACCTGCATTGTCGGTTCCCGCTGAGAAGAAGCGTGATGGAGTGTGCTACGTGCGTGCCAGTAATCCTCAACCAAGCCGACGTATTGTGTTGGTTTATCGACCGGGTTCTCCGCTTCGAAACCGTTTTGAACAGCTGGCTGAGAGTATTTCAGAGCTTGTATAAAGCGAGAATAGGCAGTTAGTTGGAAATAAAAAAAGGCGCTGATGCGCCTTTTTTGATACAGAATTAGAAATTGTTGGAGCTAATTCATGTGGTTAAAACAGCTCTTCACCGTCCTCGCTGTATATGGCTTCGCTTATAGGATCGTGAGCATACTCTCTTGGCTCCGTTCCTCGTCTGAAGTATTCAAACATGGTTGAATCGTCAGATTTGTTGGTAAGCAGCCCTGATTCTGCATCAATACGGGTTCGAATGATGCCCGTAGGTAACTTTTTACGTACCGCAGGGACATCTTCTAGTGCGACTTTCATAAAGTTTACCCAAGCTGGCTGTGCCGTTTTCGCTCCGGCTTCTGCTCCGGTAATTTGGTCTTTACCTAAGTTCGGGTTTACCACACTGCGACCGAGCTCTCTTTGGTGGTTGTCAAAACCGACCCATGCAATAGCCACCATTCCCGGTGCGTAACCGTTGTACCATGCGTCTTTAGAGTCGTTGGTTGTTCCTGTTTTTCCACCTATGTCACGACGCCCCAATTTCTTAGCGCGCCAACCAGTACCATTCCAACCCGTGCCTTTACGCCAGTTGCCACCCCCCCATACGTTGCTGTACATCATCTCGCGCATTAAGAAGGCGGTTTGTTCTGAAATAACTTGAGGCGCGTAGGGAGAATCGACATCCTGCTCTTCAAACTCGTTGCTCTTTTGGGCTTGGCAATCTTTGTGGCAAACCACCTTTGGATTGGCTTCCAATATAGGCCTACCAAACGCATCTTCCACACGGCTTATGTAGTAAGGCTCAACAAAATAACCGCCATTCGCGAAAACAGAATAGCCCTGAGCCATTTTCACTGGAGTTAAACTACCTGCACCCAACGCGATAGTTTCAGAGCGAGGAAGCTGGTCTTTTTCGAAACCAAATCGAGTAAGGTAGTCAATCGATTCGTCCAATCCAACTTGACGTAATATTCGTACAGCCATGACATTCTTTGACTGAGCGAGTCCAATGCGCATACGAGTAGGACCAGTATATGTCGGTGGCGAATTTTTCGGGCGCCACGCGGTGCCTTGGCTCTTGTCCCATTTATTGACGGGGGCGTCGTTAATCAAACTCGCCAGTGTCATGCCTTTATCGATGGCGGCGGCGTAAATGAACGGCTTTATGCTCGAACCGACTTGACGGACAGATTGAGTGGCGCGATTAAACTTACTGTGAACAAAGTTGAAACCGCCAACCAATGACACAACGGCACCATCATTTGGATTCATTGCGACAAATGCGGTATTGGCGTCTGGCACTTGAGCAAGTTTCCATGCCCACTGTTGCTCTAGTTTGTCATCACTTGCTGGAAGCGAAAGCTTACGCACCCAAATTTGATCTCCGACGGATAAAATCTCCGACGCTTTTTTAGGTGCGCTACCTTGGCGTTTGTCACTTTTAAATTTACGGGCCCATTTCATCGCATCCCAATCGAGAGATGAGAAATTTTGGTTCTTAATGTAAATCTTGGCGGATTTCTCTCCGACTTCAGTAACGATGGCGGGGATGAGCTTTCCGTAAGTTGGCACTGTGCGTAGGTGTTTGCGCATTTTATCCTCAGTCCAAGGCACTTCACCTGTAGCCCAAAGCTCTTCTTCTGCGCCGCGATAACCGTGTCTCTCATCGTAGCCCAACAAATTATTGATAGTGGCTTCATTAGCAGCTTGTTGCAGCTTGGAGTTCACGGTTGTGTAGATTTTCATACCTGATGTATACGCATCTTCACCGTAGTTTTCTAATGCCCAAGAGCGTGCGATTTCAGCGGCATAAGGCGCACTGAGTTCAATTTCCGCGCCGTGGTATTTTGCCACAATGGTTTCTGAACGAGCGGAATCGTACTGTTCTTGAGTGATGTACTTTTCATCAAGCATACGCATCAGTACGACATTTCGACGTTTGGTAGCGCGTTCTACGGAGCGAATTGGGTTAATGCTCGACGGGGCTTTTGGCATTCCAGCCAAAGTCGCAAGTTCACTTAAAGATAAGTCGCTTAATTCTTTACCGAAATAGACTTGAGCAGCGGCCCCAAATCCATAAGAACGATAGCCAAGAAAAATTTTGTTGATGTACAGCTCTAGAATTTCTTCTTTCGTCAGAAGCTGCTCAATGTGGATTGCGATAAAAATCTCTTTGATTTTCCGCATGATCTTTTTTTCGTTAGTCAGAAAGAAGTTTCTCGCTAACTGCTGGGTAATTGTACTTGCCCCTTGTTTCGCTGAACCTGTTGTTGCAACAACAATAGCCGCACGAACGATACCAATTGGATCAATACCGGGGTGGTCGAAAAAACGGCTATCTTCGGTTGCAATCAGTGCATCAATAAGCTCTTGAGGGATGTCGTCGTGTGCAACGGGTACTCGACGCTTTTCACCAAATTGTGAGATCAGCTTTCCATCTTGACTGTATACCTGCATCGGCGTTTGCAGTTCTACGTCTTTTAGTGTTGCAACATCAGGGAGCTCAGGCTTTACATAAAAGTAAAACCCAATAATTGTGGTCACTCCCAAAATGGTGCAAACCAATGAAAATATTAACAAATGCTTTATGAACTTCACCGGAGAATCCCTGTTTAATTTGGCTATCTGGTTACATATCTTCTGTTACTGCGCTAAAACGTCAGGATTATTTTTTGGATATGTCTTAAACAACTCGTTTTTCCAACTTGCCGAGTGTAACACTCTTTTAGGAGCCAAATCGCCATGGGTAGATCTTTAGTAATTGGCATCGATTTCGGTCATCACAGTATTAAAGCTGTCGCAATGAAGCCTATCGGCGAGCTAATGCAATTGGTTGGTTATAATGAGCTTAATGTACCCGAAGATATTTTCTCTGAAAACCATACCCTCGATTATCAGAAGATTGTAAAGAAACTCAAAGAACTTAAAAAGGGCTTACCTCTTTTTAGTCATCAAGTCGCAGTTTCCGTACCCGATAAGGCAGTTATCAGCAAAGTACTTCAAATTGAACAAGATATGGATGGGAGAGAGCAGGAGTTCGCTGTCCATCAAGCGTTTGGTCAACAATCACCGATCCCACTCGAAGAATTAAGCCTCGACTTTATTGAAGTGGACCAAAAAGTCACGACTCGCAGCTCGACTTCCACCTTCCAAGTTTATGCGACGCGCAAAGAGGTGGTCGACTCTCGTGTTACCGCATTAACGAAAGCCGGTTTTAAGCCTTTGACGATTGATGTTCATGCCAATAGCTTGTTGAAAGTATGGCGTTTGGCTAGCCAAGTTCATCCTGATAGAAGGCAGTGGATGCTGGTGGATATCGGTTTAAATCAAACATCTTTGTGTACTGTCGCAGCAGGCAGAACGCCTTTCTATAAAGAAATCCCATTTGGTACTCAAAACGTTGCGCAGTCACAAGCAATGTCTGATGCCATGACTCTGAGTAGCGACTCCGTCACTCAGAGTTTTGTCAAAGATCTGGGTGAAAAGCTACAAAGACACGTCAGTTTATACAACTCCGTAAACCCCCAACAAAACATCGATGGTATTTGGTTGAGCGGCGGTGGGGCTAATTTGGTGGGTATTGCTGACATGCTTAGTAAAGAACTTCGGCTCGAAACCTCGCCACTAAATCCGTTTGGGTTAGTTGAAAATGGCACTAAGCAGTCGGTTAAGCAACTGTCGGATTTTGCCGCTTATGGCGTGGCAATGGGGTTGGCGATTAGCGGTGTTGAGTGGCTAAAAGGAAATCACCATGCATAGCATCAACTTATTGCCTTGGCGCGACGAGCTGCGTGCTAAATACCGTCGGCAGTTCTTTTCTTATCTCGCTGCTGCGATTTTGGTTGCCGCTGGCGTGCAGTGGGGCACTGGTGTGTATTTTTCCCAGCAGAAAAGTATGCAAGAAGAGCGCAATGCCGAACTGACTCGACATATTTCTTATCTTGACCAGCAACTACGTGGGCTAAGCCAAGTTCGCGATCAGCATGAATCTATCCTAACTCGGTTGCGCTCGGTCGAAGCGCTGCAAATAAAACGCAATAAAACAACCGATTTTATGTCTCTGTTACCTGATGCCATTCCACCTGGCGTCTTCGTCGACAAAATTGAGATGAACGATTTTGAAGTAGAAATTAACGGCATCAGTGACAGTACAGCCAATATCACGACCATGCTCGATCTATTGGAGCGTTCAGCCAAACTCGCTGACGTGGAAATGCATTCAATTGTGTCGGGGAAGAAGTTGTTTGGCAAAGTGTTTAAGACATTCAAAGTGTCGTTTGTATTTGCGCCTCAAAAGGATGAAAAATCATGATTGATTGGCAAGACCTTGATTTTGAAGACTTGCCAGAATGGCCACTTCCAGCGCAACTTTTGGTGTTTGGGCTTCTTTTTCTTTTGATACAGGCGCTGGGCAGCTGGTTTTATCTCGCGCCAATGAATGAAGAGCTGGAGCAGCTGCGCCAAAAAGAACAAACCCTGAAAAGCACGCTGATCATCAAAACCAATAAAGTAGCCGCATTGCCTAAATTGGAAGAACAATTAGATGAACTCAACAGCCGCTATGACTACTTGTTAAAGCAGTTACCGGAACAGAAAGAGTTGGCAAGTATGCTTGCGTCGGTCAATGAGTTAGGCATTCAACATGGGCTAACGTTTACCCGTATTGACTGGGGTGAAAAGCAAAATCAGGAATTCTTATATCGATTGCCTCTAAACATTGAACTGACAGGGACTTACCAAAATATTGGCGAATTTTCTGCGGCAATCGCTAACTTACCTCGAATCATAAATTTTGATGATGTTGATTGGCAGAGAGTGAGCCAGGAAAGCAGCACACTGCACTTTAGGGTAAGGGCATATACATATCAGTTTAAACCGGAGGTGAGTGATGAATAAGCCGCTGATGGCGCTGGTCGCAATTGCAGCTTTAAGCGGTTGTCGTGCCAACCACGAACCACTTCAGGATTTTATTTTAAAGACACAAGCCAACGCGTCTACGCAAGTATCTAAGCTGCAAGCAGAGCAGTCGTTTAAGGCTAGTGAATATGTGCCAGTAACGGCTCGTGTTCCTTTTGCTTTACCTAAAATTGCGGTTGTTGAAACCCAACCATCTTTGGTTAAAGACTGTTGGCAACCAGCCTCCCGAAGGAAGAATGGGAAATTAGAAAGGTTTGCTCTCACTCAACTCAAATTAAAAGGGGTCATGGGGAGTGGCAAAAAGGTGTCGGGCATTATTCAAGTCCCTGATGGTCATGTCGTCAAGGTAAAACAGGGACATTACCTTGGTTTAAACAATGGCAAGGTAATCAATATTACTCCAAAGCATCTGACGATTCAGGAAACATTACCTGATGGGCTTGGGTGTTGGCAGCAGCGTAACGTGAAGCTCGCATTGAAATAAATTTTAGGATTTAAGATTAAAAGGGAAAAAGTCAATATGACGCAGATGTATCGTCGTGCTTTGCTTATCTTTATAGGGTTATTTGTTGCGACTGGAGCATCTGCTCAATCCAATGAATTTGTAGGAATTGATTTTAGACTCAATAAAGACAAGCATGCACTGTTGGTGATTGAATTGGCGTCTAACGCAGCGGCTGTGGATATTCAGCCAATGCCCGATGGCTTGAACATCTCCTTGCATGAAACCAGCGTAGAAGATGAAAAGCTATTTGTTGTAGATGTAGCCGACTTTTCTACTAATGTCGAAAGTGTCGAAGTGTTTAGAGAAGGTTCAAATACCCGACTATTTGCCACGACAAACGCCGCCTACAATTATGATTATCGATTACGTGATCGCTTTCTTGAGGTCACGGTTTCCGCCAAACCAAAAGATGAGCCTGAACAAGCCAGTATTCTTGAAAAAGACGGCAAGCTTATTTCGATCAACTTTCAAGACATCCCAGTTCGAAGCGTATTGCAGCTCATAGCGGACTACAACGAGTTCAACCTTGTTGTGTCAGATTCAGTATCCGGCAATCTCACATTAAAGGTCGATGATGTCCCTTGGCAGCAAGTTCTCGACATCATTTTGAAAGTGAAGGGGTTGGACAAACGCGTTGAAGGTAACGTGATTTTGGTTGCCCCTAAAGAAGAGTTTGATAGCCGAGAGCAACAAGATCTCGAACAGGAGCGTTTGGCACAAGAACTGGGCTCGTTGGAGTCAAAAATTATTGAAGTAAAGTTCGCCAAGGCGTCTGATATTGCCGATATGATTGGCGGGCACGGTGAAGTATCGATGCTTTCTGAGCGCGGAAGTATTTCGATAGACGAACGTACAAATGCTTTGTTAGTACGTGATTTGCCTGAAAACATCGCCGTTGTTGAAGACATTGTCGAGTCGTTAGATATTCCTGTTAAACAAGTTCAAATTGAAGCGCGTATTGTCACCATAACAGAAGGGGAAATTGAGGAGCTAGGAGTTCGTTGGGGCTTTAGCTCGACCAGTGGAACCAATACTGTTGGCGGGAGCATAGAAAACAATCTTGCAACCGTTGGGCTTTACCAAGCAGGCGGTGGCTCTGGTGGTGATTCAGGTGGAGAAGGTGAAGGCGGAGGCGGCAGTTCAACCATTGATGACTTCCTTGCGGTTAATTTAGGCGCAACAAATAAAAATGCGGCAAGTATTGCGTTTCAGGTGGCAAAACTTGGGACTGACACCTTGTTGGATCTGGAACTCTCTGCGCTCCAAACAGAAAATAAAGCGGAAATCATTTCCAGCCCAAGGCTGATTACGACCAATAAAAAACCGGCTTATATTGAGCAGGGCACCGAAATTCCATATCTTGAAGCTTCTTCTAGTGGTGCGACGACAGTGTCATTCCGAAAAGCGGTATTGAGCTTGAAAGTAACGCCTCAGATTACGCCAGACAACAAATTAGTGCTGGACCTGAGTGTAACGCAGGATAGACCCGGCAAAGTCGTAAAAACAGGGAACGGCGAAGCCCTTGCTATTGAAACTCAGAGAATTGGTACTCAAGTTTTAGTAGATAACGGTGAAACAGTTGTTCTGGGAGGAATCTATCAACAAAGTGTGACAAATACCGTCGATAAGGTGCCACTTTTGGGTGATTTACCCCTATTAGGCGCACTTTTCCGTCGAAGTTACGAAAATTTAGGGAAAAGCGAATTGCTGATTTTCATTACGCCGAAAGTGGTTCTACAGTAGTGTTTGGTCAGATTCTCAATCATCGACAAAAAATAAGGTTGCATTCAAGGCATCATAATTGAGATAATTTTGGGTCTGATCACGAATTTATCTGTGAGGAAAAGGTGCCTTGAAGGCTTTCATATAGTGCCAATCTGGCTTACTTCAAGGCGATGTCATTGAATTAACGTTGTAAATTACTGCTTAACATGGCTGAAAAACGTAACATTTTTCTTGTTGGCCCAATGGGCGCCGGCAAAAGTACAATTGGTAGACACCTAGCTCAGCAACTTCATATGGAGTTTGTTGATTCTGACACGGTTATCGAAGAGCGCACAGGCGCTGATATAGCTTGGGTGTTTGATGTGGAAGGTGAAGATGGCTTCCGCCAACGCGAAGAAGCGGTCATCAATGATCTAACGGAGCAACAAGGTATTGTTCTGGCGACAGGTGGCGGCTCAGTCAAAAGTAAAGAAAACCGCAACCGTCTATCGGCTCGCGGTGTGGTTGTGTATCTAGAAACCACAATCGAAAAACAGCTAGCACGCACGAATCGCGATAAAAAGCGTCCTCTGCTGCAAACTGATAATCCTCGAAATGTACTTGAGTCTCTGGCTGGAGAGCGTAACGGTTTATATGAAGAAGTTGCCGATTACGTAGTACGTACCGATGATCAAAGTGCAAAAGTAGTAGCCAACCAAATCGTAAAAATGCTAGAAGAACGTTAAGTTCAATTTCGGAGAGCAAACCATGGAACGGATTACGGTCGATCTTGGTGAGCGTAGCTACCCAATATCTATTGGTGCCGAGTTATTCAAAGACTCGGCGTACTTTTCTAACATATCTTCAAAGAAAGTTGTTGTTATCAGTAACGTAACAGTGGCTCCTCTTTATGCGGATACCATCGTTAGTAAGCTTGAGTCTCTTGGTCATGAAGCCAAGTTGCTTGAGCTACCTGATGGAGAGCAATACAAAAATCTAGACACGTTCAACACCATCATGACGTTTTTGCTTGAGGGCAATTACGGACGTGATGTGACGGTCGTTGCTCTAGGTGGTGGTGTAATTGGTGATTTGGTCGGATTCGCGGCAGCGAGTTATCAGCGCGGTGTCGACTTCATCCAAATTCCGACTACATTGCTGTCTCAGGTGGATTCTTCTGTCGGTGGAAAGACAGGAGTAAACCACCCGCTTGGTAAAAACATGATTGGCGCGTTCTATCAGCCCCAGTCTGTAGTAATTGATACTGATTGCTTGAAATCTTTGCCTGAGCGCGAGTTTGCAGCAGGCATCGCTGAAGTTATTAAATACGGCATCATATACGATGGCGAGTTTTTCGCGTGGCTTGAAGATAACTTGGAGCGATTGTACGCGTTGGATGAAGAAGCTCTGACGTACGCCATTGCCCGTTGTTGTCAGATAAAAGCTGATGTTGTTGCTCAGGACGAGAAAGAGTCCGGCATTCGCGCACTGCTGAACCTTGGACATACATTCGGACACGCTATTGAAGCGGAAATGGGGTATGGAAACTGGCTTCACGGAGAGGCGGTTTCATCCGGTACTGTAATGGCTGCAAAAACGGCGTTATTGCAGGGAATGATTGATCAGCAACAGTTTGAACGAATCCTATCTATACTTAAGAAATCCCGTTTGCCAGTGCATACGCCTAACAGTATGAGTTTCGAAGACTTTATCAAACACATGATGCGTGATAAAAAAGTACTTTCGGGCAAGCTCCGTTTGGTGCTGCCTACGGGTATCGGAACGTCTAAGGTTGTATCAGATGTTCCAAATCATGTTATTGAGCAGGCGATCGACGCATGTCGAGTAAGTGAGTAATACGCCTGCCGATTACCAAAGGTGGCGTCAATGAGTCTTGCTCATGAAATGCGAGTACTGGAAATAGAAACACAGACGGAGCTGCTTGACAGAGTGCAGCTCCTGACTCGTTTTGGCTCCAACTTAATCAATATCACGGGTAATTCAGGCTCAGGAAAAACCTGGCTTGCTCAGCGCTATCTTGAGGCTTGGGCATCTGAAAAGAACCAATCCCTCCTTCTCTGTTTTCCCACACAATCTGATGAGCAGCAACGTGCAATGATGCTCAATCAGATAGTGTCCGATCCCCTATTTAATGAACACGATACAATCATCGACAGCTTTTCTCGCTTAGTCGGCGATGAAGCATGCGATGTCGTGTTTGTCGTGGACGATGCTGAACTATTAAGTGAAGACTTGCTCGCCGAGTTGTGGATGCTGGTCATCGAAGCTCAGAATCATCCTAAATGGTCAGTGAATGTAGTGCTTTTTTCGAAAGGGGATAGCCTAGAGCACATTTTGACTCGCATTAGCTATGGTCAAGAAACCAAACCTATCGATTTCGAAATAGAACCACTCAGTTCAGAAGAAGCCATCGCATTTACTGAAGCGTTAGTGATTCGCTATACCGTTGGCGAAGACGCAAAGAAGAAAGTTCGTAAATCTATCGCAAAAACACAGCGACTACCGGGGCAGCTAATGGAATTAGGAAATAAAAAAGTGGAAAGAAGAGTCATCATCCGCTCGGTGATTGAATCACCTATTCGAATTGCTATCGTCGTATTGCTGCTGCTATTGCTTATAGGTGGTGGATACTGGTGGTACTTAAGTCAGCCGAATTTACTTGATGGCATTAATGCTGAAAACGAAAATGAGCCCTCACAAAGCCTGGCGTTAGAAGGCGACAGCGTTTCGAGCGGTTCAGGTGACGAGCTTGTGTCTGGGGTCAATCTAGATGATGTTACCGCCGATAACGGTTCAAATGCTGGTAGCGACAGCAACGATGATTTTGCTGCTCTGCCTCCGCAAGTAACCGACCAAACTGCAGAGGTTGGGCAAAGCGATGCCGGAAAACGCGTTGTGGTTCCGTCTGACGTTGTGGATGCGTTGCTGCAAGATGAAAGACCACCGCAAACCGTTACTGTTATCGATGATGCAATTGAAGACGCGAAAACTGATGCGATTGCCAATGAAGAACTCAGCCAACAACCGCCAGTCGAAACTGAGGCTGTAAGTGAAGAGTCAGCCCCTAAAGCGCTTACTTTTTCTTATGCGAGAGATGAATTGTCTGCGGTGTCTTCTAGGAACTACACACTTCAACTTGCAGCACTGACTTCCAAAGAGGAAGTACAAGATTTTATCGACTTACACCAAATTCAAGAAAGTGTTCGCATTTATCCCACGGTTCGAAATGGCATTGAGTGGTTTATCGTCACCTACAAAGATTTTCCAACCATTCAACAAGCACGTGATGCCGTTTCTGAATTGTCTGCTGACGTTCAAGCTTTAGGACCTTGGGCAAAATCCATGGTTCAAGTTCAGAGAGAGATTGAACGTGGGAAATAACGCTGAGGTTTGCTGCAAAATATGTTACATTCCGCAGCCTTATTTTGAGTAGTTGGAATTGAACGGTCGATGAAGAAACAACGTGCCTTTCTAAAGTGGGCTGGTGGTAAGTATGGCTTGGTGGAAGACATCCAGCGCCATCTTCCTCCTGCTCGAAAACTGATAGAGCCTTTCGTTGGTGCGGGCTCCGTTTTTCTCAATTCCGATTACGATCACTACCTGTTGGCAGACATCAATCCTGATCTCATCAACTTGTATAATCTTCTCAAAGAAGAGCCTGAAAAGTACATCGAAGAGGCCAAGCGTATGTTTACGCCTGAGCACAATCAGCCTGAGGCATATTACGCTTTTAGAGATGAATTCAATCAAACAGATGACAAGTTTAGACGGTCTGTTATTTTTTTGTACTTAAATAGATTTGGATACAACGGTTTATGTAGGTATAACAAGAAGGGAGGTTTCAATGTTCCCTTTGGTCGATATAAGAGACCGTATTTCCCAGAGTCAGAACTTGAATTTTTTGCAAATAAAGCAAAAAAAGCAGATTTTGAAGTTTTAAATTTCGAAGATACAATTAAAAAGGCAACAGTAGATAGTGTTGTTTATTGTGATCCTCCATATGCTCCACTTTCAGCCACAGCTAGCTTCACTTCATATGCAGGTAATGGCTTCGGCATAGATGAGCAGGTTAGTCTTGCTAAATGTGCAGAAGATGCTGCATTTAAACGGAGCATCCCTGTTCTTATATCTAACCACGATACCAATCTAACACGGGAATGGTATGCTCGTGCTTCCAAGAAAACCAGGATTGAGGTAAATAGATTTATAAGTAGCAAAGGTGCTAATAGACGAAAGGTGAATGAAATTTTAGCCTTATATGATAGTAAGAAATAGAGGCAAGATGCCAGCACCTTTTAACACGGTTTTTACGCTTGATGCGGTGAGCTGGCTGAAAAGCCTACCATCTAATTCTGTTGACCTTGTCGTGACAGACCCACCATATGAATCTCTTGAGAAGCATCGGAAAATTGGAACTACAACGAGACTTAAGAAGAGTAAAGGCTCAAGTAATGAGTGGTTTGAAATCTTTCCAAATTATAGATTTGAAGAGTTTTTGAAAGAGTTATTTCGAGTCTTGAAAAACAACTCTCATTTTTATTTATTCTGTGACCAAGAAACTATGTTTTACTTGAAACCTATTGCAGAGCAAGTAGGGTTTAAATTTTGGAAACCAATAGTTTGGGACAAACGTGCGATAGGAATGGGATATCATTACAGAGCAAGATATGAGTTCATTCTTTTCTTTGAGAAAGGTAAACGTAAGCTGAAAGATCTCGGTGTGCCGGATGTATTAGAATACAAAAGAGTATGGAGAGGATACCCAACTGAAAAACCATTGGATCTTGTTGAGCTGCTTATTTCACAAAGTTCTGAACGAGAGGATGTTGTTATCGACCCATTCTTTGGTTCAGGGACAACTCTAGTAGCTGCCAAAAACTTGGATAGGTTTTATTTAGGAACAGATACATCTGATGCAGCTCACAGGCATTTTAATAATAGACTTAAAACGCCTCTTTGAGATCATGCTATATATTAAGTTTCAAATTGGTCGCAAGTGCTATATCTATCGTAAACTTTTGAATCTTCTTTTTTACTCAGTTTTCGACAATCAATACAGTGACTTTGGATTCCATCCGGATTTGCATCACTTACTCTAGCACCTGAAGTTCCGAAATTTTCAGGGTAAGGTAGGAATACGTGAAATTCCCCGTTCGTGCTTGAGCATCTTGGACAAGATTTAAAGAGCCCGTCAGGTGTTCTAAGTGAATAGTTCAGCTTCTTACCGCAACAAGAGCAATTGCTCATATGTAAACCCTCTATGCAATATTGAATTCTTATGATACTGCATTTATATATTGTCCAATATGAAATTGATCCTAAAACGAATGGTTATTTGACATAACTCAGTTTAATTCGACCTTAGTTTTACTAGGCAAAGTGTCAACGTTTTTCAAATCACTAGGATTTAGGAAGATGCTTATGTAAAATTACGAGCAATAGTTACTCGAATTTCCAATATTGAGGTCAGGTATGACAGACTTTCTCATCGCCCCATCTATCCTTTCTGCTGATTTTGCGCGCTTAGGCGAAGACGTAGAAAAAGTGCTTGCCGCTGGTGCGGATGTGGTGCATTTCGACGTAATGGATAACCATTATGTGCCTAACCTCACGTTTGGTGCGCCAATTTGTAAAGCGCTTCGCGACTACGGCATTACCGCGCCAATCGACGTACATTTGATGTGTGAACCTGTCGACAGACTCATTCCAGATTTCGCGAAAGCGGGCGCATCGATGATTACTTTCCATGTCGAAGCAACCAATCACGTTGATCGCTCTCTACAGTTGATCAAAGAGCACGGCTGTAAAGCGGGTGTGGTGTTTAACCCTGCCACACCGCTGCATCATCTGGATTACATCATGGATAAAATTGACATGATTTTGCTGATGTCTGTAAACCCAGGTTTTGGTGGTCAATCTTTCATTCCTAGTACACTGGATAAGCTTCGCGAAGTGCGTAAACGCATTGATGCTTCTGGTCGCGATATTCGCCTTGAAGTCGATGGTGGCGTGAAAGTGGAAAATATCCGAGAAATCGCAGAAGCCGGTGCGGATATGTTTGTTGCCGGAAGCGCCATTTTTGATAAGCCAGATTATAAGGCTGTGATTGATGAAATGCGCGGTGAGCTTTCCAAAGTGAACCGTTAAGCGGTCAGATAACGTAGATTGAATGCAGTGCTTAAGCGCTGCATCACTTTTTTAGGAATAGAGAAAAATATGTCATTAAATGGAATCAAGCTCATTGCTTTTGATTTAGATGGAACGTTGCTAGATAGCGTCCCAGATTTGGCCGTTGCTGCTGATCAAGCAGTTCAAGAGCTAGGGTTTGCCTCAGTGAGTGAAGAACAAGTGAGGGATTGGGTTGGCAACGGGGCGGATGTTTTGATTTCTCGAGCGCTTTCCCAAAGTATTCAAATCGATTCAAATTTGTCGCCGGAAATCATTCAGGAAGCACGCATTAAGTTCGATGATTACTACGAGAAGGGTGGGCATAAGCTCAGCCACTTGTACGCAAACGTGCGTGATACTCTGGTGAAGTTGAAAGCCGCGGGATATACATTGGCACTTGTAACAAACAAGCCATCTAAATTTGTCCCAGAAGTGCTAGAACAGCATCAATTGTCTGAGTTGTTTTCCGATGTGCTAGGTGGCGATGCCTTCCCTGAGAAAAAACCGGATCCGGTTGCACTCAATTGGTTACTGCAAAAGCACGGCGTTAAGGCCGACGAAATGTTGATGGTCGGTGACTCAAAGAACGACATCCTAGCCGCTCAAAATGCAGGTTGCCATTCCTTTGCACTGACTTATGGTTACAACCATGGCGAACCTATCTCAGACGCGAAACCAGATTTCGTTGCAGACAATATTGCTGAAATTTTGAATATTGTGCCAGTCGCCGAGTATTCGTAACGAAATACCCAGTTTGCACTAGTAAAATACTTGCTAATGAGTACACTGCTTAGACGCACGCCTTTTCGCATAAGGGCGTGCGTTTCTTAATTTAGACCTATTTGAAATGAGCAAGGAAACCATCCCCATGAGCAAACCCATCGTATTGAGTGGTGTTCAACCGTCAGGTGAACTAAGTATCGGTAACTATTTGGGTGCTCTACGTCAATGGCAACAAATGCAAGACGATTACGATTGTCAGTACTGCGTAGTAGATCTTCATGCGATTACGGTTCGTCAAGACCCGAAAGCACTCCATGAAGCGACACTTGATGCGTTAGCAATCTGTCTGGCTGTTGGTGTTGATCCGAAGAAGAGCACGCTATTCGTTCAGTCACATGTACCCGAGCATGCTCAATTGGGTTGGCTTCTTAATTGTTATACGCAAATGGGCGAGCTGAGCCGCATGACTCAATTCAAAGACAAATCTCAGCGTTATGCCAACGACGTGAATGCTGGTTTGTTTGGGTACCCTGTATTGATGGCGGCAGATATCCTTTTGTATGGTGCTCACCAAGTACCAGTGGGTAACGATCAAAAGCAGCATCTTGAACTCGCACGTGATATCGCCACGCGCTTTAATAATATATACAGCCCTGAACAGCCAATATTCCAAGTACCTGAACCGTACATTCCTACCGTGAATGCACGGGTAATGAGCCTTCAAGATGCGACGAAGAAAATGTCTAAGTCGGACGATAACCGTAAGAACGTTATTACTCTTCTGGAAGAGCCTAAATCCATCTTGAAGAAGATCAACAAGGCGCAAACGGATGCGGAAACACCACCGCGTATTGCCCATGATTGGGATACGAAAGCTGGTATTTCTAACTTGATGGGGCTGTATTCTGCGGCAACGGGTATGAGTTTTGCAGACATTGAAGCTAAGTACCAAGGCGTTGAAATGTACGGACCATTTAAAAAAGACGTGGGTGAAGCCTTGGTCGCAATGCTTGAGCCAATTCAGTCTGAATACAAACGCATTCGAGAAGACCGTGCTTACATGGACAGTGTGATGAAGCAAGGTGCAGAAAAAGCTTCTGCTCGCGCTGCCATTACACTGAAGAAAGTATATGACGCAGTAGGCTTTGTTTCGCGCGCCTAGATTTATCTAGCACGTATCGCTTTTTCTAGCGTCATTGGGTGATGTAAGTTACACCCAATAAGTTTGTAAGAATGACTCAAAACCCTTGGTGGACACCAAGGGTTTTTTTGTATCTTCCACCCTTTCATTCCTCTACTTTTAACGCTCAATATAACCTTCATCAATTATTCCATTTCTTGTCATATTCCCTAGTTACTGTTTCTGTTGAAAATTGGGCTTTGATTCAAATATTAACTCTAGCAGTGCGATTGACCTCTCGATTGAGTGTGTGAATGCTTTTGTCAGTTACATAAAAAGTGAACACTTCGCACGTTACCTGATCCGGTGACATTCCAAATTTGTGATATAGAACTGCTACGGATGAAAGCGGTCGACACATCCTTAGTGACAAGAGGTGGACAATGGAAACCAAATTAACACGGACAATACTCGCGCTTGCTGTCAGCGGGGCTTTTGCTGCGCCTGCGGCTGCGGATATTGTGCTCTCCCAGTATGTTGAAGGTGGTAGCTTTAATAAGGCTATCGAAATTGCGAACACCAGTGATGCCGCGGTAAGCCTCGATGGCTTTCAGCTTGCGAAATCGACAAATGGCGGTGGTACTTGGGGAAGCAGGCTTTCCCTAAGTGGAAAAGTGATTGCTGCAAAAGATGTACTTGTGATTTCTCACGCTAGTGCAAGCGCCGCTATTCAAGCTGTAACTGATGAAAACAGCTCGGTCGCGAATTTCAATGGCGATGATCCGATTGCCTTACTTAATTCAGATGACTCAATTCATGACATTATTGGTGTGATGGGGGATGTGGACTTTGCAAAAGACAAAACGCTGGTCCGCAACTCCGATAGCATGACACCATCATCAACCTATCAAGCCAGCCAATGGACAGTACTTGGAAAAGACAACATTGATGGATTGGGTGAATTAGACGGTGGTACACCACCCGTCGCATTCAACTGTACGGTTGATGGACAAGCGCCAAACTTTACGTCTATTCAAGACATTCAAGGTGAAGGCGAAACTTCTCCTTTCATTAGTGGTTACCCATACATTACAGAGGACGAATACTTCGTTCGAGGTGTTGTGAGTGCAGTAACGACGGGACTAACGAAAGGCTTCTATCTACAGGCAGAATCAGACGACAATAATCCGAACACATCAGAAGGTTTGTTCGTTCATACGGGCGAGAGCAGTATTGCACTTCAACCTGGTGATGTTGTTTGTGCCAGAGGTAAGGTTCAAGAATTTTACAATCACACTCAGCTAAAAGTTGAAGGTGGGAAGTACGTTAAACAAGACGAATCTTCTGTGCCGAGTGCCACTGAGATCCAGATTGCAGATAGCGACGCCAATTTTGATGAAACTCTTGAGCGCTATGAAGGCATGTTGGTGAAAACCTCACAAGATCTCGATATGCGTGTGACGCGTACATTCGGATTTGATTATGCTGCTCGTCGAAACAACATGGTTTTGGCACAGGGTCGCCCAAATACGCAGCCAAACCAAAATAACGCAGCGGGTTCTGATGGCGCTAAAGCACAATCGGAAGAGAATGCGCAACGCCGCTTGTACGTTGAATCTGATGCCAAAGCCCCTAATGGTGTGATTCCATACTACCCAGACTTTGGTCGCACTGACGCAGACCAAGACGGTTCAACCGAAGATTACATCCGTATTGACGATACCGTTATCGGTCTTGAAGGCGTGATTGCCTACAGTTTTGGTGATTATCGCCTAATCGCAACCAATTCGTTAACCAACGACAACTTTGTTCACAACGACCCGCGCACAGAGAAACCCACTCTTGAACGCGGTGGTGATTTACGTATCGCAACGTTCAACGTTTTGAACTATTTCAATTCACCATTTGGTGGCGACTCGAATCAGCATGGTAATAACCGTGGTGCGAGCAACCAAGGTGAATTTGATATTCAAGAAGCGAAAATCGTGGATGCTATCTTGCGATTGGATGCCGATATTATCGGATTGATGGAAATCGAAAATAACGGTTTTGGTCAAGGTGCAGCGATTCGTCAGCTTGTTGAAAAGCTGAATGAAAACATCGACAAAAAACGCAAGCGTTACAAGTTTGTATCTGTTGATTCGAATGCTGATGGTATGACTGACGAAATGGACTCAGTCGGTACAGATGCCATTACAACCGGTGTAATTTATCGCAGTTCGAAAGTGAAACTGAAGAAAACGCGTGTTATTCCAATGCCTCGCCAGGTGGCACCAGAAGTATTGGATGACGATGGAAAAGTGATTGAAGACGGTAAGAATTACCAACGTGATAGTTTAGCGCCAACATTCAAAGTGAAAGGCACCAAGCACAAGATCACCGTTGCGGTTAACCACTTCAAATCGAAAGGGTCGAAATGTTGGGAAGATGCCGCTCCTGTAGACCAAGGTGGTCAAGGTGGTGCAGATCCAGACAAACAGGGCTCTTGTGAAGCGTTCCGAGTTGCGGCAGCGGTTGCACTTGGTGATGCGTTAGACGAGATCAAAGGTCACAAAGTGATTCTTGGCGATCTCAATGCCTACGGCAAAGAAGATCCATTGCTGGTGTTAACGGATTACTCTCAAGAGAAATACGGCAAAGAGATCAAAGGCGCGCGCAACACCTTCATTGGTGACAGTGAGCAGTTTGGTGACAACGGTGCGGTGATTAACCATAACTATGGCTACATCAGCGCGGTTGAAATGAAGCATCCAAACAGCTGGAGCTACTCGTTTAATGACGAAGTGGGCGCGCTGGATCATCTACTGATCAGTAAGAGCTTGAAGAAGAAAGTGGTCGACGCAACAGATTGGCACATCAATGGTGGCGAATCGAAATTGTTTGACTACAACGATGAGTTCAAAGGTGATTTTCCTAAGTACCAAGATCACTTCCGATCTTCGGATCATGACCCTGCGGTTCTTGATCTGAATATGAGTGGCGCATCGGCTGGGTTCGCAAGCTTACTTGCTTTATTCGGTTTGGGTATGTGGCGTCGTCGTCGATAGAACCTAAAACACAATAAGCATGAGATTTAAAAGCCAGCGTTCGCTGGCTTTTTGTCATCTATGTCTGAACAGTTTCTATAAGGTAATCAATGAACAGTCTTATTCGCGGGGCCAAATTCTTACGGCTGGGATAAAGGATGTTCATGGTTGGACCTTTTTGGAAGTAGCTAGGAAACAGTCTCGTCAGGTTTGAGTCATCAACCTGCTCAGCCAAAAAGTTTGCGATAAGCCCTATCCCCATCCCCTGTTGAATCAACGACATCGAGCCCAGCGGGGCATTACAAATATGCTTTGGATAGGTTTTGATTTCCTGATGCTCACCGTCTAGGTTAGTGAGAGTCAGGACATCGTTTGGTAAGTTGGATCGCGTTAACGAAACCCAATGATGCTTCTCTATATCTCGAATGCAGTTAATACTGGGCGAGGCTTCAAGATAAGCATTACTGGCATATAGCCCTAGTTCAAAGGGGGCGAGTACTCTTCCAACGAGAGAGGACGCAGAGAGTTCCCCAATTCTAATGACCAAATCCAGCTTTGACTCAACAGGGTCTTGCACACCGTCGTCCAGTTGAATGTCGAAGGTAACGTTTGGGTAACGTTCTGAAAACTGCGCAATCAGTGGGCTCAGCAAAAAAGCGCCTACATCAATGGTTGTGCCTATGCGAATTGTGCCACACACCTCTGATGCAAGGTGGTTTACCGAGCTAAATGCTTCCTCTGCGACTTTGAGTAAGCCGCTACTGTATTGATAGAAGGTTGTTCCTTCGGTAGTGAGGTTGATTTTCCTCGTTGTGCGATGGAGCAGTCGCACATTGAGTGTCGATTCCAACGACGTAATTTGTTCGCTTACTTTTGATTTTGCCAACCCTAGTGATTCACCAGCCATTGTAAAAGAGCCGCATTCTACGACTTTGTTGAATATTGCGATTCGTTTTAATTCATTCAACATGATTGTTCCCTTATTAGTAACTTTGGGTTCTTATTTTGTTATCTAGTCAAAATCTGAATTTGCGCAAATAATGAGTTTGGTATTTAGATTCAAATAAATACATTTGGTTTATACAAATACAAAAATATAACAACAAACTTCATATTTAATTTAAATATTGAGATCTTACTTCCTGAATCTCGGGAGTATTAAAATGAATTCAGCAATGTCAATGCTCTTAATTTTAGACTTTTGTAAATATTCATATATCACTAATTTATTTAATTTAATTGTCTGATGGTATTTTTCGCCGTTTAAATATACCGAGAATCAGAATCTACCGAAAAAGGTAATATGTTATGAATTATAAGATAAGCCACCTTGAGCCATTTGGCGTACTTGTTGAACCTATAAATAATCAGACCAGCGTAAAAGAGTTAGATATTGAAAAGCTGCGAGATTTGTTCCGCCAGAAGCAATTGGTTTTGCTTCGAGGCTTTGATAATTTTGAAGCGTCTGACGATTTTGCTGACTATTGTGAAAACTGGGGTGAAATCAGCATTTGGCCATTCGGAAAAGTACTCGATTTGGTTCAAAAAGACGATCCCGGCGACCACATATTTGATAGCAGCTATATGCCCATGCATTGGGATGGTATGTACCGACCGCAAGTACCTGAATATCAAATCTTTCAATGCGTAAAAGCACCGAAGCCCGGGCAGGGGGGAAGGACAACGTTCACCAACACCATTATGGCATTGGAAAATGCTCCAGATGAACACGTCGAATTTTGGAAGAAAGTTGTCGGTAACTATGAAAGAAAAATGGAGTTTTACAATAGCAAAACCGTTTCCCCAATTATTACCAAACATCCCCTACATAACCACGATGTCATTCGCTATAACGAGCCTCATTTCGAAGAACGAGGCGACTTACTAAACCCGCCAAACACTCAATTTACCGGTATCGCCCCAGAGGAAGTGGAATACTTCCACCAAACACTACGACAAGCGCTATACAACCCAGATAATTTTTACGCGCACGAATGGCAAACTAGCGACATCGTCATTACCGATAACTTTAATCTTTTGCATGGCCGTGAAGGCTTTATTTCTCAATCGCCTCGCCACATTCGACGTGTGCAAGTTTTGAGCAACCCTCCGTATGACAATCCAAGCTTGGAGTCTTATAAATGACGAAACATACAGCAGCAGATCAAACCACCGATATCTTAGTTATTGGAGCGGGTCCCGTGGGGCTTATGTGTAGCTACCTTGGGCAACGTTGTGGATTGAGCACTATAGTGCTTGATAAATCACAAGGTCCTTTAGAAGTTGGGCGAGCTGATGCGCTGAATGCGCGAACTCTGCAGTTACTCGAAACTGTAGATTTGTTTGATGACTTGTACCCACTCGGAAAACCGTGCAATACCAGTTCGGTTTGGGCGAATGGCGAGTTTGTTTCCCGTCAGTCTTCATGGTGGGAGGAACTGGAAGGGTGTTTTCACAAACACTTTCTAATGCTTGGCCAATCCTTTGTTGAGCAATTATTGGACGGAAAACTCAAGGCTTCTGGCAACGACGTATTGCGTTCAACGTCGGTAGAAAATATCGAGCTTAACGAGCAAGGGTGCCTAACCACACTCACAAACGGTGACACTATTCAGTCTCGATACCTCATTGGTGCTGATGGTTCACAATCTTACGTACGTCGCTTTTTCGATGTGCCTTTCGAAATCATCAGACCACAAATTGTGTGGGCGGTTATCGATGGGATTTTGGATACCGATTTCCCGAAAGTGCCTGAAATTATTGTCTTTCAAGCCGAAACGTCCGACGTGGCTTGGATCCCAAGAGAGGGGGATATTGACCGATTCTACATCCGTATGGATACCCAAGATTTTACCATGGAAGAAGCCATCGAAAAAATCAATCGGGCAATGCACCCACATACGTTGAGTTTCAAAGAAGTGGAGTGGTTCTCGCAGTTCTCCGTTAAAGAGTCGGTAGCTGAAAATTTCTTTGTACAAGACAGAGTTTTCCTTGCTGGCGACGCAAGCCATATTCATTCTGTAAACGGGGGGCAGGGGCTTAATACCGGTCTTGCGGATGCATTTAACTTAATGTGGAAGCTTAATATGGTGGTCAACCATGATGCTGACGAAAGCCTATTGAAAGCGTATGAAGACGAGCGACAACCTGTGGCAAGAAGTGTGATTGACAGTTCAGGGGAGTTGGTGCGCTCTACTAAGTATTCTGAAACGGGTACACACGCACAAGACTACGTAAAGATTGTCGAGAAGCGAGCAGGCAATATTACAGGGATGGGAATTCGATATAGCGAAGAAGGGCTTGTGGGTTCGCGCGTATTTGATTTCGGTATTCATCATGCTGGTGCTGATACACGCCTGTACAGCCTTTTGGACTACACCAAGTTTACGCTACTGATTGTCGGTGAATGTGAGCCTCCAAAAGCGTTGCCTGATTTTGTACAACTGCTTCACTTACACAAAAATGGCTCGCAAGGTATGCCTTGTGAAGATGACTCTCCATATGAGAATCGAGTGGTACTCATTCGCCCAGATGCGTACATCGAAGAAATAGTATCACTAGAAAACATTCATTCTGTGTTGGGTAAATTTAAACACTAGAGAATGAATTCTTCATTCTGTTCTTATTATACAGTCAATATTCAAGATGAACCTTTTTGTTTGAACTTATTTATTATTACAAAATTGAGATATTGGTGCATGTTCACTATTTGAAATTGTAATAATGGATTCGATATTTTTAATGATTTAAACATAGTCGGTTTTATCTTTATTAATTCAATTAAATTCTCTTTTAAGAGTATCTAATAAATAATTGAAGGGATAATCATGCTCGATATTCAACGTGAACAATGTGTAGAGAATATTTCTTTTATATTGCTCAACCAACTTCTTGCTCAAACGAACGCCAGTTTTGATGGTTTAGTAAAGCTAAAAAATCAGATACGCAATTTTGTTTCTAATGAAAGCCAAATTCAGCTCTTACTGCCTGCTTTCCCATGCAAAACCAATAATCTGGATAAAGTCTTGGGTCATAAGCCTGATATGGGGGAGTACTTAGTATTAAGAAAATTCGTGAAAGCCATTCGGGATATCCAAGCGGTCTATGAGCCTGGTGTGACCTTCTATGTCTTTTCGGATTATCACACATTCTCCGATTACATTTCTGTCGATTTAGAGCATCACTACGACTACTCCGATGATTTGAGGAAAATGGTCGAGAATATGAACTGTAGCGACAGCTTGAAAGTCGTGAACTTTGAGCATTTTCCTGCATTCGATGACTTGAGTGATGAGCAATATTTCCAAGGGCTGAAACACAAGTTCGGGGATAGCCACTACGAGGATAATTTCTCAGAACTGAAAAAACGCAATAACAAGATGAACAGTACCTATCTAGGCTTAAAGAAGTTTATGAATCAGGATCAGAAGCATATCTTGTCTTCGTTTTCTTACAAAGATAGGCGCAAACGCCTAGCGGACATCGCCAAGGGAATGATGGTTCAGGGAAAAGCGCTGGATAACTTTTTGCAGCAGAATTTTGGTGAATGTATCCGTCTGAGTATTCACGAGCACCCTATGGTCGGGAAAAAATATTCACTGTTTCTCTTTGATGAGCGCCAGTTCAAAACGCCTTGGCACAGTACTCTCATGTTTGATGCACTTAGCGGAAAATACGTGATCGACTCGCGAGAAAATCATCTCAACGGTAAAGGTGCGGTTTTGTCGGTAACTTACGAGGGTACTCCATGGTGCTACATTAAGCTAACGGCTCGAACAGACGCGACAGAACAAGCACTGAGACAGATGAAAGCAACATTAAGCCGAGAGAAATCAGGGCTCATTTTAGAGTGCATTAATGGCAGTTGCTCAGTGTCAGATCTTTTAAATAAAGAGCTGAATAACTTGGTGAAGGAGTTTGGTACTGTCACGCTTAAAGGCTTTACACAATTTAATGAGCCGGCGGAAATGGAAAACTGGTATTGCGAACGAGGCGCCGTTATTCCATGGCAATTTGGTAACGTGCAGATTATGACGTCGCTTCAAAAAGCGCAAACCACCTTGCCTTTACACTGGAATCTAATGTGTCCCCCTGCCTACATGAAAGTGAGCCAGACTAAATACAATTATGAAGACTATACGCCAAATGAATTTGCGCTGTATTGCCATCAGAACACGGCAACTAAAGATTCAATGATTGCCGTTGATGCAGCCCTGGCGACACTCACTATCGATGGAAAGGAACGTGAGGCACTGAGAAATACTCATCTTGGGTATACGCCTGAGGCTCATTATTCAAACGGTGAAAAGATGGTTCACCCAGTCGTTTTCCGGTGTCCGGCAAGCCAGCAAGATATTGTTCGTTGGGCGCAAAATGGCGAGCATACGATGTCGGAGGTACTTGCTCCTATCAATGCAACCATTGAGTCGTCTAAGTCTTATGACTGCGTTGATGAACTCAGCGAAAGGTTGAACCAAATCTGTTTTGATTCGCGGATTCTTACCGAGATTGAAATGGACAAAGGCGATATCGTGCTGGTTAATAATCACTCCACGTTGATTAGTGTGCCAGCGACAAGTGGTAAGCGAGAACTGTGGCGAATGCAGCAGCAGCCCAGATCGGTCAATTCACCATGGCAGCCACACAACATGGCAACGCTCAACCAAGCGAGCTAGTAAAGTTAGGCATAAAGTCAGCGCAATGCTGGCTTTATGCTTTCTATCTAAGCACCTTGAGGTCACTTGGGGATATACCACTTTTCATTCTTACCAATCTATTTCCTGCAAACATAATTAAAAACAAAGAAATACGTTTCGAATTCGTTAACGCTGACGTTAAATTTGTTCTATTTCAGAGTATTTTGTTTATAGGATTTCTAGTACATATACAAAAGAGTGATATGCCTCAGAATCTTATGAATTGCCATTCTCTCCTAATACATCCGTTCAGAATTATAAGATAGCATAAGCGCATTGGTTGGTATGCGTGCTGACTTATATATCAATATCACTGCCGTTCCCATCTTTATATTTATAAACAACGTTTGAGACTCGTCTCAATAATTTTTCAGTGGATAGCTTCTGAGTGAACCGAAAGGCACTTGCCATTCATCGAAGTTTGTTAACAGCGTACATAGGTTTAGAAATGAAACATAAGTTATTACTAGCACTGACATTATCTGTATTTGGAAATGCTTCATTTGCGCAAAGTCTTCCTCCGGTACTCATTCAAAGCTTAGGGTGCGACCAAGCAACAGACAGCTGTTCCCTAACGATTGCCAATGAGCAATTTGGTTCTTCAGAGTGTGCATCCAACAAAATTGGCTGGGATTCGAGCAGTGACCAAGGAAAGCTGGCATTAGCACTGCTTTCATCTGCAATGATGACAGAGCATCAGGTTGAACTGACCGTTACCGAAGGCTGCTATAACTCTTTGCCTGAACTTGCTTCGTTTAGCGTGCTGTCGCGTTCAGCTAAGAAATAGGAGCAGCACAATGACATTCAAAACTTTATTTGGATTGGCCTTTGTTTCATTAGGAGCAAGCGCAGGTGGCACACATGTCAGTGAAATCCACAATATTCAATGTTCGATGGACAGCGATTTTTGTCAGGTAGTCCTACCAAGCACGATTAATACCGAAAGCGACTGCACTGGGAATCAAGTCTTAGTTGATGTATCTCAGCAGCAAACACTGTCTGTACTCGCGTCGGCAATGTTTACTAAAACCAAAGTGAAATTCCATGTCTCTGAGAAGTGCGAACAAGGAAGTCCTGTCGTTCAGAGTTATCAAATGCTTAAGGGGTAAGCTAGGAAATGAAACTATCTAACATATACCTTGCCGTCGGTGCGGTACTATCAGCAGTGTCTTTCACTAGCGCTGCCAATACCTGTTCGCTCACGTCTAATGAATATCCTGCCCACGCCCAGTGGTCTTGTAGTTTGGAAGATTGGGTGAGTGGTCATACGTTACCTACCAAGCGTAAAACATTGTCTTCGAGTCAAACTTCCGTTGTTTTATACCCAGAAGGGTTAGAGTTAGCGGGTGACCTAAGTGTTAGGCAAAACAGAGCAACATTTTCTGTCAGTAAAAAGCTTCAAAACTGTTCGGCTGTTTACGAATCCTTCAATGGTCAAATTGGAAAATTTGCCAATGTGGTGACATGTGAAAGTGGACCGTATCAATTTGAAAAGGCAACGTATTATCACAGAAACGCGCATTGTAGCGTCTCTGGTAATATCGAAACCTGCGTAAGTAATAATTTAGTGGTTACTCCGTTTCAAGCAGACCTAAATTACAAAGTGCCGAAAGCTCATTATCAAGGTGAACTGAAAGAAGTTATTAAGAAAAATCGTATTTCTAAAAACCTAGGATTGGTGCCGATCCGAGTTGGCGATATCACAACGTTTATTCCTGCAGAGGTAACAAACTTGTCACCGTTCCCTCCGGTTGTGAATCACAAGTGGTCTGGGCAATTTAAATCGGATGTTAAACCGTCTACCTACTACGAAATGAGTTGTGTTGAAAACACAACAGTGCCATCGGTTAAAATTCCACTGCTATACAAAGATGCGCAATTGTCTCAAATCGGAGTTGCATCCGATTCAGGTGTCGGTGGTTTTGAGCCTAAAGTGCTTGATACCTTCATGAAGCGATGTGCAGCAAGCCCAGTAAGGTTTGCTGTGGTTAATAGCCAAGATCTGAATGAACCGTATTGGAGAGTAAACCTCGATATCACAGGGGGTACTGATTACATCGGTGAACTAGAGAAACTTGCCGACGTATTGGTAGCAGAAGCTAACGGTCTCATCGTGGAAAGGCAATCTCTAAACACGTTGTTACGTAACAGTAACGATTTGAATAATCAGATAAACACTGAGCTTTCAGTTATCTGGGATATTATCGCCAATTCTGTCTATGTATCCGACTTCTTTACCGCAGGCTATGTGCCAGCAGAGTTTGATGTGGGCGGACTGGAATACATCTTAGTCAGTGAAACCGCGCTCCATGACTCCGTTAACTCAAAACCTAATTTCAATAAGCTTCGTCAATTAGCCCAAGAAACGGGTGTCGAAGGTATCGAAAACTTGTTTAACTTTGATTTCGACTATCTCTATGACGAATGGGGATACAAGAAATATGAAACGGTTCATTACGCGCATTGGAATTTCTTGGTGTCTTTGGCTCAAATTACAGGGGATATCAGCTATTCAGACAACGCAACAACAGATTTAAAACCTATTATTGTGAACATGAAAAATGCCAATGATAAAAAGGTATTAGCTCTTATTAGCGTTATCGAGCACACGCTAAACGTTGCCAGAAATGCGAGCAGTATTGAGCGCGATAAAATCAAGGCACTTCAAGCTAAGTTAACGCAACTATAAGCAACTCAGCCACCTATACGAACGTTAGGTGGCTTTTTTATTTCTTATAAATCACTTCTTACTGGGTATAACATGAAAGTTAGGCTAGTTGGAGTCGCTCTGCTATTGGCTTTATTTCAGAGTAATGTTGGCGCGTCGAATATTACCTCCGAGCAATTAGATAATCAGCAGAAGTCACTCAATCAAATTAATTACCGTATAGACGAATTATTACAATCATTAAGCCAATATAAATTGGCAAGAGACGAACATTATCTTGGGCAGCAAGGCGTAGCAGATCGCGTAGGGAAGTGGTATAGCAACCATAATACGTGGATGAATCAGATGAACGAACTGCGCCGTCAGTTAAGTGACTATCAAACGTTAGCTAAATCAGATGCTGGTGCATTTAAAAGCAAAATGTCGTCACTGCTTACTGAGTTATATCGTTCGATGGATGAAGCAACCGTCATTCGCCAACGTGCACTTAGAGGGATGAGCCTACTCACGAACATACCAGAGTATCCTAACAACTATGTTCAAGAATTCAGTGCCGCCATTCCTGCATTGAATAGCAATGTCGTGATGACCCACGGTGCATTTGAAGATATACATCAAAATTTCACACACGAAAAAATGCAAAGAATCGAAAGCGCTCTGTTACTGAGCAGTGACGTCTTGCAGTCCATTATCAATCTATCAAAGCTAGAATTTCCTGAACTGGTTCAATCGCTCACGAACTTAAAGCAGTTGTTTGCTGTTGAAGCCCTAGTGTCTGAGCCTGTGGATAGAGCATCTAAATACGCTTCTTTGGTGCTATCCAAATCGCGTAGAGATTGGTTCTTAGCAGACGCTTATTTCACAGAGTTTGAAAAAAAATATCAGTTAGACAGAAGTCGCATTTTAAGCAGCCCATTAGAAGCATCGCTGAAACAACCAAGTTTGAACTTCATGGACAAAAAGTATCAGGATGCAAAGCGTGCATTGGCAACCAGTAAGCGCCGCAATTACATTACTTTGTATGATGTCTATCGCCGCACGGCTTCCACATACGCACCAAGATGTAAGGTGTCGGATAACCACCGTAAATACAATTGTGCGTTATTAAAAACGCTTATCGGTTTAGACCGTACCGCCATTCAAAAAATGACGCTTGATCAGCAGCGTTATCTGCACGCGCAGCTTTCTCGTGTTCCACAAGCACCTTTCTCGGAGGTGACGCAATGATTCCCTTAATGAAGAAATTATTCGGCGCACTGATTCTATTCTCCCTGTTTAGCTCAGTGAATGTGTACGCCCAAAATGCAGGTGAGTCGCCGGGGCAAGAAATCATTAAGTTGATTCTTGGTGATAGAACACCAAAAGAGTTTATCCCGTTTACCGAAAGCGAAATTAAGGAGTTAGCTGAAAAAGATCCGAACGATGCATTGGAGCTCGATGTTCAAAGTGGTAAAACGTACCTGCTGCTGGATATTGTTTCTCAAGCTGAGCCAGAACGTATCGAAATTAACGAATACATTGGCATGGCGAATGAGCTAGAAGCACAGATTACTCCTTATGGTTATAGCATGAGGGATGATTCTTTTGAGCAACTGCCCGTCGATATTTATGAGCTGTTTAACGATCCAGAAATGATGCAAAAAAGGCTTCTGGATGCGTTAGAAGTTTATGCTCAACGCGAGTTAATGCGTCGTCTCGATGCCATCGACCCTGGCATGTGTCCGCAAATCAATGTCGACAGAATAGTTGAAAAGGTTAATGGACACATTGCTGATAAGGTCGACGATAAAGTTAGCGAGTTCACCGATAAGCCTCTTCGCCTAAAATCCGGTGATTTGGCTAAATTTGATGAATACATTCGTGCGGCAAACAACACCAACAAGATATTGTGTGCACTAGGCTACAGCATCTATGAAGCCATGGGTTTACCAATGAAAACGGTGAACGGTGTTACCGAAGTCGACATAGACAAACTGATTGCTTCTGTTGGCGGCGGTACTGGAAATGGCACCGCTCAGGCTGTGATTTCATACATTGAAGACAGAATCAATCAAGCGTTGGTGAGCATTGGTTTTGATATGCCTGCCATCGATAGCATTCTGACTTGGTCGCCTTTAGTTAAAGCCATGGAGTGGGGCTCTGAGTTTTTAGAGCTGGATGGGTTGAACATAAAACTGACCATGCCATCACCTGAATTCATCAAACAAACGATTGAGGATTTAGGGTTGGCTGTACCGGCGAATTGGGATATCCCAGATATTCCAACCATCAGCTTCAATGAATCCTTTAAGCCGCCGACAAGAGAAGATCTCGTACTCAAAAAGCGTAAAGATTGGGTTGGGTTCGATCTTGGAAAGCGCAGCGTGGCAGGTACGAAAGCTTCTGCTTACTACGAAATTAGGGGGTCTGAAGAAGTTCAATGGGCGATAGCGGTTGGGCGAGCCGACGTGTATATCTTCAATAAAGAAAACAACGCGATCGGAGCGTATGCTCAAGCCGAAGTAGGACCACAAAAACTCGAAGGCAATGTGGATATCCAAGTTCTCGGTATGCAGCTGTATAAAAAACACTGGCTAAAAAATGATGGCATCATCAAAGACAGTATCGAGCTACTTGGCAATGGGGATGGTTACAGTTACTCCTACGATTACACACAACAATTTGCAATAGGGCCTATTCCTGTTTACGTCTCTGTCGGTGTGTATGCCAGTGCGAATGCGAAGTTGAATTGGGGTCTTTACCTCACGCAGGTGTATGCCGAGCTACAACCTATGGCGAAAGCCGGTGCGTTTGGTGAAGGTGCTGTTGGCATTAAGAAAGTGTTGTCAGCCGGTGTTCGTGGAACCATTGACGTGCTTAATTTCTCCGTGCCTCTTCGAGGGAAGGCTGGTGTCTTCTTTGCGCAATCTGGCGAGCCGTACCTCAAATTGGGGCTGACATCGGATGCGATAGTCAGAGCCATGAGTGGTGGCATCAGTGCGTATGTGGAATACCCTTGGATTAAGATCTGTAAAAAGAAAATTGGTTTCATTAAAATCCCTTACCCTTGTATTCGATCTAAGCGTAAATCGAAGAACTTATACAGTTACAGCGGCTATTCGTGGTCTAAATCCATCATGAACTGGCAACTGGTCTACGGCTATCATGGCGTGCATATGACGGGTTCTTTGATTGACCAAACCGACAGACGTGAAGCGGCGGCTTTGAAAGGGCAAGTGAACCTTTACCAAAGACATGTTGCTCTGAATGACTACAGTGCGAAAACACAAGTTAGGGTTCAAAATACGTTTGCCAAACTGAAAGAAGAACTGGAAAGTGCTTCCGTTGCATTGGTTCCACAAAAACGAACCGCCTTGCAATTGAACGCCAATACCGCGGATAAAAACCTGACGCAATACGAATCTTGGTTAGCGGCAACGATAGATCACAACTTGGCGCAATCGCGCAGTCAAAATGTGATGCTGAGAAACTCTGCCGATTGGCGATTGGATGCGGTGAGTTCACCAGCATACGCTTCAAGCCCGTTAGTCTCAGAGGTTGCGGCTGGAACAGATGCTGAGTATTCAGAAGAAGTAGATAACTCAAATGTGCTGCGAAGCCTACACGGGTTCTTGCACTAAAAACGGCTAGGTTGGTAGAAAATGACTAAAAAGGTAACGCTGTATTTTGTCGTATTTTCGGCATTGGTTGCTTTAATTTTACTGGGGTATGTAAAAGGTACCGAAGAGGAATATCGAGTTCGCTATGAACCAGGTGAAACCTATACTTACCAGTTAGAGTACGTCAGTGAGGCATCTGGGCACGCATCAGGCTATGCCGAAGCTGCCAACCTTATCGCCGCACAAGTGAATGTTCATTATGAATTCAAAGGCAAAATGAACATTCACGTGCTGGAGGAGACGATTTCAGGGTACAAGCTTGAATTCACGTTTGACGCTGAATCGTTCAAAGCCAGCCTGAATGAGGAGACCAATTGGGTTTGGCCAAGTGATATTGTGGTGAAAGGCCATCTGAATCGAGCGGGTCAGTTGTCTGACTTGCAGTTTCAAGAACAATATTTTTTGGAATATGCACAAGTTCTGAAAGAGTGGATGAGCCAGTTTCAGGTGTCGCTGTCTAATCGCGGTAAAGTACGTTGGCAAACCAAAGAAGAAGACTTTACGTCACCTTACGATGTGTCGTATTCGATTGCCGCGCACTCTATCCCTTCTGTTGATTTAATGCTGACGAAGCAATTCATTCCAACAAACCCTCAAGTTCGTATGGATCAAACAACAGACATCACCATCAATCGGTTGTTTGAGCGTATTGAAACAATAGAAACTCACCGAGATAGAAGCACATTCTCTGCTAATCGTTTAATGGCGAAAGAAAATATGCATCTGACTTTGCATTTTGTCTCAACGTCTAAAACAGGGCTTTCTAAGCCTGAACTTTTAGGTGCGGTGATTGAGGATACGCTGTCTGGGGAATATCAAAAGCAGGCGTTGAAACAGCAAATGTACGCGAATACGTTGGCAAACACCGATCCAGATGGCTTTAGTGGTCGGCTGCGTTCAACTCCTTCTATGGGGAACCAAGCTCTTTCGAAACTCTTCTTTGAGCTTCGGGCTTGGGTGTCGCTTAACCCTAGCGAGCTAAACCAAATAGAAAGTTGGCTCCGTTTATACAATGCAAATCACCCTTCATTTCAGATGTTGAGTGCACTGTTGGTGAACATTGGCACACCGGAAGCGCAAAACATCTTACTGAGAGTGCTCGATACTTCTTCGATCTCTAAGCAGCAAGCCATCATGCTTAAACTGGCTTTCTTAGCCAATCCAACCAAAGAGAGCGTTGCTGCTGTTTCAGCAATGGCGAACTCGCTATATAAAAGGGAAGATCAAGTTCAGGCAAAATTGGTGCTAGGCAGTATGGCTAACCATCTTCTGGACTCAGACCAAGTCAGAGGGGATGAAATTTACCAAAAGCTAAGCCAAGAACTGGATGGAGCAACCGATGCCAGCCAGATTGCCGAAAGCCTAAGTGTGATAGGGAACATTGGTTCTCCGAAACAAACAGAGAAGGTTAAATCTTATCTAAATCACGAAGAAAAATCGGTCAGGCATGCTGCCGTAAACGCACTTCGATTCGTCAATACACTGGAGGCTCAATCGGTGTTGCTGGATTCTTTAAAAGCAGAAGATGAGAGAGTACGAGAGCTGGCATCCTCTGGTTTGGGATATACAACACCTCAGAAAGAATTCATTAGTGTCTACAGGAAAAGGCTGTTTGAAGAGACGAACCAGCAAGTGATCAAGCAGCTTATGGACCTCCTCGGTAATATGTCCACTCAGTACCCTAGCGCGATTGCGGTACTTGAAGAATATGTGCCCACCATTGGTATCACTAGCTTAAAAAATTATGGGGAAAGCGTTTTAGAGCAAGTTAAAAGCTGACGTTAACTCTGAATTTAATACTCCCCATAAAAAAACAGAAGCGACTTAGCTTCTGTTTTTTTACGCATCGTATGCTCTGGCTATATACCCAAGTAACCTCAAGATGCTTGGTTCAGCGAGAATTAACTGGCTTTCAGGCAAGGCACCGAGATGAAGATCTAGTCATTCTAAATCAAGAATCGGTAACGCAGTATGAAAGCCAGTTAAACTCGCCCTTGGGAGCCCATATTCTGCCTCACTTCCTCGTCATAGAACTTGGAAAGGACTCGTCATTCCACTGCGTTCTTTTCCTTGAATTGAAACAGAATATGAGGCTCTGAATCCTGCACCTTGAGGCCACTTGGGTATATCAATTACTTTTTCTCAGACGCCTCAACTTTTGTTGTCTTTCTCGTCGACTCGATGCATTGTTTTTTGCCGAACGAGCAGGTGTATCAGTATCGTTTCCGAGCAATAAACGGCTTTGCTGGGATACGGTGGGGCACTCAAAAACTGTGATTGTTGAAACTGGAGTAGGGCTTACCTCTGACAACATGGTGGACAGTCGAGTTGCGAGTAAAGAATTCCCGCCCACACTGAAAAAGTTACTTTCAGGATCATCAACGTCGTGGCCAAGCAATTCGCTCCAGATAGCCATGACTTTCTGTTCTTCTTCGCCTGCCGCACGATGGTTTTGCGACCTTTTCCCCAGATCCTTTTGGACATGGATAAGCAATGATTTACGATCGATCTTGCCGTTAGGGTTTAAAGGAAACTCATCCAAAAAGAGGATCACCCCAGGCACAAACGAAGGCAGTAAATGGCTGGACAGCCAGTTTTGCAGGTCGGCTTCGGTCAATGATGGTGTTTGTCGTCGGGCAAACCCCACTAATCGGTCGCCTTTGCTTCCATCGCTTACCACAAGAGCACACGCCATATCGACCTCTGAGTGACGTGTCATCAGTGTTTCAACTTCCCCTAATTCTAAGCGCAGTCCATTGAGTTTAACCTGACCATCAGAGCGCCCAAGAAATTCGATCCAGCCTTTTTCCTTATCCCACCGTCCCCAGTCTCCACTTCGATATAAGCGTTCACCAGAGATGGGATGAGTAATGAAAGTCGCGTCCGTCTTTTCTTTATCATTACAATAACCACGCCCTACCCCAAGACCGCTGATATACATTTCACCCGGTACCCCATCAGGACGAGGATTCAGAGCGTGGTCTAGGATGTGGATTTGGTGATTTGACAGAGGAACTCCGTAAGGAATCGATGTCCACGCGGGATCAATGTCTTTGACCACGTGCTCGACACACCAAATAGATGTTTCGGTCGGTCCTCCCATAGAGACGAGATTGCATTGAGGTGCGTGTGTTTTGACACTTCGACACAGTTCCAGCGGAATGCGATCCCCAGAAAGGAACACATGGCTTAAGCTCGTTAAGTTATTTAACGTATTCTTTCCTTTCAAAAAGTCGACGTAAAGCTGCAATAACGCGGGCACGGAGTTCCACACGGTCACTTCTTTTTGAACAATCAGCTCATGCCAGTGTTCTGGGTCCGTGGCGCGTTCATTGGTAGGAATCACCACGGCTCCGCCGACACCTAAAATGCCAAACACATCGTACACAGAAAGATCAAAAGATAGCGACGAAACCATCAAGCAACGATCGAGTGAGCGCAATTGATTTCGTTCACATACATCTGTAACGGTATTTAGCGCTGAACGATGCTCAATCATGACGCCTTTCGGGGTTCCCGTAGAACCGGAAGTGAACAACACATAAGCCAGATCTTCAGAGGTAGCCGAGTTGACTGGCTTGGCGCTGGGTTTTAATTCCAGCATCGATTTGGTAACGGTGATGGATTCCAGTCCGTGTGTATCAATGTTTGTGTCAGCGACCAGCATTGTTTGGGCAGTGGTCTGCTTGAGAATTTCTGAAACGCGCTGCGGTGGCAGTTTGGGATCCACGGGCACGTAAGTCGCGCCTGTTTTTAGTATCGCCAATACAGCGACTATCTGCTGCCAGCCTTTTGGCATATGGACAACAATAAAGTCACCCGATTTCGCTCCCATTTCTTGCAGCTGTAAACCCAATGCATCACTGGCTCGATCGAGAGCCTGATAACTGATCGACACATCTTCATTAATCACCGCAATGGCATCTGGTGTTCGGGTTGCGCTTTCAATGAATGGTCCGTGTAAATACTGGTGCTGAACGGTAGGTTGCCAGTCGGTCGAGTTCTGTTCAATTCGCTGCCATTTACTTGCGGTTGATGCAAAGAGTTCGGAAGTCTCCCAAGCATCGCTTTCCGCGAGCGCTGTTAACCAACTCAGTTGAACTTGTGTCATGCTCGCAACTTGATCCTCAGAAAAAGCCTGAGAAACATAATCCCAGTTCAATACTAAGTCGCCGTTCTCTTCCAACGCTTGGTGATCGACAAGTAATTGAGGTGTTTGCACGGCAGCATCGACCACCTTGCCAAATTGACCAAAAGCATCCAAATAACTTCGTCCAGTACCGAGGGCACTAGTGAACACAAACGGCGATTCAAGTGCTCGCCCTGGGGTATTTTCTCGTGCTGCTAGCTTGGCTAGCACTTCCACACCGCTTAAGGCTCGATGATCTAAATCACGCCAAAGTTGCGACTGCACGCCCTTGGCTAATTCACTCATGTTTGATGCCGCTGCGCAGTCGATTTCTAGGAGCATCAGGGAAGTAAAATCACCAATCACGCTTAACATGTCTTCACTTGCATGGTCGCGCGAAAACAGGGTTGTTACCAAACAAAAATGAGGCTGTGTTGCCCATACTGCCAGCAACCTACCATACACGGCCATGAGTAGTGCGGAAGCGGTCAAGCCACGTTTGTTTGCTTGTTCCTGCACTTTTAACCAGGTTTCTTTTTGTAATCGAATTTGCTTGCGTTCAAATTGAGGAATACCGAATTCTGCTGGGCTTGCCAGTAACGGAAGTTCGGGACCCACTGGAAAGTTTTTTAATCGCTCTTCCCAGTACGCTTCGGCAGCCTGATATTTTGGACTTTCTCGTAATGCGACTAAGTGCTCGACATGATCGCTGAATTGGGATTGTGTGGTCGGAATGGGTGCCGTCGGATCCTTGTACGCATTCCACCATTGGTCGACCCATATTTCTAGCGACCAAAGGTCGAACACGAGTATGTCGAAACTAATGTGTATCACCCAGCGGTTTTGGGGCATACGGTTGAGCTGGATTTCAAATAGTGGCCAGCGATCAGCGGGCAGCACTTGTTGCCAAAGATCTGCGCGAATATCTTCCCGCTTTTCATGTGCTGTCGCATCATCTAAGTGAGTATGGTCATGTAAAGGAATCTGGTAGGCGTCTACCTGCTCAAGCACTTTTTGTTCACCATCTTCAGTAATGATGGCACGAAGCATCGGGTTCGCTGTAATGACTCTATTGAGCGCATCCTGCAGTGGTTCTGGCGAAATCGACTCAGCCTCAATCTCCAGATAGCCGTGGGCGGCGACACCACCTAATTCAAAGTGAGGGTTTCTACCCAACCAGTAAGCACGCTGTACATGGGTGAGTGGGAAGGTATCGGTGGTCGTCTTTGTTGATGGAACGACAGTGGGTACTTGTTCGGTTTCGTAGGCTTTTTCCAATGATGCTTCGATGACTTTTTGCCAACCTTCAATGGAACCGGCTTCTGCCATTGCACTAAAACTGACGTGAATACCGTCTTGCTCTAGTTGGCTGCATAGGCGCATTAGGGTAAGGGAGCTCAACCCTAATTCGATAAGGTTTTCTGTCGTACTGAACTCGTCGGGTTCCGCTTCCAACACTTCTGCCGCAAAGCCAATCAAGCGATTCTGGCTCCAACTGTGTAATTCCGTTTGGTTAGTCATTTTATTCCTCATACTATTTGTGCCAGAAATGGGTTTGTTGTTGGATAAACCACTGAATGATTTGTGCGTATAAGGGCACGATGAAATCTTCGGACAACTCGGCCTCTTTACTCCAGCATTGGCGAGCCTTCAACATCGCCGCTACTCGCTCTGGAGCGGGTATTGCTTCGGCTGTTTCTTTGAATTGCGCGGCACTTAAAACATACCCTTTACGCATACCAAGCAACTGGATGACTTGTTTGTCTATCGTGTCGATGGCTTGGCGAACATCGCCCAAAGACTTGCAGTCATCAGGAGTCTCTGCGTCAATTCCGATGTCACGTGATGTGAGTTTGATGGTCATGTTCATACCTCTTCGCTTAGCTTTTTACGCAGGACCACTTTGTTTACCTTGCCGACCCCTGTTTCAGGGAATCGTTCGATAAAGCGAAATTCATCAGGCATTTTGAAGGCTGCGACACCTTGTTCTTTGAGGTGGCGTTTTAATTTTAAGGTGCTCAACGCTTCTATTTTTGGGATCACAAAAGCGCAAATCCGCTCACCCAGTAGTGTGTCTGGCAAGCCGACGACAACGGCATCAAGCACACCGTCATGACCGAGCAGGACATTTTCTAACTCTTCACCAGACAACTTTTCTCCGCCTCGGTTAATTTGTTCTTTCTGGCGACCCACAACCGTAATCGCACCATCCTCGCCTTGTTCAACTAAATCACCAGAAACGTAAAAACCGTCTGCCGTGAAGGACTCGGCATTTTTGTCCGGCATGCCAAAATAACCTCGCATGGTATAAGGTCCCCGAACTTGTATTAGCCCCTTCTCTCCAGGTGCAACGAGATTTCCTTCGTTATCTACGACTCTTACTTCATCGCCCGGACTCATCGGGTAGCCTTGTGTTTTACAGATATGATCCGCGCTGCCATCCAGTTTAGTGAAGCACACCAAACCTTCTGCCATGCCAAACACTTGCTGCAAGGTGCACCCAAGCGCAGGCGAAATTCGACGGGCAGCCTCTTCCGCCAATTTAGCGCCACCCACTTGCAATACCTGCAAGCTTTGCAGCTTTTGTGGTTGCGCATTGGCTACCCAGACTTGAGCGAGAGGGGGAACAAGTGAGGTCACAGTGACGTTATGGCGCTGAATCAAATCAAAGCAATGTTCGGGCTCTGGGCTGTTTGTAATGATGACGTGACCACCTTCAAGCAGAGTTGCCATGATGCCCGGACAAGCAAAGGTAAAGTTGTGCGCAATAGGGAGAACGCAAAGGTACACACTGCCTGAGTGGATATTGCTCGCCTTAGCCGCGCAGCGCATGTTGTGCAGATATTCTTGGTGTCGGCGAGGTATCAGCTTTGGAATACCCGTTGTGCCACCGGAAATTTGAAAGACAGCCACTTGATGGGGCGTTGGCGCTTCAGGTAAATCAGTGGGGGTAGTATTGAGCTGACTGAATCCTATTTGATGGCTATCTGGAATTCCGTCAACCACGACATGTGCTAGTTCGGGAAGTTCTGCCTGCAATTCGGCGGCGAGCTTACGAAAGTCAAATCCCCCGAATTGATCGGAAACAATGTAAGCTTTTGCACCAGTAAATCGACAGAATTGCTCAATTTCCAGCTTGCGGTATGCCGTCAGTGCAAGAACCGGTACAACGCCGATTCGAGTAAGCGCGAAAAGGCTTTCCACGAAACGAATACTATTGGGAAGCTGCACGACGACAACATCACCCGGCTGCAAACCTAGCTGGAGGTAACCGTGGGTCAAGCTCTCTACTCGAGCCGACAATTCTGCGTACGATATCGTTACATCGCCTTCAGTGAGCGCTGGTCTGTCACCGTATTTTTTCGCAATCTCTTTGAGAGAAACGTCAAACGTATCGTTTAACCAATATCCTTCAGAGCGATAATGCTCAATTAACTCAGGAGGAAAGTCTGGGCATTTTTGTTCCAGCAATTGACGCTTTTTAGAATACATGATGGTCTACGTCCTCAAATTCAGAGATCTTGATTGGAAAGGCGAGAGTGGATTGGGCTGCTTTTAACACTCCCAGCGGCGGCAAAAACGTGTGTTTATTCATGCGGGCTGACCTAATGAGTGCTGTTCAACTAAGGTTGCGATGTGCGCGTCTAAGGCACTGACCGTCGTATGGGTGAAAAGATCCGTGACCGGTACATCGAACGGCAGCTCTGCATTTAATTGACCATGAGCCTCGACTAAATCGACAGAAGATAAGCCAAGCTCAAAGAAATTCATTTGGGGATCGAGATTTTTAATGCCCAATTTTCTTTTAAGGATTTTTGCAACCAAGCTATCTTTTCGAGAGCGGCTTTTGGCGGGTTTTATCGATTTGGCTGATATCGATTTGGCTGATAGAGCGGGGAGCGCTTTTGTATCCACTTTGCCATTTGCGGAGAGTGGCAGTTTGGTGAGCGTACCGATGCGTTTAGGCAGCATGTAGTTTGGTAATAAACGGGCACAATGTTGCTGAAGTGACGTTTCATTCACGCTGGTCACCGCATAGGCCAACAACGTGCCATCTCGAACAATTGCAATGGCTCGCGAAACGTCAGGGTGACTTTCTAGGGCGTGGATGATTTCACCCAGCTCAATTCGATGCCCTCCAATCTTCACTTGCTGATCGCGGCGCCCAAGGAATTCCAAGGTCACATCTTGCCAGAATCGGCCGTAGTCCCCAGTCTTGTATAGCCGTTCTGATGGATACTCACTGGATGGATTGAGTATGAAAGAAGACGATGTCTTTTCTTCATCTTGCCAATACTCGCGAGCCAATCCTAGACCGCCGATATACAGCGCTCCTGGCACAAGGTTTGGTCTGTCTGCGCCATAGGTATCCAGTACACGATAATATTGCCCAGATAATGGTTGTCCGTAGGGCACCGTTAGCCAGTCTTCTGTTTGCTCAGCCACGTCCTGCCAGTTCGACCAGATGGCGGCTTCAGTGGCACCGCCCAATGCGATTAACTTTGCTTCTGACAGCGCTTTCAGCTCTGCTCCCTGAGTCATTGGAACCCAGTCACCACTAACAAGCGCCAACCTGAGGCTCGGCGGCATTTTGCGGTTAGCGTTACGCAACCAAACGATCAGCATTTGCAACAGCGCGGGAACCGAATTCCAAATGCTAACGCCATATTGGCTCATCATGTCTGCCCAGTGTTCCGGATTCCGCTCTTGGTCAGGAGCAGGCAGCACCAATGCAGCGCCAAAGTTTAAGGTAGCGAAGATGTCGTAAACTGAAAGGTCAAAGCTAAGGTTGGATAACGCAAACACTCGATCTGAGGGCTGAAAACCAAAGCGTTGCTGCATATCATGGAGTGTATTCAACACCGCGCCATGCTGCATACAGACGCCTTTGGGTATGCCTGTCGAGCCTGATGTGAAAATGATATAAGCGGGTTGCTCTGCCTGTAATGGGCAGCGTTGCCTTACCAGATTGTCTAGTGGCTGAGAGGTGTCATCGCTAGGGGGCGACACAACAATTTCTGGGACGGTGTCGAGTTCTAAAGAGGCGCTGCAAAGTACCGCTTTCGGGGCGGATTGTTCGCATATGGCCTGCATACGTGCTCGGGGTTGGTCTGGAGATACGGGCACGTAGACTCCGCCCAGGTAAAGAACGGACAACACGGCGGCGATTTGCTTTGGGCTTTTCTCCATAGCAATAAGTACACGGTCACCTTGTGACACCCCGCAAGCTTTCAATTTCTCGCTGATGGATACCGCCCAGCAAGCCAATTGCTCGTAACTCAACGTACCCTCTGGGCTAAAAATGGCAGGCTGTGTGGCTGTTTTGGGTAAATTCAACCAAAAATCATCAGTGAGTCCACCCGTGGGGAGAACGCCATTTTTAGCGTGGATACGATTTCGCGCCTTTGACTGAGATACTGGCAGAGCTCTGGATAACGGTTGTCGCCAAGATTCTGGTTGATTGGCTAAAGCATCAATCTGCAAACGATAGTGATTGAACGCCTCTTCTGCGGCATCTAAATCAATCGCTGATTCAGCCACATCCCAATTCAGGTTTATCCCACCATGCTCTTCGTATATCTGGTGATCGAGTGTGACTTGTGGTGTTTGGCTGATACCATAAACCTGTTCCCAACCTAGGGATTTTTGTGGTGCGCCATCTTCTCCGATAAGCAAGCTTGTAAAAACAACAGGCATCAGGGATTTACTGTAGTCCGCTCGTTGTCTTGCCAACTCACGAACAATCTCCACACCAGATAAGTCACTGTGTTCAAGACGCTCAAGTAGCTGGTTTTGCGTCCTGCCTACCTGTGCTTCGAAACTAAGGTTCATTTTGTCGAAGCTGAGCAATGTGGTGTTGGTAAACTCACCCAATACGCGATTAATGTCTTCGTCTCCAGGCGGGCGGTTAAACAAGGTGACATTAAGTGTTAGGTCTTCATTGGCACTCCAACAGGACAAGCTGTTCGCAAATACCGTGGCCAGTGCGCTGGTGGGCGTTAATTTGTGCTCGCGGCAAGTTGCTTGAAATGCTGCCCACTCCTTTTCAGGTAGGTGATAATGGAAGCGTTTGAATTGCCCTGTGCTGCGCCTTCCCTTAAAGGGGGCAGGTAGGTTAGGGGCATCTGGCAGGGTGGTCAGCGCTTTTTTCCAATAATGAATTGCGTCACTTTTGTCACTCGCATATTGGCTGACCATCAGATCGCGAAAACGCAGTTTCGGTGCAGGGCTAGGCTCTTGCCCTTCAATACGTTGAAACCATTCTTGGAAGAACAGTTGGCAACTCCACGCATCCAGTACGATTAAGTCAACGCAAGAGTGCAGTCGAATGCCTTGATCAGTGCGGCTAATATGCAGATCGAATAGAGGCCACTGCTCAGGATCTCGGACTTTCTCTGAGAGAGCTTTGCGTATGCGTTGGAGCTCCGCTTCCTGCTGCTCAGGGCTGTGACCAATTAAATCGGTCACTGGAATGCCATAACTCGGTACTTCTTGGAGCACTTTTTGTTGGCGATCGGGAAGGAGTACAGTCCTTAACATGTCATGAGATGCGATGACTTGGTTCAGTGCCGCTTCCGCGAATTCAATATTTAAGTCTGTGCGTTCAAATTCAATGTAGCTGTTTGCGGCAATTCCGCCATGGCTTAACGCGTCGGTCCGACCAATCATATAAGCTTGCTGAATCGGTGTTTGAGGAAACGGTTCGAATCGCTCGGCGTCATTGCCTTTGTCATTGTCGCTAAGTCGCTGCAATAATACGGGTTTCATTTCTATCAAACGAGCGCGAAGGTGCTCATTCAGTGCCCCGGGAGGCGCTCGGAATTTTAGTTGTCCTTCTTCTACCCAAATCTGTATGGCAGCAGCATCCAAATCATCGAGGAGTTGTTCCAGGCTCATAGCGTTTCCTCAGTTAATTCAATATTGAAAGTGGCATTGTTGGCATCACGTTGCGTCAGCATTTCGTCTGTTAAGGTACCGCCCACTAATCCGTGAACGTAAATTTGCTCTTTTTCCAGACCGCATAATTGATTGATTTGCGAAGGAGATAAATCGCCGATATGACAAGTTCCAATCCCTGCGTTTGCCGCATAGTTGTCGACCAACTGCGCCATTGAACCCGCTTCAATGAGCCCAAACGGTAGGCTTGAACCTTCATAAAGCGGTACGATATCTGGCAAATTGAGGGCAAAAGCCAAAACAAAATGCGCGTCTCCAATCCATTCCTTATTGCCAGCGCTGAGGTTTTCTATCTGAGGCAAGGGGGTATTTCCCCGAGGCAGCAATTTATGTGAATGGGGATCGTATAAATACGTGCCTTTTTCTAGCCCCTCGACTTGGTAAGCAAGAAGGTATGTTTGAATTGGATACATTCCGCCAGCAGAAGCATAAGGGCGGTATTGGTTGTTGTTACACCAGTAAACTCGAAGCGCATCGAGCATTTGGGAAAGTGCGAGTTGAGTGACAGGCGTCGAACTAAATGCACGTGCACTGCGTCTTGAAGCGTCAGGTACGTTGCCAGTATCGGGTAGATTGATGGCATGTTTGTCATCGAGAGCGCGATGACGCGTTTTGAACAAGCGACGCTCAAGAGCATCCAAAATGACTGGGGTTTCCTCCAAGTAATCTTGAACCTGCTCTTCACCCGGCCAAATTGATTTCCCTTTTGTATTACCACTGGAAGAAGGCAGCAGCTCAGCAACCAGTTCAATTAGATCCGGTATGGCAACAGTACGAGCTAGTGTGGTTAATTGTGGGCGCGTGCCTGAAAATTTTTGTATTCGGCTGGCTAATGCAATCAGCTCTAGTGATGTCACACCAAGGGCGACAAGGTTGTCATCTGGCAGAACCTGCTCGCGCTTGAGAACTTCCGCCACCATATTGCAGACCTGTTCACTTAGGTCATTGTTTGGTTTGAATGAGCGGTGCGTAGGAGCTTTTTCCGTGAGTGCCAGTAGCGCTTTGTTGTCAATTTTCCCGTTGGAGGTGAGTGGGAAACTTTCGACTTGGTGCCATATGCTCGGCACCATGTAATGGGGCAGGTACTCTGCTAACGTTTCCTTTAATGACTCTAAACAAAGCGTCTCACTTTCTGCTTTCACAAATGCCGCTAAGCTCTTTCGAGTCCCTTCCCCTTTGGGTAACACGCGGCAATCTTGAATGCCATCTAATCCGTTGATCGCCTGACTTACTTCACCTATTTCCAGACGGAACCCGTTAATTTTCAACTGTCCATCGGCTCGACCATGAAACTGAATCACGCCATCTTTATCATAGGCACCAAGATCACCAGTACAGTAAAGAGGAAGCCCACTGCGAGGGTGGTTGAAAAAGGCGGCGGCGGTTTTTTCTGAGTCTTTGAAATACCCATTCGCTAGCCCTTTTCCTGCAATGTATATCCCGCCTATACATCCTGGCTGCGCGATTTCAAGATCTTGTGTCAGTACGAAAACTTGCTGACCACCCAGCCCGTTTCCGTATGGGATACTTTGCCATTCACTATCGACTTCATTAACTTCAAAATAGATAGACCAAATGGACGCTTCGGTGGCACCACCAAGTGAGTAAAAGCGGGCTTTAGGCCAGAAGCTTTTAGCGCGTTGCGGTGACGTAAGACCTATCCAATCACCACTGAGCATAATGTTTTTCAACTCATGTTGTGGCGGCACTTGGTTGGTTTCCAAGTAATCGAGATAAATCTCAAATAAACCGGGTACGGTATTCCAGATTGTGACTTGATGGCGGTGGCATAATTGTGCCCAATGTGACGGGTCGTGCTTACCTGATATTTCCGGTAATACTATCGCGCCACCACACCCTAACGTACCGAAAATGTCTTGAATAGAGAGATCAAAATGAAGCTCTGACAGGGCAAGGACTCGATCAGTCGATGTTATGTTAAAGCGTTGATTGATATCGAGTACGGTGTTCAGTGCCGCATCGTGCTGAATCATGACCCCTTTTGGCATACCCGTGGAGCCAGACGTATAGAGTATGTAGGCAAGAGAATCAGGCTTCGCTCCTGAACAGTGATGAAGAATATCGCTACTGGCGATTTCATGCTGACTGATATCCCAAGATGGATGTTCTGAAAGTACGGCTGGATCGACGCCGCTATGCAAGATCAGAGTTGGCTCCAAATCCTGCAAAATTTGTATCTGACGAGAATTGGGCTGATTACCATCGATTGGTACAAACGTTACCCCATACGTACTGCATGCTAAGGTCGCTGCAATTTGATTGATTGATTTATTAAAAATCAGAGCGACCTTACTGCCTTCTTCGACATATCGAGCCTTCAACCCTTCGATTAATCCAGCTACTTTCTCCGCAAGATCGTGATGGGTAATGCTCTCATTGCCTTGAATAACGGCGGGTTTGGATGCCGTGGAACTTAGGTTCTCCAACCATAAGTCACTCAAACGTTGCGCTTGGCTTACCTTTGGTAAATTGGGCTCTAGATGTGCATCACTTGGATCATTAAATGAAAATGGATTTTTGAGAACTTCCGGATTATCGATGATGACATCAATCTGAGTGCAGTAATCTTGCATCAGTGCATTGGCTACTGACAGAGACATCACATTGACGGAAATATCCCAGTGAATTGCCAATTGGCCGTTTTCTTCAATAAGAAGGTTATCCAATATCACCTGAGGTGTTTGAGCCGTACTTAAAACGGGTCTGCCGGGAAGGTCATCCATTACCGTCATTAGTGAACTGGCGTCTTGTGACAGCGTAGACGTAACTACGACTGGCATCAGAGGAATATCAAGGTGCCCTTGTGCTTGCGCCATCATAGACATGACTTCAACGCCACTCACGGCGTTAAATTCTAGATCACGCCATAACGACTTCTGGATGTCGGTTATTCGGCTCTCTCGAGTTTGGTTATCTGCTGTCATATCCATATCAAACAGCATGGTAGTGGTGAAATCGCCCACGACTCGAGGTACGTCATTGTGTATCGCTTCACGGTTGAAAAGCGTCATATTTAGCGTGAAATGAGAAGATTCACTCCAACGTGCCAAAGATTGACCAAAGCACTCTAGCAACAGGCAGGATATGGTGATCCCACTCTCTTGCGCGATGTTTTTCAGAATGGACCAGCGTTCGTTTGGTATGTATTTAGAGATACGCTCATATTGCGGTACTCCCGCTTCCTCTACACTGTTAATCAGAGGTAATACAGGGGCCGGCGGTAGGTCTTTGGCGCGTGAACGCCAGTGATTTTTCGACGCTTCAAGTTTTTCTGAAGAAGGTGCCGACATCGCCAGGTATTGAGGAAAAGTAAGCTCAGGAGCAGCAATATGTGTATCCGGATCTTCATAGAGCGCGGCGATGTCTTTAAGTACTAAGAGTATGCTTTGTTGGTCAGTATTGATGAGATCAAAACGAAAATGAATGTGGGTTTCCCCAGACGGCATGTGTGTGAACTCTAAGTCGAATAGCGGCCATTTATCCAGTTCTGGCAGATCTCGAGACAGCCTCTGGCGCGTATCTGAAAGGTGTTCCTGCGCAACCTCTTCAGAGGCACTTTTCAGATCGTGCTCGGGTGCGGACAATGCTTCCGTCAGCGGCCGAATAACTTGGCTCTCACTAGAGAGTATTTCAACCCGCATCATGGGATGACGATGAGTAGTGTCTTGCACGGCTTTTATAAATCGCGGTACATCCAATTCGTCGCAAACTCGCTCATAGTAGAACTGACAAGCCGCACCACCGAGGGTGAGTTGTGAGCTTCGACCCATGAAGTAAGCGCGTTGAATATCGGTCAACGGAAAGCTTGTTCCTTCAGGTATGTCTGGAAGCTCAACAAGTTCGTTATCTTCATCCAAAGCCATTAATTCGGCCATTAGATCTGTATCAAAATCATCGTCTAGTGTGTTCATTCGTTTTACTCAGGGTTACAGGCGTTTTTGCAAAGCGTTTCGCTTTTCGGATGACATCGTTTGCACTTTTATATAGGTCCGAGCAATACGTTCCATGTTTGGATAGCTCGTCAGTAAATCTGCGAGTTCTTTTGGTGTTCTTGCGCTCATGAAGTCGGCCTGACCAATATCCGCCTTGGTGATCTTTCTCAGGCGAGACAGCAAGCGCACTGCGGTAATGGAATCTCCGCCAAGTAAGATGAAATCATCGGCGGGGTCGACCTCGGTTTGGCCAAGGATCTCGGTAAACAACAGTTGAGAAAACTGCACGAGTAGAGGTTGGTCGCTGGCTATTTTGATGCTTTCTTTTGAAGCGCTGGGCTCGGCATCCGCAGTGGTTAAACGCTCAGTTGAACTATCAGACGCTTCTTGCAGCAGCAAATCTAATGAGTTTGGAGTCACAATGGCATGTGAGATCCCCGAAGAAAGGACATCCCATAAACTGGACAAGCCTTTTTGAACAGAAATGGCTTTCTTGCGATTTGATGTGAAAAGATCGTCGTTGTCATTCAATCCTCCCACTTGATCCCAGAAGTCCCATGCAATGACGTGCTTCGGTATCTGAGAGCGTTGTTGTGCCAACATTTCGCAATACAAATTGGAGGCGATGTAATCTGAACCACCGTATCCCGAAACTTCGGTGATGATAGAGCCGAAAATCGCCAAGAATTCTGGTTGATGTTTTTCAAATGCAGAGGCGAGTGCATCAGTACCTTGAACTTTCGCGTGATGGTTCGGGCCCAAGTCGGTATCTGTTGTATCCGCAACCGTCTGCGACACATACCGACCCGCTAAGTTAAAGATACCGCCTACTTTATTGCCTTCTTGATCGAGCTGGCTGGCAAGTGCCGTCATGGCATTGACATCATCAACATTGGCGGCGTGCAAACGTATCGTTGAGCCTGCAGCGATAATGCCTGCGAGATCGGCGTCTTGCTCAGGTGAATCGACCAGTTCTGCTGAAATGTTTCTGCTGACCAAAACAAGGTGGACACCAAGCGGAGCGATGGTACGTGCAAGGCTACGCCCCAGAGCACCAAGCCCGCCAACGATGATGTAAGTTTTGCCCGCCGTGATTACGTCACCCGCGTCAGCGTTGGGTAGTGATAATGATGTGATTTGTCTGCGCCATAAAACCCCATCTCGTAAACCGAGTGAATCGGCTTGCAGTCTCTCGTGGCGGGTGCTGGCAGAGATTGCTCTTATTAGCTCTTGTTCATTTGGCGCATGATTACAATCCAACCAAATGGCTTTAACTTTCGCGATTTCGAACGGCAAGCTTCGAAGAATGCCGAGCGCTATTGATTGCTCCGCACATTGGGCTTCTTCTGAATGGATACTCGCCAGATTACGGGTAACCAAGGTGATGCTTTGGATGTTGTCGTTTGGCAGTAATTCTTGTGCAAGTTGGCGCAAGGTGTTTTCAGTATTTGAGTTCCAAGACAGCACCAAATGGCTTTTACCAAGTGTGTTTAATTGACCCGATAGAGTTTTGATATCAAGTGGTTTCTCGTCATCATCTATCCAAATAAATGAGGTATCTCTCGCTTCATCACATTTGAACTCGTGAACTCGATGCCATTGGGGAACGTGCGTCCAACAGCTTGATTCGGTGCTTGCTGGTCCTTTGGAAACTGGTAAACAGTGCTCGACTTTAGAGAATGGGTAGCCAGGAAGAGGCACTTTGTTCCATACCTCGGAGCCAGTATTAAAGAGCGTTTCTATTGGAGCGCCGTTTACCCAAAGTTGAGTAATCGCAGTGAGGCAATCATTGGTTTGTGACTGTGCTGTGAGCATTAATGGCAGAGCGCCCGGAATATTACCGGGTCCAACCGCAAGGCGCTGCGCGTTTGGATAATCACGCTCGATAGCCTCAAGGTTATCCGCAAAAAGCACGGTGTGGCGAAGATGTTCTCGCCAGTATTGAGGCGTTGAAATCTTGGCTGGGTCGGCAAGATCTCCAGTCAAATTGCTGTATACAGGAATCGTCGGTTCGTTTAATGAGATTTGATTGAACAAGGATTCAAAGTCGCCAAGAATGGGCTCAAGAAGGTGCGAATGAAAACCATGAGACACCGACAAGCGGCGGAAGCGCCATCCTTGCTGATGCGCTGTTTCCTCAAAATGTTCAAGAGCACTTTCTGTACCTGAGACAACCACCTGATTGGCTCCGTTGACGACTGCTAAGGAGAGATCGGGTGTGAGCTGCGCTTTGACATCTTCCGTTGAGGCATTGATTGCCAGCATGCCAGCATTCGGCAGTGATGCGACTAACCGGCCGCGAGCGGCAACCAAAGTCAGTGCATCTTTCAATGAGAAAATGCCAGCGACGGTAGCCGCGACGTACTCTCCAATACTGTGTCCAAGCAGTGCAACTGGATTTAGTCCACCCTCAATCAGCCATTGTGCGCTGGCATATTCGACAGCAAACAGAGCGACTTGTGTATTTTCGGTTGAGGAAAGCGTATTCAGGTCAGAATCAAAAATGAGGGGACGAATGTCTTCATGACCTTGGGAAATCAATAGTTCAGCCGCTTCATCCAGAGTGGCTTTGAAGGTAGGGGCGTTTTGATACAGGTTTAACCCCATCCCAACAAATTGCGTTCCCTGACCAGGAAAGACAAATACGGCTTCGTTGCTTTTTCCGGTTTTATTTACTGTGATCTGGTTTTTTAGCTTATTTGCTGCTTCTTCTGAATCCGAAGCGATGATTGCACAGCGTTCTGAGAAAGCGGTACGCCCCCATAATAGGCTCTTCGAAACATCCGATAAATTGTATTCTGCCGATGCCAGCTTTTCTGCCAACTCGTTTCTCATCGTGTCTAATGCAACGTCTGTTTTGGCCGAAAGAGGGATGATCGTGGCGTCTTGGTTTTGCTGGTTTTCGGATTTTTGAGCAGGGCTTCGTGCCAAAATTTGATGGACATTGGTGCCTCCAAAACCGAAAGAGCTCAGTGCCGCGAAGTCGTGGGTTTCTCCTGATACCGCAGTCGGTGTGAGCGATAAATGTGTACCACTCATGCCTAATTCTGGGTTTTCCCCATATTCTTTCAATCGAAGTGTTGGCGGGATAACCTGACGTTCTAATACGCCAATCACTTTGGTTAAGCCAGCAAGTCCGGCGGCGGCATTTAAGTGCCCCACGTTCCCTTTAACAGAGCCAACATGGCAGTGGGTATTACGGTTGCCGTAGACGCGTCGTATTGATTCGGTCTCAATGGGGTCACCAAGTGGTGTGCCTGTGCCATGAGCTTCAATATAGGTAACGTCGTCAGAACTTACGCCACTTAAATCTAACGCTTCTTGAAGCACATCGGATTGTCCAGACACACTTGGCGCTGTAAAAGCGGCGCGGGCTGTACCGTCGTTATTGGCGGCGCTGCCAGCAATAGTGGCGTAGATATAGTCGTGATCAGCCAGTGCGTCTTCCAAACGTTTTAGTACGAATACGGCTGCGCCATTACCACCGACAATTCCATTAGCGGATTGGCTGAAGGGCGACATGGTTGCATTAGGCGACATCACGCCGCCGGAGTCCGGGAAATAGCCGTCTTCTAAGCTCACGGATATCGACGCTGCACCAGCCAAGGCCATATTAACTTCACCTTGTAAGAGAGCTTGAGTGGCCTGATGCACGCAAAGCAACCCGCTGGAACAGGCGCTTTGAGTCACAATGGCTGGACCGGTCAAGTTCAGCAAGTGGGCGACTCGAGTGGCGAGGTAATCTTTGTCGTTGCCAATCATCATGGCGAACATTTCGGCGGCGCTGTCACTGAAGTCTCGCATGCCGACGTGTCTCAATACGTAATCGTTAAAACCACACGCAGCGTATACCCCTGTACGATCATCGGAAGAGCGATCACCATACCCTGCGTTTTCTAGAGCGTGCCATGCGCATTCTAGAAAGACCCTATGCTGAGGGTCCATCAACGCCGCTTCGTTAGGAGAAAATCCAAAGAAATCAGCATCGAAAGCAAAACGTTCAGGCATAGAAAAACACGCTTTTATTACGTCATTCTCAGAGGTTTTTCTGACCAAGCCGTCGTTAGCCGATTCCAACATATTCCAGAAGACATCAACGTCTTTCGCTCCGGGGAAACGGGCGGATAACCCAATAATCGCTATTTGATCTAGGTTATCGGACAGGTTGTCGTTGGGGACGTTGTTTGTCATATCGATTCTGCTCCGCGTAAGGGGAAGGATTTCTATTAAGTAACGTTCGATTCTAATTCAGCTGTTTTATCTGGTGCTGCTCGTGAAGGGAGACTCTACTGCCTAAGCCGGAGAAATGAGTAAAGTTGGGGAGAGAACAGGAAAATCAGAAACAGGCAGGAAATAACCGGGTCAATGCAATGCGTGTAGCGATATGCTTGTGAATAAGTGAATAAGTGAATAAGTGAATAAGTGAAGAAAAGTTTTCGCCTGATTCTGAAAACAGAATCAGGCGAAATATTTACCCTTAAGTTGAATACTCAAGCGCTTTTAGCTGATTAACCACGTGGCATTTTCTTGCTGTAAGGTCCACATCTGAGCGTAAATACCTTGATTCTGCATTAACTCTGAATGGGTCCCTTGCTCGTGAATGCCCGATTTGTCCAAAACAATAATATTGTCGACGGATTGAATCGTTTTTAGCTTATGTGCCACAACAATAACCGTTTTGTTTTGGCTGAGAGTATGTATGGCTTGCTGAATAGATAATTCGTTTTCAGGATCTAGAGACGCTGTTGCTTCGTCTAGCAACAAGATAGGTGCATTTTTAAGTAACGCACGAGCAATGGCGATACGCTGTTTTTCACCACCGCTGAGCCTTGCTCCCCCTTCGCCGACTCGACTAAAAATACCGTTACTGAGACGGTCTATAAATTCCATACACTGTGCTTGCTCACACGCTTTAATCACCTCTGCATCTGTGGCGTCAGGTTTGCCAATTCGAACATTGTTGGCAATGGTGTCGTCGTACAAATAGACATCCTGAAATACCTCACTCATACACGTATAAAGCGTGTGTAGGTTGAGTTCTCTGATGTCGGTACCACCGATAGAGACTTTGCCTTGTTTCACATCGTAAAATCGGGCAATCAGGCTAAGTATTGTCGACTTGCCTGTTCCACTGTAACCCACTAGAGCGGTAATCGAATTTTGTGGGAAATTCAGATGGATGTTATTCAGAACATTGTCGTTTTGATAGCCAAACGTCACATTGTCAAACCTAACGTCGAAGGTGCTAGGAGGCGTTGAAATGGTGCCAGTGTCGATGGATTCAATGCTGAGTACTTGCTGAATACGCTTCAAAGATTCATTGAGGTAACGTAGGTGCAGAATATCAATCAGTAACGCCTTGAGTGGGCTAAATGCTAAATAGCCAATAACGAGGAAAACCAGCACCGTCAGGGAAGATAACCCCGATTCCGCGAAGCGCTCCAGTGAGCCCCATACCATGGCGAGATAAGCGAGATCGCAGAAAACAAAAGATATCAGCACCATAGGAGCACTTAGCATTTCTGTTCGGTAACACGCTTTGCGATATTCATTCAAGCTATTCTCCAGACTTTTGAAACGCAATCCGGTTAGGTTGAATGCTTTCAGGTGCTTCATTCCCATGTAAAATTCTAAGAATTTGCTCGCCATTTCTCCGCGTAGTTTTATTTGCTTATGACCCAACCATCCCACTAGGCGGTCTGAAGCAAAGACAAAAGGAAACAGTAGGAAGATACCCAGCAGCAGTATGGAAGCTAAGTAGAAATCAAGCCAAAACAGAAAGCCCATCAGTATGATGGCTGAGAATACGCTAGTAACGACATTGGTGATGGCCTGAGAAAACAAAGATTCTACGACTCGGACATCCTGAGATATTACGGAAGAAAGAGTGCTGGGTTCATGCTTTACAAACACCCCCAAACTGATTCGGTATAAATGGGTGCCAATATCCATTCGCAACTTTTCTGACAACTTAAAGCTGAGACGATGGTTACTTAAATTGGCGTACCACGACACAAACAGTTGAACCACGAAAGATGCCGCCATGACTGCAACCAATAGCCATACGGTGGAAGTGTCGGTGGAGGGGGCGAGTAACTCTCGAAGAATAGCGACCAGCAATACCACCGGAATAGACAGCAGTAATGCGTGGCAAAAGTGAAGGGCGAGCGAAGAAGCAAAGTGCTTTTCGTGACCCTTAATTGCAAAAGTAATATTTTTTAGCAATTTCATTAGTTTTGTCCTCCACCGAGGCTGAACTCTCGAGCGCTTTGATGCGCTTCCCACATTGAAGCATACAGATTTGACGACTCTAACAATGAGGTATGAGTACCTGCAGCGACAGTTTTGCCCTGATCAAACACGACGATTTGAGCAGCGTTAACAATGGTTGAAAGACGATGCGCGATGACGATAATGGTTTTATCCGGAATGATCTGACTTAGCGCTTTTTGGATGGCGGATTCATTGAGTGCATCAGCAAACGCAGTGGCTTCATCTAGGATAAAAATGGGGGCATCTTTTAAAATGATTCGAGCAAGTTGGATGCGCTGAGCCTGACCGCCACTTAGTCGCAATCCATCTTGACCGTACTGAGTATCATAGCCAGATGGAAGGCTTTGAATGAACTCGTGTGCTTGAGCTAACTTTGCCGCGCGCTCTATCTCTTCTCGTGAATGTCCTGCGCCCATATCAATGTTCGCCGCGATGGTATCAGCAAACAAGAAGTTGTCTTGAAATACAAACGATACGATACTCATAAGATCGTCGTATTGAATGTTCTGTATGTTGACGCCACCGATTTCAATCGCCCCTTGGGAAGCATCGTGAAAGCGGGCCAATAATTCTGCGCATGTACTTTTACCAGCACCACTAGGTCCAACTAAAGCTGTTACTTTTCCAGCAGGAATGGATAGGTTTATTCCTTTCAATGCGGAGTTCACTTCTTCATCCGAATCGCCTTTGTAGTCAAAATGCACATCTTTGTATGTGATGCTGTAATCCTGAGGTACTTGGCTAGGAGCAAGAGCGTGGTGCATGTCTTTCTGGTTGATAAGATTGCTAATCCGCTTAGTGCATTCAAGGGTGTCTGAAAGTGAAGATGCGAAACCCGAAAGACCCAAGACGGGCTTCAAGTAAGCCATCCCGACGATGAAGAATAATAATAGGACTGGCAGCTCAACGGTGTTTTCGAAGTACAACAACAAGCCAACCGTGACAATTGGCAATAAACTGTTTGAAATGAAAGAAGTTAAAGCCGAGTACATGGGAGCGACGCGTCGGTAACTCACTGATGAAAAGAGAGTCAGGTCTTCAACGGTATCTCGATAATTCGCAAATGACTTTGCTTCTTGCCCAAAGAGCTTCATGACGTTCAGTGCTCTTACGTATTCAACAATGACACTGTCCATTTTTTCGACTTTTTGGTGAAACTCGCGCGTCATTTCAGCCGTACCTTTAGTCATTACGGCTAACATCATCCACAACAAAAACAGAACAAATGGAGCAAGACTTGCCAATGCTAATCGGTAATCCACCGTAAACATAAAGACCAAAACGACGATAGGCAAAACGATGGCTTTAACGAGGTCGGGGATATTGTGAGCGATAAACACTTCAAGCTTTTCAACGTCATCCACAAGAAGTTTTTTCAATGCACCTGACGTACGCTTTTGTAGGTTTCCAAGTGACATAGAACTCATTTTGTTGGCGATTAAAACGCGAAAGCGAAACAAAATTTCGTAAGCAGCCATATGAGCGGTGACTGCTGATAAGTAAAACGAGAAATAGGCAATGACCATGACCCATGCGGTAGAAGCGACCTGATTTCGCAGTTCATCCATAACTGGGCGTGTACTGCCAGTCATGGGTTTGATGATTTCCAGCATTAACAAGTAAGGCGCAATGCTGAGAATGCCGTAGATTGCGGCTAATACGGCGGCAGCAATCAGTAAAAATCGTTTTTGTAAGACGACTTGCTTAAAATGATTCATACCTGTTTCACGTTCCATTTCTTTCCTACAAATATGTCGTGGCATTGATATGGGTTGGGTGTTCATGCAAGTTAAAAATGCAGTGACAAAGACACCAACCCACACGAGTAATCGATTCATTTGGGTGTCAAAATCGCTTACCCCTCAGTTAAAATGTTGCGATTAGAGCAATTCAATTTTTAACGTCGAGCTAAGCGATTTATCCCATACAAATGTGGAACAATTACCGATTCGGATTGGTATCAGAAGCGGTATCTTGCGCCGATGCCCACTTCACGTGGTTTGCCGAATGTGATGATAGGACCGCCGTGAGGATAAACGGTGCCCGATGTTTTATAGCTGGTGTCCGCTAAGTTATTCACGTAGGCATACACTTCGCCTGCATAGATTTCATAACCGACTTTCAGATTTACAATGCTATAGCCATCTTCTTTTAGCTTATTGACCGAATCGAAGTACATATCACCGTAATTAACTAAGTCAGCACGTCCATAAACGCCGGACGAATGGTTATATTGACCGCCGATATTGAGTGAATAAGAAGGTGTTCTCTCAATGCGATTGCCGACTTCAATCGTCTGGCCAAACATGTTGGTGAACTCACTGCCGTATTCGGCTCTTGTTACACCTAACGCGGCATTGAGCTGCCAACTTTCATTGATAATAAAGTCGGCTTCCGCTTCCAGGCCGTAAGATTGCGCTTTCTCTACATTGAAGGTTCTAAAGCTATTGTCTATGACTGAGTGTGAAAACGCGTGAATGTCTTTGATGTCCATATAGAATACGGCTGCAGACATCAGTAAGCGCTCATCCAGTAAAAGACCTTTTGTTCCTATTTCATAGCTCAATGATTGTTGTGGCTCGAACTTGTTTTTTTCTTTGTCGGTATTACTTGCCATCATGTTAAAGCCACCTGGCATGTAGCCAGCGCTGATACTGGTGTAGGCAGACCAGTCTCTATTGAAGCGGTAATTAAGTGCGGCTTTAGGGAGAAACGCTGTCCAAGTTTCTTCTGAATTCAACTCTGAGTAAGGCTTTCCATAAGTTACGTTGCCATTAACGACGGGCGTGAAATAGTAATCGAGATCAGTACTTTTCTTGATTTGCTGATAGCGGCTACCTAGAAGTAGTTCGAGGCTGTCTGTTAACGGAATGGTTGCCTGACCGAAGATAGCTTGGGTTTGGCTACTATTATTCGATAAATAGCTATGATCAAAACCGACGTATTGAGAGCCAATAGCGTCGTAATTTGTTTTCTCTTTTTCAAAGTACAGCCCAGTTACCCAACGTAAGCCAGATTCAAGTTGGTTTGACCAACGTAATTCTTGAGAGGTGGATTCAAGAGTCAAGTTTTCAAAAGAAAAGCCACCGTCTAGGCTAGCTGTAGTCCCGCCGAATATCGTCGTATTGCCTATACCATAATCAATATCGGTGCGGTAATTAATCTTCGTTTTACGGTGGGTGGTAATAGATTCAAATTCGCCATAATCATTCTGATATTTTAAGTTGATCCCTTGCGAATTGGTGTCGGTTCTAAAATAGGAATCTTGATCGTAATTCGTATTTTCAAAATCTGAACGCTTGGCGTTGTTAAAGCCATCGACCGTACCAGCGGTGCCGCCATCCAAGATGCCTTCACGGTCTTTTTCATTCACCAGTAAGAGTCTGGCACTAAAGTTTTCTGTTGGGGTGAGTAGTAGGTTCGCACCGAGTCGGTGGTTCTTTTTATGGTTGGCTTTATCATCCAAATTGGCATTGGTGTTTTTCATCCAGCCATCGTTATTCGTGAGTTCGCCCCATAAGCCAACAGAAAATAAGTCGGGGCTAACAGCTCCCGCTGTACTGAATGCCAATCGGTGTGAATTATAGCTTCCAATTTCAGCGTCGGCTTGGCTCTCCCAATCTTGCCCGGGTTGTTTTGTCACGACATTGATAACGCCACCAATGCTGTCTTTTCCATACAAAGTACCTTGAGGACCGCGCAACACTTCAATGCGTTCAATATTGACGAATGGGAAGTTGTACGCATAGCGGCTGCTGGTAGGAATACCGTCTACGTATATCACCACTGGGTTGTTGCGAGTAAACATGGAAGCGTTAATACCTCTAACATTCACTTCTGCGCCAGTGATCCCCTGCACGCTATGCATATTTGGAATTTGTCGGATAAGCTCGCTGACATCTGTAATGCCTCGCTCTTCCAACATCACCTCGTCGATTACCGTAATGCTCTGCGCAACGTCATTAATATCTTCATTAAACTTATTGGCGGTAACAACGATCTTTTCTTGCGTTGGGGCTTCTTGAGCTTGGAGCTGCAAAGATAGGACGCAAGCCGCAGTAAGTAACGGGACTCTATATATAGAATGAATCTGCATTTTTTATTTCCTTTAAAGATTAGCGACTAGCAGAGTAATTTAGATGAAAAGCTCTAATTCGAGCAATATGTTAAATCTGGCTTATAAGCCGCTTAATAATGTCTTGAATCTGTCTTTCATTTTTCAAAGTTAATTCGAAGTCAGGCTCTAGCTTCCAATTGACTTTATTGTTCTTCGATATTTAGCGCATGATGCGCCAATAAAATCATTGAAAATAATACAACCATCCTTTATCAGACCACTTTATGAGGTGAGCCTGCCTTATAAGGATGTTTTGATTTTATTGGTTTTCTTATTTCTTGGGACGTAATCTGATATATCAAAAATTAAAATATATCGATGTTTTGCAGTGTATTTATTGTTACACAAATGTATGTTTATTTAATTCCTCATTAACATATTTTTAGTGCTGGTAAAATTTCATATTCAGCTTAGGTTTCATATTAAACATATATTGCGTGTCATTGATCGCAATACATCATGTGAAATCGGGAAACATAGTAATGGGAATGAGAATGACTATCAACTAAATTATAACCAATTATTATTAGTCATGATTCTTGTATTGACATCAACTTAGTCTCCGTTTATAAATCTAAATGATTATCATTACAATTTTTATCAGTTAAGTTAGAGAAATAGGCTATCGTCGTAGCTTACGGAGTGGCGATACGTTTGTCTCTAGCGGCTAGCACTATAGAGTTGAAGCAGGGGATATATTCTAGCTAAGGGTGTACCTCTGAGTTAAATAATATTTAGGATTCAAAATTTAAGTATATTCACCTTAAATAAGGTGAGATTTAGTGTGATATCGATCCAGTTTTTTTGAGTATTCGAATTTTCATATATTATTATTTAGTTAATGCAAATATAAGAAAATTATCTTGTTTTAGACCTGCTGGTTTACATGGTTTTCAAATGATGCGCTTAAATGATGTCAATATTATTTATTAGATTGAATTCATTATTATTAAAGTGAATTAAGTGGTCTATAGAGACCAATATATATCTTCGTCAGAGAATGTCGGGTACTACTGTGACCATTTTCTTGTGATCAGGTGGGTGCCAGCCTAAGGGTAAATAAATGTTATTTAATACGTATTTTTGTGATTGGCGCAAAGGTGACGTCATGCCTGTTGATATTGAAGAAAATAAGTCGACGAAAAGGCAGAAAACACGCTGCCTAAGAATAGATCAGCGCATACTCATGATAAAAACGGAGGGTGCACCAAATTATTTGGACTTTTTAGATATAGAACAAGACGATAGAGTTATTCTTGTTTATGTTGCCTCCGAAAGAAGTGAATCAAATAGTTATACTTCTAAGCACCCGCTGAAAGTTTTTATTGATGGAAGTGAAAATAAAGAGATTGAGCGACAACTGTCCTATATTGAAGACGATGATGTTGTCATAAGCCTTATCGTTGCCAGGGAGTATATCGAGCAATTAGTTTGCGTAAATTGCCTCAAAACTTTTTTTGGTGAGTTTGCCAGTTCAACTGAAAGTATCGCGTCATCGAGTTTTAACTTCCTTCCTCATGGTCATGTTTCGGCAATACTTCACCAGCTCGTAGAGACGAATTCCTATAACGAATTACAGACCTTATTTGCGCAAGCAAAAGTATATGAGCTGCTTAGCCTAACACTCGACAATATGGGTGCAGAACTGAATACGTGCAGTTTGTCTAAGAGCGATATTGCTCGCTTACATCAGGCACGTGATTTGCTGGAACAAAACCTAATCTCGCCTCCCTCTCTGATTGATTTGGCTCATGAAGTTGGAATCAATGATTTTAAGCTCAAAAAGGGGTTTCGGGAGCTGTTCCAAATCACTCCTTACGCTTACCTACGCCATTACCGAATGACCGTCGCACAGAATATGCTCGCGCGTCATGACATGTCCGTTTCTGCTGTTGCCAATGCCGTTGGATATAACAATCTAGGGCATTTTGCCAAAGCATTTCGCAAACAGTTTGGTCTGAAGCCAAAAGATTTTAAGCAACAACAACGCATGTTGAAGTCGCCTAGTCGAGAGATGCTTCAGATGAATTCTGCCTGTGAGAATTAAACATAATATGCAATTTTAAAGGATCTAATTAATGAAAATTACTGCCGAAACACTTGGTAATCCGGCATTCCAAGAATATTTTTCTACACAATATGCATATTATTGTGGCTCCATGTACAAAGGTATTGCCAGTAAAGAGATGGTCGTTGCACTGGCTAATTCTGGTTTTCTAGGTTTTCTGGGTACTGGGGGGATGCGCTTAGAGGAAATCGAGAGTTCTTTAGACTATATATCCAATTCTCTTTCTATGTTTGAACCTTACGGTGCAAATATCTTACCTTCATATAACAACCCTGAGCTTGAAAATAAAACGATTGATTTATTGCTTCAGTACGATGTTCGTGTTGTTGAAGCTTCTTCATACGTAGAGCTTTCTCCTGCACTCGTTCGATACGCTTTCAATGGGCTAAGACGCGGTACTGATGGTCGAGTAATACGTAAAAACAGAGTCATCGCTAAATTATCAAGATCCGAAGTAGCTCGAAGCTTTATTGAGCCCGTACCAGAGTCGGTACTTTCAAGCCTAGTCGAAACTAAGCTAATCAGCCGTGAAGAAGCTGAGTTAGCCGCAACGCTTCCTCTTGCTAGTGCAATATGCGTCGAATCTGACTCTGCTGGCCACACAGACAGCGGTATATCCTTTGCGCAATTCCCTGCGATTAAATCTTTGGCAATATCACTCACAAAAAGGAATGCCTCAGAAAAAATATTGGTTGGTTCCGCTGGAGGCCTTGGTTCTCCAGATGCAATCGCGGGTGCCTTTGCCATGGGAGCGGACTTTGTTGTAACGGGCTCGATTAACCAATGCTCTGCTGAAGCTAATATCAGCTACGAAGTGAAAGACATCTTACAAGCGCTCAGTGTTCAAGACACAACTTATGCCCCTTCGGGTGACCTTTTTGAAATGGGCGCTAAGGTACAAGTGGTCAAGAAAGGCAGCATGTTTGCACTACGAGCGAATAGGCTTTATGAGCTTTATACCCAATACGACAGTCTTGATGCCTTAACTCCTAGCATTATAGATGAGCTTGAAACGCAATATTTCGGCAAGTCGATCTCGGACATTTGGGAAGAGACGAGCAACCACTACCAAAAAGCAAATCCCGAGGTTCTAAAATCGGCTGCAAACAATCCAAAAACCAAAATGGCATTGGTATTTAAGTGGTACTTCGTGCACACAACGCGAGTTGCACTTGAGGGCAAAAAGAATGGTCGAGGGGATTACCAGGTCCACTGTGGGCCTGCGATGGGCGCATTTAATGAGATCGTTAAAGGCAGCTCTTTAGAAAGTTGGCAAAAGCGCGGTGTCGCTGAAATTGGGAAGTTTTTGATGGAAGGCGCTGCATCCGTCCTTAGCGATCTCTATGCAGAGCAATCAAATAAAGCGTTCGAGCAGACAAGAAAAAGTGCCACTCCAAAAAGCACAGCCAAAGTTGCTAAGACCGATGTTGAGGCGGCTATCAGCGAGCTTGAGGAAATCGTGGACGTTCAGCTAGATGCCTCTGATTGGGTGACGGTGACGCAGGAAATGATCAATCAATTTGCCGAAACCACATTGGATGAATATTGGCTTCATGTCGATCAAGAGCGTGCAAAGCAAGAGTCCCAATTCGGCGACACCATTGCTCACGGCTTGTTGGCACTTAGTCTCGTTAGCCATTTCCGCGAGCAGTGTTTTCCTGAATTCCCTAGTAACGCCACTGGCATGGTTTATGGCTTCGATAATGTCAGATTCATCAACCCAGTGCCAGTTAACAGTCGCGTTAGAGGGGTATTTACTCTGAAGGAAATCGTAAAGAACCCAGATAACTCACTGACCACTAAAGCCAAATTTTCTATCGAAATACATGGGAATCCAGTACCAGCATTAATCGGTGACCTACTTGGCTACATCACATTTTCTTCCGGAGAGTAATTAAAATGAAGCCCGATATGCCCATTGCTGTGATTGGAATGACTTGTCGTTTCCCTGATGCCCCCAGCGTTAAAGCATTCAGAGAAAACCTTCTTTTTGGTCACGATTCTATTCATCCGTTAACACCTGAAGAAATAGAGCGTGAAGGGATAGATCCTTCACTGCTCGAAGATGATGATTTTATTAATGCTGGCACGCTCATTGAGAATGTCGCGAACTTTGATTACGGCTTCTTTTCTCTTTCGCCTAAAGAAGCTTCATTGATGGACCCTCAGCACCGGTTATTTTTAGCGGAATGCCGCAAGTTGTTAGACGTATCTAACCTGACGCGAGATGAAGATAACATTGGTATTTTTGCGGGGTGTCGTCAGAGTACGTATCAAGCCTTTCTTTCACCAATACGTCCTGAGCAAATAACCGAGTCTGAATCCTTTCAACAATTGATGGGTAACGACAAAGATTACCTTGCCACAAGAGCGTCGTATTTTCTTAACTTAAACGGTCCAGCGCTGACAGTGCAATCGGCTTGCTCGACTTCACTGGTCGCGGTGCATCAAGCCTGTCAGTCTTTGCGCAGTGGTGAATGTGATAGTGCCTTTGCAGGTGGGGTAGCTATTTCGTTCCCGCAAGGGGTTGGATACCGAGCGTCGGAAGGCATGATATTTTCGAATGATGGGAAATGCCGTCCTTTCAGCGAAGAGGGCACAGGCATCGTCGCTGGGAATGGCTTAGGTATTGTCGCGCTCAAACGTTTGGATGATGCAATCAAAGACGGCGATAAAATTCACGCGGTGTTAAAGGGCTCTGCGATTTCCAATGATGGAAAAGCCAAGCTGGGGTATACCGCACCCGGTAAGACTGGACAGAAAAAAGCCATAGAAATGGCTTTGAAAAAAAGTGGCGTCGATCCAAAAGATATCGGCCTACTGGAGGCGCACGGTACAGGGACTCCCCTTGGTGATCCGATTGAAGTCCAAGCCATTTCAGAAGTTTACAGCACGTTCGATGTGCCCAACCAAAACTGCGCCATTGGCTCAGTAAAAGGTAACGTAGGTCATCTCGATACCGCTGCTGGGGTCGCCAGTCTGATCAAATCGATCTTGTCAGTAAGAGACGGTTTGATACTGCCAAGCCTACATTGCAGACCGGAAAATCCACGTATTCAGTTTGATACAACCCCATTCTATTTAGCGCATGACTGCAGTGTTTGGCCTAACCGTTTTCAGTCTCGAATTGCAGCGGTAAGTTCTTTTGGTATTGGGGGAACCAACTGCCATATGATCGTAGAACAGCCACCAAAGCAAGAACCTGTGGCGAGTGACACAAGCTCGGATGAATTTGAAATACTGGCGGTCAGCAACCATAAAGAAAGCAATGTGCTTGAACAGGCAAACCAATTTGTTTCTAGCCTTGAAAACGATCAACTTTCATCTCAATGTAAGACTGCTGCATTAAAGCGAACCCATTACCCCTCTAGAGTTGCACTTTACGGAAAAAGCAAAAAAGATTTTCGTAAAGCTCTGAAGAATGCCACTGTCCAAACGGTTAAAACGAATCCTACAGTCGCATGGGTTTTCTCGGGGCAGGGCAGCCAAAAACCGGGAATGGGAAAGGCATTTTATGAAAAGTATGCCGTATTCAGAGATGCGATTGATGATTGCGACCGCTTGTTTAGCGACGCAGGTATTGCCAACCTAAAAGAGGTTATGTTCGATGACCGCCTCGCTGAAAAGCTCAATCAAACACTGTATACACAACCCGCTTTATTCGCTTGGCAGTATGCGATGGGTTTACTGCTGATTGATTGGGAGGTAGAGCCGGACTTTGTTGCAGGGCATTCTATTGGTGAGTTTGCGGCTTGTGTCATGGCTGAACACTTTTCCGTCGAGTCTGTTGTTCGATTGGTGGCGCACCGAGCGCGATTGATGCAAGAGCAAACCGATGAAGGTCGAATGTTAGCGATAAAGTTGCCTGAAGCGCAGTTGCAAGATGTGTTAAGTGCACATGAAGCCATTTCTATTGCCTCTATCAACAGCGCTGACCGTTTCACTCTCAGCGGCCGTGATAGCGATGTTTCACGTCTTATTGAAAGTTTGGATGCATCGCAGATTGCTTACAAAGAACTGGACGTGCATCGAGCATTCCATTCTTCCACCATGGAAGCGATTCGTGACGACTTTCTCCAATTTACGTTGCAGCAAGAAGCGACTGCAGAAGAAGAGAGTGACGTCTGTATGTACTCCACACTGACTGGAGGAGAAGTCCAGTTCGGCGACCTTACGCTCGATTATTGGTTTCAGCAATTGCGCAGTCCAGTACTCTTTCATCCAGCATTAGAATCCATTGCCAAGGAAGAGCCTGATCTTGTGGTTGAGATAAGTCCAGATGGCAGCTTCTTATCGCTACTCAAACACTCTGACGTTTTTGACAGTGAGTGTGTCGTTGGCAAAGTGGGTTATGAGCATAGCCACGAATTGGTCGCGCAGTTGTTCAGTTTGGGTTACGAGCAACCTTTAGAAGCATACTACGAAAATGCAGCTGTCCCGTTCTCTGAAATGCCGCCGTTGGTCTTTTCGGACACGCATTGTTGGGCATCCACTCCGATCCATTATCCTGCGGCAAGGCAGCACAGTGGCTATGGGATACAAGAAAAAGAGCCAGTCCAAAGCATGGAGTTCTGGGGATGGCAATGGCAGCCCATTACTAACGATGTCGCACCAAAATCTGAATTTGATGATGAGCTTAAACTTCGTTGGGCGATCATCGGAAACAACAAATGGGCTGACAGCTTAAACGTTGAGATAAGTGCTTTAGGCCATCAATGTGACATTTACGACACCGTTCAGAGCGTGCAAGAGTGTGATCGGATAGTGGATACCCGATCTTTAACTTTGGACTGGGCGTTAGAGGCATCAGTACAAACGCTGACGGCTGCAAGAGAACAGCTCGTTCAGCTAGGGCAATACATTGAACAGCATCCTAAGTGCCGCATCATCACCTTGCTATCAAGTTCCGCTCAAAAAGTAAGTGCTGGTAATAGCCCACATAGTGATAACTTGCTTTGGCCTTTCCAAAACTTAAATCGCAGTTTAGCTAACGAAAAGCCTCAGCTCGCTCTCCATTGTTTGGATATTCATGATTGCACAGTGGATAGCACATTGGTGTCCATACTGTCGAACCTTGATGAACCTAGCCCTATCTTGAGCTTGAAAAATAATCAGCTCTACACTTTAGATGTTGTCAGCAAAGAGGTGGGAACACCTCAACAAACTATGGAGTGGCGCAGTGAACACTTTACGGTGATAGCCGGTTTGGGCGCCGTGGGGCTTGGGCTTGCGGAATGGTTGGTTGAGAAAGGCTGCGATAAGCTCGTTATTATTGTGCGACAGGCTTTAAACGAACAACAGAAAGCCTTAATTCAATCCCTGAAAAGCCAAGAAGTGACGGTGCATGTACTGCAAGCCAGTCTTGTGGAAGAGCACGCCTTGAGCGCCGCGTTCGACACATTGGACGTGACTGTAGATCGTGTGTTCCATACCGCGCATGCGGGGACGCATAAATTGCACCCTCTGGACGACGGCAGTGCGTTCGAGGGCTCTTTGCCTGTCAAACTTATCGGCAGTATGAACCTACACCGCGTGTTTGAGAATCAACCTCTTGAACTGTTTTGTATGTTTACGTCATTAAGCAGCATGATGGCTATTTCGGGTACCAGCGGTTACGCGACGGCAAATGCTTGGCAGGATTCATACGCAGCGTATTTGCGCCAACATGGTGTGCCTGCTCTCACAGTCTCATGGAGTCAGCTACAGCTATCAAGAGACGCCCAATATGTTGCCAGTGTTAATGACACGGGCATGGTAGCACTCTCAAAAGAACAGACGTTTTCCGTGATGGAGCAACTGATTCAGAACAATGAGTCGGGGCTTACTCCTATTCTTTATGATGCCAACGTATTAGGGCAAGTCGTCAGTAAACTTCCGGCGACATCTGTATATCTCAAAGATATCTTTACCATTGAATCAACCGATGCAGCGGCACCCGCGGCAACGGATGGGAATAACCTGATCAGCCTAGACAATCTCAGTACTGAAGAAGCCAAAAAAACGGTTGCTGAATTTTTGCATCAATTGATTTGTCAGCGGCTTCAATACAGTTCCGATCAACTGGATCCCGATGGCTCGCTGACTGGCCAAGGTGTGGACTCACTGATCTTTTTAGACATTGTTCAGGTGATCAACAAAACCTTCAGTATGGATCTGCCACCGACTGCTGGCTACGAGCACGGTACGATAACGGCACTAAGCCAATACATCGCGTCACAACTTAAAAAAGACGATATTGAATTCTCTCAAAGCACCACCAGCGGGGCAGAGAGTACCATTGTTGCGGATCCTGCCGCAGCATACGAACCCTTCCCTTTAACCGATTTGCAGCAAGCTTTTTGGTTAGGGCGTCGTAATGATCTGAACTTAGGCAGCGTGTCTTGTCATGAATATCTGGAACTTCAGTTCGATGAGTTGGATATAGACAAGTTAGAGACCGCTTGGAATCGACTGATCGCTCGACATGACATGATGCGTTGTGTGATCACTGGAGATGGTCTTCAACGAATATTGCCGCACAGCGACCAAACGCACTACCAAGTTGGAGTTACAGACTTGAGTAACGCTTCAGTTGAGGAGCGAGAAAGCCACTTGGCAAATACGCGCCAACGCATGAGTTATCAGGTCTTTAATCCACAGACATGGCCTCTGTTTGAGCTGAGTGTTTCAAAATGGGATGGAGGTATCCGTGTTCATTTGGATATGGACCTATTGGTGTTCGATATCCAAAGTTTACGTGTGATTTTTGGTGAATTAGATACGCTCTTGCTAAATCCAGATACTGAATTCCAACCGCTAACCTTGAGTTTCCGCGATTACATCATGGTAGAGAAGGCGCGCGAAGCTGAACCTCGCTGGTTAAGCGCCAAAGAGTATTGGCAAAATAAACTGAACGACATTCCACCTGCGCCAGAATTGCCAATGATTCGTGAGGAATCCACTTCCGAGCAGATGTCGTTTAGGACACTGGATCACGTACTTGAACGTGATACTTGGGAAGTCTTCAAGCAAAGAGCGCGTGATTTCGGGATAACACCAAGCGGAGCGATGTTGGCTGCGTATACGTATGCCATCGCGTCTTACGCCAAAAGCTCTGAATTCACCCTCAATATTACGTACTTCAACCGAAAAAATGTGCATCCTCAAGTCATGGATATATGTGGTGATTTCACTTCGTTGATGTTGCTCCCCGTTTCTGTCGATGCCACCGAAACGTTTATTGATGCCGCCAAACGCACGCAAGAATCGCTATGGAAAGCGCTTGAGCATCGCGACTACAACGGTATCCGCGTGATGCGAGATTTGGGACGTCATATGGGTGAAGGTGCCGATGCGATTCAAATGCCCGTTGTATTTACGTCGATGATCGGCATGGACTTTAATGACCCATCTCAACCTGGGTGGGAATTGCAGCGCCATCAAATCTTCGAGGTTAACCAGACGCCTCAAGTGTGGTTAGACTATCAGGCGAGGGAATCCAATGGCGCATTGTTCACACAGTGGTTCATTGCCGATGAGTTCTTTGAAAAGTCAATGATTGAAGGGCTCTTCGAAACGTACACTTCAATATTGGACAAGCTAGCAAAAGAGGAAGAGTTCTGGACAGCACAATTCCCTGATTTGCGTAGTGATCAGGCGAAAGCCATTTCTAGCTCGCTGAATCGAGTGGTCGACACTCAATTACCAACACTCATGCCTGAACCGTTCCATAAAAGTGCGGGGCAGATGGCTCAAAGAGCGGCATTACTCACCCACGATTCATCGCTCAGTTACCAAGAAGTGCAAGCCCGAGTCAATCAACTTGCCAACCACCTTATCCATATAGGTCTATCGGCGTCGGAACCTGTCGCGGTCGTCATGCCAAAAAGTGTTGAAGCCGTGATTACCGCACTGGCGATTCAAACGGCTGGTGGCTGCTATACGCCTATCAACGCCGATTTTGATAACCAGCGTCTAGAGCAGATCCTGATTGATCTCGAACCGTTTGCGATTCTTACTGTGGCGGATATTGAGTTGTCGGTGCCTTGTTCTGTGATCAACGTACAGCGATTGAATCTGACAGATGAATCAACAGAGAAACCGATAGCACGCCAAACAAGTAATCAGCTGTCGTACATTATCTACACATCGGGCAGTACAGGGGGTCCTAAAGGGGTCATGCTGGACCATGAAGCCCCTCTAAATACGTTGCAGCAACTGGCGAATATTCTGGACCTTGGTCCTGATGACCGTACCTTATCGATGTGTGCTTTCCACCACGATATGTCGGTGTTTGACTTGTTTGCGATGTTTGGGAGTGGTGGTGCCGTTGTTCTACCAGAAAGGGACAGAGCCTACGATGCCATGCATTGGCTGTCACTCATGCATGAACACAAGCCAAGCATTTTAAATGCTGTGCCAGCGTTCATCACCATGCTGCTTGACGCCATTGAACAACAAGATGCGGTCCCACCTTCACCTCGTCATATCATGATGGGAGGAGATTGGATTCCCGTAGAGTTAGTTCGTCGAATCCAAAAAGTTTGGCCGGAGGTCGACATTCACTCTATCGGAGGACCGACAGAGACGGCCATCGTGTCTACTCATTACCGAATTCAAAATATCGAAGAGGATTCGTCGCGTATTCCATATGGACGCCCTCTGCCAAATCAGACGTGTGTGTTGCTCAACTCGGCTGGAATTGAGTGTCCACCAAATGTTGTGGGCGAAATTTGTATGGGAGGGATGGCTCGCTCATTGGGTTATCTCAAAGATGCAGAACGCACAGCAGAAAAGTATCGACCACATCCTCTAACGGGTGAACCTCTGTTCTACACCGGTGACATGGGCGTGTTAAGACCGGATGGTCAATTGGATATCCTTGGCCGTATAGACAACCAAATAAAAATTAATGGCTTACGAGTCGAGCCGGGAGAAATTGAAGCCGCGATTGAACAACATCCACAGGTTAGTGAAGCGGTTGTTGTTTACGCGGGTGAGCCCACACGTCAGCTACACGGCTTTGTGAAATCAATCGAAGTCACAAGTACAGTCACTGACGAAGATTGGTATACAGCTTCCGATGATGGACACAATGCGATCGAACACCTCCCAGAGAATTTTGATTTGGCCGACTACGCTGAATATTATTCTGACATGGAACAGTTAGCTACATGGGTAATGCTACGTACTATCCAAGCTGTAGGCTTCTTCAAAACGGAGGGGGATACAGCCTCGTTTGTAACACTTGTGGATGCACTAAAGGTTTCCCCTCATTACCAAAAGCTTTTCGAAAGCTGGGTTCGAGTACTGACAGAGGATGGCTATCTTGTCCTTGAAAAGGATGAGTACAAGGCAACGCACCGCATTAAGGACGCGGAAGAATATGATCGCCAATTCGCTAAGATTGTTGCTCACACAGAGACGGGACCTGAGCATACTCAACGTATTTGGTCGCTAATATCGCGCTGCATTGAACGAAGTGGTGCCCTGCTCGATGGAAGTTTCAACCCGCTGGAATTAATGTTTGAGGACGGTAAAACCGATTTTGCTGAAAGTTGGTACCGAGAAAACCCCGTTTCCACACATTTCAACCGTGTTGCAGGTAAAGTCGCAGGAGGCTTTTTAAGCAATCGCTCAGGACCGTTGCGTATTCTAGAGTTTGGCGCAGGTATCGGAAGCGTGACCCACGAAATATTGGCCAACATGCCTAGCTCCGATTTCAGCTATGACTTTACCGATTTATCCACTTACTTTTTGGATAACGCCGCGGATGTCTTTAAGGCATATCCTCAGCTCAATTATGGCTTGTATAACATCAATGAAGAGCCAAGTTTGCAGGGGTATCAGTATGGTGAATATGACCTCGTCATCGGTGCCAACGTATTGCACGATGCCGAAGATCTGAATGCCGCGAGCCGACGTCTACGTGCCTTGCTCAAGCCCGATGGTGCACTCTTACTTGTCGAAGGAACAAATAACCCCCGTTTCCAGTTGGTAAGTCTAGGGTTTGTTGAAGGTTTGACGCATTACGCTGATGAAAGGCTGGAAACTTGCTTACCTATGATATCGGCACCGAGTTGGCAACAAGTCATGAATCGCGCTGGCTTTGCGAAAGCAACGTGCTTCCCTAAAGCGGGGCATGACACCGAAGTGATGAACTATCACGTGTTGCTTGGGCAAAACAGCGGCAGTGACTGTTCGTTGGATATTCAATCAATCCAAAGCTTGTTAAAGAACCAGTTGCCTGCACATATGCAGCCTGCGCATTGGCATCATTTGTTGGAACTGCCACTTACGCTTAACGGTAAGGTTGATCGCCAAAAACTCGCAACGGAAATCCAATCATCAAGTCACAATGAATCACTTGAATCAGGTGGTTTGGCACTGACGACAGAGCAGGAGCATTTGTTGGCAAGTGCTTGGTCTGACACTCTTAACATCCCTGTAGAAACGGCGGACGCCAACTTCTTCATGTTAGGGGGAGATAGCTTATTGTTGACTCGTCTTAGCGGTTTATTGCAAGACAAACACGGCATTTATCTGGACTTGGCGACGCTCGTCAAAACGCCCCGATTATGCGATCAGGCGGTGTTGATGGGGGATTTACCTGTAGAGCTCGATAATGAAGAAGAAGCGTTCGAAGAGGGGGTGATTTGATGGATACACTCAAAACACTATCCAAACAAGCGCAGTCTCTTCAAGATCTGCGCGAAGAGGCTCAAAAGCGTCAAATCCGACTTTGGGTTGAGAAAGGTCAATTACGTTTTAAAGCCCCGAAAGGGGCTATGGACGCCAATTTACTTGAAGCGATGAAAGCGCATAAAAGTGCCTTAATATCAGCGCTGAGTTCTGGAAGGCAAGCACCGCAAATAGCCTCAAATCCTCAGGAACGCTATGAACCATTTCCATTAACGGATTTGCAACAAGCTTATTGGGTCGGAGAGCATGGCGGGTATGTCCAGTCGGCAATTGCGTGCTACGTCCACCATGTAGAGTTTAAAGATCTGTCGGAGGAGCGTGTTCAGTCTGCGCTGCATCAGTTGCAAAGTGCGCACGAAGTTCTCCGTACACGCTTTAAAGACGACGGTACTCAGCAGATCATGCCAGTCGGTGAGCTGCCAATCCATCTTCAATGTCATTCACTTAGGTCGATGAGTCAGGAAGATTCCGAGGCTAAGTGTGTGGAGCTTGCAGACAATTTTCCCGAGCAAGTTTTGCCATCATTGCAAGATGGCCCACCCATGGCCGCCGCACTCTTACATTTGCCAGAAGGTGATAGATTAATATTTGCCGTGCGATTGATCGTTATGGACGGCCCTTCGCTTGCGCGACTCTTTCACGACTTATTGTCTGCGTTGTCTGGTCAACCCTTACTCACGAAACCTCAGCTTAGTTACCGAGACTATGTGCTGGCGTTACGCGCGCTAGACACAACGGAGGCAGAGTCATATTGGTCTAAGGCGTTGGAATCCTTGCCCGAAGCACCACAGTTGCCAATGAGAGGAGAAATGCCTAAACAATCGAAATTTGTTCGGTTGGGCGGCAGTTTGGGGCTTGAGGACTGGACTCAAATCAAAAAAAAGGCACAAGCGCACGGTACGACCCCGAACGCTGTCATGTTCGCGCTCTATGCTTCTGTGCTCCGATTGTGGTCCCAAGACGAACGTTTCGTTATCAACATGCTGACTAACTTTCGTCCCTTTGATCATGCAGAAATGGGATTGGTCGTCGGAAACCACAGTAATACGATTTTGATGACCAGCGACGGTCAGGGGCATTTCATCGAACAAGCGAAAGCCGTTCAAGCCATGTTTGCTGAGCGGTTGCCGCACGCGTCATTGTCTGGGGTTTCTCTACTAAGGCGATTACAACAAACCCGCGACCCAAACCAGCCTGCGGTGCCTTTTGTTTTTACGAGTGGGATATCGCAACAAGCCGCCGAAGGCATGCCGAACAAATTAAAAGAGATGTTCCGTCCAATATCCAGTGAACTCCGTACGCCACAAGTTTGGCTGGACCACCAAGTTGTCGAAGATCAGGATGGTCTTTTGTACTACTGGGATTACGTAGACGGCGTATTTGAAAAAGGGTTACCAGAGGCGCTATTCGAACGTTTTGAATGGGCACTGTCGGAACTGCTCAATAACGAACGAGCTTGGCTAAGTGTTAATCCAGCCGCTCTTAAGGAGAGCGATCTAAAACCTTTAGTCGAGCTACCTGAGGTTTCTGCAGAAAGTAACTTGGGGCAGGCGTTTTTAAATCAGGTTCAGCGATCGAGTAACGCTGTCGCGCTGATTGATTCGCAAGGGCGTGAAATGACCTATCGAGAGCTGGCGGAAAAAGCCCTATCGGTTGCTCAAGGCTTGGTTTTATCGGGGGTAAAGCAAGGTGACCTAGTGGGGGTTTCCTTGCCCAAAGGTTCTCAACAAATCATCAGTGTCATCGGTATTGTACTCGCTGGAGGTGCATGGTTGCCGATGGACATTCGCTTACCTGGTGCCCGTCGGAAGGCGATCATTGATCAAAGTGGTCTTCAATTCATTATTGGAGAACACACAGGTGATTTGAACGTTGATGATTTGCTCGATCATCCTGAACTTGAGAAGCCGAATATAAGCTCAAAAGAAGCATTGGCTTATGTCATTTACACATCCGGATCGACTGGTCAGCCTAAGGGGGTTGCCACTTCTCATGGCGCGATTTTAAACACCCTATATGAGATTAACCGCCGCTTTTCCATCTATTCGGAAGATAAGGTATTGGCACTGTCTGCGCTGAACTTTGACCTCAGTGTGTACGATATTTGGGGTACGCTCATTACAGGAGCATCTATCGTCATTCCTCCCGATGCTGAAGTTCCAGATCCGATGATCATACTTGAGCAATGTAAGCGAAATGGAGTCACCATTTGGAACTCTGTCCCCGCGTTACTCGAAATGGCGTTCTTACAAGGAAAAGAGTTCAGTCAGGAAGCGTTAACCAGCCTTAAAGTTATCATGCTTAGTGGTGACTGGATTCCAATGCCTCTTGCGAAGCAAGTATTGAATTATCTGCCGAAAACGCACTTTTACTCTCTCGGTGGCGCGACTGAGGCATCAATATGGTCAAACTATTTTTCTGTTACAGAAATCAGGGATGATTGGCGTTCTATTCCCTATGGTTATGGTCTTGCAGGTCAACAGTTACATGTGCTCGATAAGGATGGTACTCCTTGCTTACCTTGGGTTGTGGGGCAAATCTACATTGAAGGGTTGGGGCTCGCTGACGGTTATTACAATGATGTTCTGCGCACTGAATCCAGTTTTATTACGCATAAAAGTGGTCGACGACTCTATTCAACTGGCGATCTTGGAAGATGGCGTGATGATGGCTCGGTAGAGTTTCTTGGTCGACTGGATTTTCAACTTAAGCTACGTGGGCACCGGATAGAAGCTGGCGATGTGGAATCTCATCTGCTTGCCCAAGCGCCAATCAAGAGTGCTGTAGTAATGGTGGTTCAAAGCAATAGTGACCAACCTGTGCTGGTGGCACTGTGTACGGGAGATGGTTTTGATGCTGAGGAAATACGCCATACCTTACGTGGTGAGCTACCAGCTTATATGGTGCCAAGCCATGTGTTCCGAATCGATGCGATGCCATTGAATGTGAATGGAAAACGCGACCAAGCCGCATTACGAAAACTGGCTGAGCAAGCACTGACATCGGCGACAAACTGCAGTGAAACGTGCACCGAGAGCGCGACTCTAGATGATGAGGATCTTGCTCCGCTCGCAGCCCTATGGGCAGAAATTTTAGGTTCTAAGCCCTGCAACACTGAGGCGAACTTCTTCCTAGAAGGCGGAACATCCATGCTGGGGGTTCAATTGATCAGAGAGATAAAACTCAAGTTCGACATAAGCTTACCCTTGGCAACTCTATTTGAAAATCCAACATTGAGCGCCGTTTGGCGTGCTATTGAAATTGCTCGTAGTGAGCACAGTACAAAGGTGAATCCATGACCTGTTTACCCTTTCCGGACGTCAAAACCAATCCGGAAATTGATTTGTTTTGCTTACCCTATGCCGGCGGCAGCTCCGCTGTATTCAGTAAGTGGGACGCTATGTTTCCCGACTGGATCTCAGTCAGACCTGTTGAATTGCCAGGACGTGGTTCGCGTCTGAACTCTTCATTGATGACATGCCCAACTGAACTCAGCATACAATTAGCCGATGAATTGGCTGAACGCATTGAACGACCGTGGGCTATTTTTGGGCATAGCCTTGGGGCAGCTTTGGGCTATCGCATTGCTCACATCATAGAAAGCGAACACCCGTTACTTGGTTTTTTCCCGTCTGGGAGACATGCTCCAACGTGTGCAGACCCAGCTCCGTTGAGGGCACATCTCAGTGATGAAGCGTTAATTGAAGAGGTGCGTTCGCTTAATGGCGCGCCACCCGAATTGTTGGAAAACAGGGAATTTATGAACATGGTCTTACCGATTATTCGTGCGGACTTTGAACTTAGCGAGCGAGGTTCGTTACTCCCTCCACTTGGTTCTATGAAATGTGGAATGCAGGTGTTCGGTTCAACAGATGATCCGGAAGTACCCATTGCATCGCTCAAAAATTGGAAGGATGTTGCTGGCGCTGATTTTAGCCAGAAAATCCTGCCTGGCGATCATTTCTTCCTACATCATGAATCTCAGTGTCTTTCGATGCGCGATTCTATCTGCGACTTACTATCCAAAGCTTTAGCTGAATCAAAGAGCACGGTTTCGGCGATATAGAAGCAGATTATCTGTCTGCACTTGACCAACTGAGTCACATGTAAAAACTAAGGCCTTTTGCATGTGGCTCAAACTGTGATCTAGCCATATAAGTTAAGTTGTTTACCAAACCTGTGATTTTCTTGATTAGTTACTCAATTCCAATGTAGCAAGTTGGTGTGCGGTTTTCATATGGTAGAAGTGACTCGGAATAATCAATTGTACTTATACATTTCACTGCGATTAACTAAATAGGTGACTTATCATTCTGTCGATTCCCTACATTTTTATGGAGCGAGAGGAATAAGAATGAAAACCAAACGTTACCTTTCAGTATTAATTGGCGGTTTATTGTCGGCAAACGCATTCGCGGCAATGAACATCCAACCGGACCCTACAAATCCTACTGGCTACATCATTTCACGTGCAGATATTCAAGCGGTTGAAAACTCAATCACTGTCGATCCAATGTATGACATCTGGTCTAAAGCATTGGAGACGCGTCCAAATACGGTAGTTGAAGCTATCCTACCGGGACTAGCAAGCAACCCAGAAAACGTTAAGCGTGTAGAGCGCGTATTCCCTCAAGCCGAGTGGGATTTCCTAACGGGTATGGCTGCTCCAGAATACACTTACACGCGTTTCTTGCGTGCGATTGGTAAATTCCCTGCGTTCTGTGGCGAGTACACAGATGGTCGTGATTCTGATGCGATTTGTAAGAAATCCATCGTAACGGCGTTTGCTCACTTTGCTCAAGAAACCGGTGGTCACATTGCAATCGACAATGTTTCTGACAACCCTCTGGCGCTAGAAGAGTGGCAGCAGGCTTTGGTTCACGTACGTGAAATGGGCTGGGCTGAAGGTCAAGAAGGCTACACAACAGGTTGTGGTCAAAACGATTGGCAAAACGCGCGTTGGCCGTGTGAAGCGGGTCAGGGATACTTTGGTCGTGGTGCTAAACAGCTTTCTTACCACTTTAACTACGGCGCATTCTCTGAAGTAATGTTTGACGGTGATGCGACAGTATTACTGAAAAACCCAGCTCTAGTTGCCGATTCATGGTTGAACCTAGCTTCTGCTATCTGGTTCTTCCTTACTCCTCAAGCACCAAAACCAGCAATGTTGCATGTTATTGACCGTACTTGGGCTCCGTCTCAGCGTGAAGCAGCAGCAGGTATCGGCTATGGCTTTGGTACAACCATCAACGTTATTAATGGTGGTATTGAGTGTGGTGAGCAGAACAAGACAAAAGGTCAGCCTGTAAACCGTATTCGTTACTGGGAAGGTCTTGCTGCGCATTACCAAATCCCTGTCGAAGCTGATGAGAAAAACACGTGTTATCAGCAGACTCCGTACGGAAGCCTGAACCTAAATGGTGCCACTGATGTGCTTTACACCAACTGGGATGGTAACTGGAAATACCATGCAGATCGCCCTGGCGGTTTCTCATTTGAGTGTGAGCTAGTTGGTTTCCAAACGGCGTACTCAGCACTTGTACCGGGTGACTATGAGAAGTGTGTAACGAACTTCTACGGTTCACATGCGACATGGCCTCAAGTTCGTGTAACAGACAAGCCAATTCCGGTTGAACCAGGAACGGGCGTAGAGCCACCAGTTAACGGTGTTGCGGGATGGGAAGCCACTAAGGTTTACAACCGAAACGATAAAGCAGCTCGCAAAGGTGTGGTTTACCAAGCGAAGAACTGGTCACAAGGTGACGATCCTGCACTAGGTGGTCCATGGGTAGTTGCTGACGGAACAACAACACCGCCAACGACTCCTCCTACAAACCCAGGTGGTTTCATTCAGTGGGAAGCGGGTGTAAGTCAGGTTGCTGATGGCGACAAGGTGACTCACGCTGGTAAATGCTTTATTGCCAAAAATGGTCCAGGTGTGTGGGAAACGCCACTGACCTCTAACCATTTCTGGGATGAGATCGCGTGTAAGTAATCTTACCTGAATCTTTCAAAGCCTCAGCGTTTGCTGAGGCTTTTTTTATTCTTAGGAAGGAAGGGGTAATCGCGACCTGTTAATGTCGCTTTACAGCTTGAATATTGACAATTTCATCTTATGAACAATTTTCACTTGCCTTTCATCGCCTCTGCTGCACAATACCGCCCTTAAGTTACATAGCCAATCATCCATGTAAACGACGTTCCCTATGCTGTTAATCATCGATAATTACGACTCTTTTACCTACAACCTATACCAGTACTTCTGTGAACTGGGCGCGGATGTAAAAGTCGTGCGTAATGATGAAATCACTTTAGATGAAATCGAGTTAATGGCGCCGTCGCATTTGGTTATCTCCCCTGGCCCTTGTACCCCGAACGAAGCAGGAATTTCCTTGAGTGCAATAGAGCACTTTACAGGAAAGTTACCTATTTTAGGTGTATGTCTTGGTCATCAAGCTATTGCTCAAGTTTTTGGCGGCAATGTTGTTCGAGCCAAAAAAGTCATGCATGGAAAAACGTCCCCAATTCAGCATAGCGATATTGGTTTGTTCAAGCAGTTGAATTTGCCGTTAACAGTGACACGTTATCACTCACTTGTGGTTGAAACCGAAAGCCTGCCCGACTGCTTTGAAGTGACAGCATGGACACAGTCATCGGACGGGGAGTTTGATGAAATTATGGGCTTTCAACATAAGACGTTACCGATTGAAGGCGTTCAATTTCACCCGGAATCCATCAAAACGGAACAAGGTCACGAGTTACTGGCGAACTTTTTGCGACGATAAACCCTGCTTAGGGTCACTTTTCCTAACATTTTTCTGAATTATTTTTCTATCCGCAGTCTATGCAAAACTATTCGCAATACGATTCTCTTGTTTGCGTAACCCTACTATCTATATATGGTTAACCTCAGCTTATTTTACCCATAAGTATAAATTGCTTCATAAAAGCGGTTTGCTCGTGCATAAATAATCATGCGAGAGCTGGGGTGGCGTGTTGTTTGCTCAGTAAAAAGAACAAATCACTATTGAAATAGTTAAATTAATGTAAATACAATGTTTGAGCAGTAGAAAATGCCATTAGGTATTTGAACTTACTAATGCTGATTACATTGGGATCGAAATGGAGTATGTGATGACAATGGAAAATAAAGTAGAACGCAGCTGGTTTAACGACGTAATGGTACCTTGTTATAACCCGATGGAAATCATTCCGGTTCGAGGAGAGGGTGCCCGAGTTTGGGACCAAGCCGACAAAGAATATATCGACTTTGCTGGTGGTATTGCTGTGAGCTGCTTAGGGCATTGTCATCCAGCGATGGTTTCTGCACTAACAGAACAAGCGAATAAAATTTGGCATCTCAGTAATGTGATGACTAACGAGCCTGCGCTTCGCCTAGCAAAAAAACTGACCGAAGTCAGCTTTGCTGAAAAAGTGTTTTTTGCCAATTCAGGTGCAGAAGCAAACGAAGCCGCGCTGAAATTAGCGCGCCGTTGGGCAGTGGATACGCATGGTGAAGAAAAGTCTGAAATCATCGCATTCAAACAAGGCTTCCATGGCCGCACCTTCTTCACTGTAACAGTGGGTGGTCAAGCGGCGTATTCTGATGGATTCGGTCCTAAACCTGGTGATGTTACTCACTTGCCTTACAACGATGTAGAAGCGTTGGAAGCGCACATTTCATCGGAGCGTACTTGCGCCATCATGATGGAGCCATTGCAGGGCGAAGGTGGAATTATTTCGCCAACCCCTGAATTTGTGCAAGCGGTTCGCACCTTGTGTGACAAGCACAACGTATTGCTTATTCTCGATGAAGTACAGACGGGCAACGGTCGTACGGGTGACTTTTACGCTTACCAAGGTCTTGGTATCACGCCAGATATTCTTAGCACGGCGAAATCACTGGGTGGTGGTTTCCCTGTCGGTGCGATGCTTACAACAACAGAATTGTCTAAGCACATGAAAGTCGGCACGCACGGTTCAACCTATGGTGGTAACCCGTTGGCTTGTGCCGTAGCGGAAGCAGTGGTTGACGTTGTAAGCCAACCAGACGTTTTAGCGGGCGTAAAAGAGCGCGAAGCGCTATTCCGTGAAGGTTTGACTAGAATTAACAATAAGTACCCGATTTTCTCTGAAGTTCGTGGTAAAGGTTTACTGCTTGGTGCAGCGCTGAACGAAGAGTGGCAAGGTCGCGCTCGTGATGTGCTTGTAGCAGCAGGAAATGAAGGGCTGATGGTTCTGGTTGCTGGTGCCAACGTCGTTCGATTCACACCATCTTTAGTGATTTCAAAAGAAGAAATCGAAGAAGGATTAGCGAGACTAGAAAAAGCCATCGCAAGCTTAGTTTAGGTTAAGTCGCTCGGTTCGAGTCAAGGTCGGGTGTTTATCACCCGACCTTTTCACTTCGAATAGGGTCTTACCATAGCATCTGGAGGGAGTTGTGATGCTTGTAGTTCGTCCGATAACAAAACAAGATTATGAGGCACTGCATACGTGTGCCGTCGAATCAGGACATGGATTTACTTCTCTTCCTGTCAACGAAGAATTACTGACCAATCGAATAGATCACTCTGTTTACAGCTTTGATAAGCCTGAAGTTAAAGATCCCGGAGATGAAGGGTATTTGATGGTTGGTTTTGACAGCGAAACTGGGGAAGTGGCTGGGACAACCGGCATCGAGGCTTCGATTGGCTGGGATGTGCCGTTTTATACCTATCACATCAGTAAAGTGGTGCATTCCTCACCCAAGCTTGGCGTCAATAATGTAGTGAAGCTGCTGACATTTGGTAATAACTACACGGGTTGCAGTGAGATTTGTACCCTGTTTTTACGCCCCCAATTCCGCAAAGGACTCAATGGACGGCTCATGTCCAAGTGTCGTTTCTTAATGATGGCGGAACACCCGCATCGATTCTCCGAAACTGTCTTTGCAGAAATGCGCGGTGTTTCCGATGACGAAGGTAATTCGCCATTTTGGCAATGGCTGCAAGAGCACTTCTTCTCTATTGAATTCACCATGGCGGACTATCTCACTGGGATAGGAAAGAAAGGCTTCATTGCCGATCTTATGCCTAAGCTACCAATTTACATCAATCTACTGTCGCCAGAAGCGCAAGCCGTGATTGGTAAAGTACATGACAACACACGTCCAGCGCTTCGCTTATTGGAGCAAGAAGGGTTCTCGTGTCGTGGTTATGTCGACATCTTTGATGCGGGTCCATCGGTCGAGTGTGACTTGCGAAATATTGACTCGGTACGTCGCTCTTTCAGAGCCAAAGTGAGTGTTCAAGAACATTCTAGTGCCCAACAATATTTGATGTGTAATTCGTCATTTGAAGATTTTAGAGCCGTTGCAGGCACAGCGGCATACGACAAAGCGTCGGACACCGTTTTACTGACACAAGACATTGCCAATGCATTGGAAGTCAAAGACGGCGAATACGTGCGTTTGCTCGCACAGTAACGTGAACATGAAAAAAGGAAAAGCAGTATGAGCACGCACTGGATAAATGGATCTTGGGTTGATGGTTCAGGTGAAGAGCTGGCGTCAACTAGCCCCTACAATGGGGAAACGATTTGGCAAGGTAAAGGCGCAACAGAAGAGCAGGTTGAATCCGCAGTAAGCGCTGCCCGTGCTGCTTTCTTGCAGTGGAAGAAATTGCCTTTTGTCGAACGCGAAACCGTCGTGCTGAAATTTGCTGAGTTGGTTAAAGAAAACAGCGAAGAAATCGCAACCATCATCGCGAAAGAAACCGGAAAGCCAATTTGGGAAACCCGAACAGAAGCGGGTGCTATGGCAGGGAAAATTGCCATTTCCATTCGTGCTTATCACGATCGTACTGGTGAAGCGCAAAGAGAAGCCGCAGGCAACCAAATTGTACTTCGACATCGCCCATTGGGTGTGATGGCGGTCTTTGGCCCTTATAACTTCCCTGGTCACTTGCCTAATGGACATATTGTGCCTGCACTATTGTCTGGTAATACCGTAGTGTTCAAACCATCGGAGCAAACCCCTTGGACGGGCGAGTTTGCGATGAAGCTTTGGCAGCAAGCAGGGCTACCTGATGGCGTGATAAATCTAGTGCAAGGTGCGAAAGAAACGGGTATTGCATTAGCAAATTCCAAGCAAATCGACGGTGTGTTGTTTACTGGCAGTGCGAATACGGGTCATGTACTGCATCGCCAATTTGCAGGTCAACCGGATAAAATGCTGGCACTGGAAATGGGCGGCAACAACCCTATGGTGATAGCAGACCATTTTGGTGATGTTGACGCCACCGTATACACCATCATTCAATCCGCATTCATTAGTGCTGGTCAACGTTGTACTTGTGCACGTCGTTTGTACGTGCCTGTAGGAGAAAGCGGCGATCAATTGGTTGATAAGCTGGTGTCAGCAACGGCAAAAATCCGTGTCGACGAACCTTTCGCGGAACCTGCACCTTTTATGGGGCCACAAATCTCCATTCAAGCGGCTGAAGGGATTTTAAATGCTCAATCTCACCTTCAAGGTCTCGGTGGTGTCAGCCTGATAGAAGCAGAATCAAAAGGCGAAGCGTTTGTTACGCCAGGCATTATTGACGTGACCCAAATCGCCGACCTGCCAGATGAAGAGTACTTCGGACCGTTATTACAGGTGATTCGCTACGAAGGCTTAGAGTCTGCGGTCGAGATGGCAAACGATACTCGTTTTGGCTTGTCTGCTGGATTGGTTTCCACGATGGACAGTGATTGGGATTACTTCGTTGAGCACATCCGTGCCGGCATTGTAAACCGCAACCGCCAACTGACGGGAGCAAGCGGAGATGCACCATTTGGCGGACCAGGTGCGTCTGGTAACCTTAGACCAAGCGCTTACTATGCCGCAGATTACTGTGCTTACCCAATGGCTTCAATGGAAGGGCAAGAAACCTTGTTACCAGCCACCCTAAGCCCGGGTGTTGAGCTGTAAAATTAGATAAACAAGGGGCTATATTTCTATAGCCCCTTACTGTTCAAGTTAAAAAAATAATAGGCAGTTAGCTAAAACTCCGTCACAGGCTCCAGTCACCTCTACCTGTCTTGGTAGTTCTAAAAAGGAGGCGTTATGTCGCCGGATATTTTGTTTGCTTCACTTTGGAACGATTACATCACCCGCCTTTGTCCTTCTGCTCAAAAGGTCCATGATTTACTGCAGGAAGATGAAGCTCTCATCAATGACCACATTGCACTAAGAACGTTTGGTGTAGCGCCATTAGGAATAGAGACGTTGGCCAAACCCTTTTTAGAACTCGGGTACAAAGCGGCTGGCGACTATGTTTTTGAATCCAAAAAGTTGGTAGCAAAACACTTTGAACATCCAGACCCTAAGCAACCCAAAGTGTTTATCAGTGAATTGGAAGTAGAAAAATGCTCCCCTGAACTGCAAGACATTGTCGCGAGATTGCTTGAGCAAGTTGATACTACTCAGCTAGCAAGCAGTGAATTTCTGTATAGTGGGAGAATGTGGGATATCAACCATACCGACTATCGAGCGCTGGCGGCGGAAAGTGAATATGCGGCTTGGTTAGCGGCTCATGGATATGGTGCAAACCACTTTACTGTTAGTGTGAATCAGTTAAATCAATTTGAAGACGTCATTGATGTGAACCGCCACCTCAAAGAATCCGGCTTTACCATCAATGAGTTTGGCGGCGAAGTGAAAGGCTCTCCAGATGTGTTGTTAGAGCAATCTTCCACTATGGCGGATAAAGTCCCCGTTACTTTTGTAGAAAGTTCGGAGATTGTTCCTGGAGGCTTCTATGAATTTGCCAAGCGCTATCCAATGAAAAATGGTGAGCTCTACTCGGGTTTCGTTGCCGCTTCGGCCGATAAAATCTTCGAAAGTACCGACAGCTAAAACCACGCGTAATACACTGAACTATCAAGGCATCGGCAACGTTTTCCGGTGCCTTTGGGGTATGATCTTAGCGCCTGCTGGATATAAAAGTTTGAGTCTTACAAATATCTCTTCTAACACTCTAAATTCCCCTTGCTCTTAGCGGTGTTTTTCTATACTATTTGCCGTCCTTAAAACTCGGTCATTTTTCTTTAGTTCCTTGCTTCCTCTGGACGACCGAGCCATTCGTGGAAGCTAATAATCCGTAAGGAGCAACCAAATGCGTCATTACGAAATCGTATTCATGGTTCACCCTGATCAAAGCGAGCAAGTTGCTGGCATGATCGAGCGTTACACTGGTTCTATCACAGAAGCTGGCGGTACTATCCACCGTCTAGAAGACTGGGGTCGTCGTCAAATGGCTTACCCAATCAACAAGCTTCACAAAGCTCACTACGTTCTTATGAACGTTGAAGCTGGTCAAGAAGTGATTGACGAGCTAGAAACTGCTTTCCGTTTCAACGATGCAGTTCTACGTAACATGATCATGCGCACTAAAGGCGCTGTGACTGAACAATCTATTATGCTTAAGCAAAAAGAAGAGCGTGCAGAGCGTGCTCCTCGTCGTGAAGAGCGTACAGAGCGTACAGAACGCACAGAAGCTAAACCAGAAGCAGCTGCTGAGTAATTCATTGCATGACCAATCGAATGGAGCTAAGTGGCACTGTCGCGAAAGCACCGATTCGAAGCCACAGCCCTGCAGGCGTCGCCCATTGCCGATTTTGGCTAGAGCATCGTTCTACAGTGCTAGAAGCGGATTACCCCAGACAAGTTTATTGTCGTATGCCGGTAATCATTAGCGGGCAAAGGTCGCAAGAGTTAACTCAAGAACTCGTTATAGGCAGTCACATTAAGGTAAGTGGTTTTGTCGCTTATCAAACCAGCCGAAATGGCAATGGGAAATTAGTGTTACATGCCGAAAATATCACATATATTTAAGATCAGGAGATAGCCCATGGCTCGTTTCTTCCGTCGTCGTAAATTCTGCCGTTTCACTGCAGAAGGCGTACAAGAGATTGATTACAAAGACGTAGCAACTCTTAAAAACTACATCACTGAAGCTGGTAAAATCGTACCTAGCCGTATCACTGGTACAAGCGCTAAGTATCAGCGTCAGCTAGCTCGCGCTATCAAGCGTGCTCGCTACCTAGCACTACTGCCGTACACTGACAAGCATCAGTAATCGGCACCGTCTATTTAGAAAGAGGATTAAACAATGCAAGTTATTCTACTTGATAAAATCGGTAACCTAGGTGGTCTTGGCGATCAAGTAAATGTTAAATCTGGTTACGCTCGTAACTTCCTTATCCCACAAGGTAAGGCTGTAATGGCAACTAAATCTAACGTTGAAATGTTCGAAACTCGTCGCGCTGAACTAGAAGCAAAAGTTGCTGAGCAACTACAAGCTTCTGAAGCTCGTGCTGAGAAAGTTAACGCTCTTGAAGCAGTTGTTATTGCTTCTAAAGCTGGTGACGAAGGTAAACTATTCGGTTCTATCGGTACTCGTGACATCGCTGACGCTATCACAGCGGCAGGTGTTGAAGTAGCTAAGAGCGAAGTTCGCCTACCTGAAGGTGCTCTACGTAACACTGGTGAGTTTGAAATTAACGTACAACTTCACTCTGAAGTGTTCGCTAAGATCAACCTACAAGTTGTTGCTGCTGAGTAATTCAGTACCAAGCGATTTGAGAAAAGCTGGCTTAAAGCCAGCTTTTTTTATATCTAAGGTTTTGTATGAGTAAATACTTTGTACAAATCAAAACTTGACCAGCAGATTCGCCGACACCACGGTATCCGTGTTACTTAAATCATTGGGAACGCGATCGAGATACTGCCTAGAGTGAGAAAGCTTAAGCGCGATGTCTTCTGTAATGGCGTTGGTAATACTGATTTCGTTATCGAAGCGTGTGTTGGATTTTCCGCTTACGATTAATAAGTCAGCACTGAGCGACAGTGCCGGCAATACTTTCCAGTCACCTTTGAAATGCCCTCGAAAGATAAACTCATCCACGTTGTCTGGGAAAATTAAGTCATCGTCATCCAACTCATCCAGATTAGGCTTTTGATGTCGATAACCTGGACCCAATTCCAAAGAGAGCTTTAAGTCATCCGTGTAGGTAAACTGATAACCGAGCCCGCTCGACCAAGTGTAATCTTTAAAATACGCACTGTATTTTGAGTCGATGCCTTTGAAGTTGGCGTAAAGATAAGTACGAGGTGCGAGCTTGTAGTCGCTTTGAACTTGGTAGGTAGACTGTTTCTTGTCTTCCTTATCGTTTTTATTCAGTTTATAGAACTTCCACTCACCTGAATGTCGATGCCTTCCTTGTGTGTAAACCCCTTCCAAGCGGCTATTTAGGGACTCCGAATTGGAGTTACCACTGTGCGCTTGGTATCCGAATTCCACCTCTGTTTTCAAGGGAGATGAAGGCGACGTATCCGTGTCGTTACTTTCCTCTGCATAAAGGCTGGCATTAAATATCGCCAGACTAAGCACAAGCAAATTTTTCGACACTCAATACCTCTCTCATATTCTTATTTTATTCAACCATGCACTTGGCTATCTAGCGGCACGGTGCATGACATATGAGATTGTATTAATAGCCTTAAAGTCTAGGGTCAGGGTTGTGTTAATTTCGTAAATTCTTCAAATCGGTGCCTTGTCTGAAAGTCAATTCATTCTCGCTGAACCGAGCATCTTGAGGTTACTTGGGTATAGAACTTAGCTATAATGAACGATCACGATAAGCTGTTGAGAACACCCATGCCAGATACCCGAGATAATCGTAATAAGAAGCCAATAGATAGCCAAGTTGACGCTATCAAAGTACCGCCGCATTCGTTAGAAGCAGAGCAATCTGTTATCGGTGGTCTGCTTTTAGATAATGAACGTTGGGATTCGGTTGCTGAAAGGGTAGTGGTGAAGGACTTTTATAGCCGACCACATAGAATGATTTTTGAAGGGGTGAAAACCCTTTTAGAAGAAAACAAACCACTCGATCTAATCACCTTATCGGAATTCCTAGAGCAACGAGAAACCCTCGATGATGTAGGCGGCTTTGCTTACCTGGCTGATTTGGCGAAAAACACGCCAAGTGCCGCGAATATAAATGCTTATGCCGATATTGTTGCGGAGCGTGCACTGGTTCGAAACCTAATCGGTGTGGCGAATGAAATTGCCGATGCCGGTTACGATCCACAAGGACGCAGCTCCGAAGACCTTCTTGATTTGGCTGAGAGTAAAGTTTTCGCCATTGCAGAAGACAGAACCAATGAGAATGAAGGTCCTCAGAATGTCGATAACATTCTAGAGAAAACTCTGGAACGTATCGAAATCCTATACAAAACACCACAAAATGGTGTTACGGGTGTTGATACGGGCTTCAACGACCTCAATAAGAAGACGGCAGGTTTACAGGGGTCGGATCTAATTATTGTTGCGGCACGTCCATCGATGGGTAAAACAACCTTTGCGATGAACTTGTGTGAAAACGCCGCCATGGTATCTGATAAGCCAGTGCTTATTTTCTCGTTAGAGATGCCCTCTGAGCAAATCATGATGCGTATGTTGGCATCCCTTTCTCGCGTCGACCAAACAAAAATCCGTACAGGTCAGCTAGACGATGAAGATTGGGCGCGTATTTCTTCTACCATGGGTATTCTCATGGAAAAGAAAAACATGTACATCGATGATAGCTCTGGCCTTACTCCTACTGAAGTTCGTTCTCGTGCACGTCGTATCGCTCGTGAACATGGTGGCTTGTCACTTATCATGGTCGACTACCTTCAGCTGATGCGTGTGCCCGCTCTATCTGATAACCGTACATTGGAAATTGCAGAAATTTCCCGTTCTTTGAAAGCTTTAGCAAAAGAACTGAATGTTCCTGTTGTTGCTCTGTCGCAGCTTAACCGTTCTTTGGAGCAACGAGCAGATAAACGCCCAGTAAACTCGGATCTACGTGAATCAGGTTCTATCGAGCAGGATGCCGATTTGATCATGTTCATCTACCGTGACGAAGTGTACAACCCAGACAGCACACTCAAAGGTATTGCCGAGATCATTTTGGGTAAACAACGTAATGGTCCTATCGGTTCCGTGCGACTGACGTTCCAAGGACAATTCTCTCGCTTCGACAACTACGCAGGTCCCGCGTTTGATGATGAGTAATCTTCCCCTATGAGCTATATGAAAGCGGCGTCCGCATGCATCGATCTTTCTGCATTGAAGCACAACCTGAAAATGGTGAAGCAGCATGCGCCCAACAGTAAAGTTATGTCGGTGGTTAAAGCCAATGCTTATGGGCATGGCTTACTGAAAATAGCGCAAGCGGCCGTTGATGCTGATGCTTTTGGTGTGGCAAGAATAGAAGAAGCCCTGCAGTTGCGTGCAGGGGGGATTGTGAAACCCATATTGTTGCTTGAAGGTTTTTATTCCTCGCGTGACTTACCGATATTGGTGACCAATAACATTCAAACGGTCGTGCATTGTGAAGAGCAGCTTGAAGCATTAGAACAAGCAACGTTAGAAAACCCCGTCAAAGTTTGGCTCAAAGTAGACACAGGGATGCACCGCTTAGGTGTTCGGCCTGAAGTGTACTCTGAATACGTTGAACGCTTGAAAGCGTGCGACAATGTGGCTAAACCGCTGCGTTACATTAGTCACTTCGGGTGTGCAGATGAACTAGAAAACCCAGCGACTCAAGAACAAATCGACAGTTTTTTATTGCTGACTGAAGGCTGCAAAGGAGAAAGAACCTTAGCTGCATCTTCAGGGTTGTTGGCTTGGAAAGACAGCCATCTCGACTGGGTTCGCCCAGGTATTATTATGTATGGTGTGTCCCCGTTTGCGGATAAAAGTGCAAATGAGTTGGGCTTTAAACCAGTAATGACACTGAAATCGCACTTGATTGCGGTTCGCGACCTTAAAAAGGGGGAACCCGTTGGCTACGGTGCAATTTGGCATAGTGAACGTGACACCAAAATTGGTGTAATAGCGATTGGCTATGGTGATGGATACCCAAGAACTGCGCCTGCTGGTACACCGGTATTGGTGAATGGTCGGCGTGTATCGGTGGTGGGGCGAGTCTCCATGGACATGCTGACCGTCGATTTGGGAGAGGATTGCCAAGATAAAGTCGGCGATGAGGTTATTTTGTGGGGGCAAGAATTGCCTTCAGAAGAGGTCGCGCAACACATTGGCACAATCGCTTATGAATTAGTGACAAAGCTGACATCGCGTGTTGCCATGGAGTACATGGACTGAGTTATGCCAAAGCGTCTGATTATTTCAAGTCTACTTGCTTCTTCCTTCTGCGCGTCAGGTGTTGCCTCCGCCTATGAGTGGCTTCCACCTTGGATGCCAGACACCGCCGCTGTTCCTTTTGCTTTTTCATCCAGTACGCTGGGAAATACCATCGGTGTGGCGGGTCTGCTGAAAGGTCTTGGTCAACCACAAGCAGGGTTGATTGGGGCAGGGCTGATATCCGATAAAGGCAGCAACATGACCTTTATTGGCTACAACAACTTTCAAGTTGGCAACGCATGGCTACTCGGTTTTGATGCCTACAATGCCAGCTACTCTGACTACATATACCATCTAGGCAGTGCGGGCGATAACGACTCTCTGTACAGCCAGAAAACCGTCACGGATGCAAAGGAAGCGCAATACCACTTCACGATGCGCTACATCATTCCTTGGGGCGCAGCCGCCTTCAAAGGAGCAAGAGCGGCGTATGAACCCAAAAGACGTATTCAAGGGGCATCTCCTGCAACCAGTGGGATTTCCACTATTAAGTTTGAGCCGTTTTTATCCGAACGCAGCTTAAGCAGCTCAAATGATTCGGCACCCGATTCGACATGGGGTGTAAACCTCGGATTTGAATGGGACAATCGTAATGACGTTCGAAACCCAAGCTTAGGGGCTAAGCTGAAATTGAACATCGCTCACGCTCCCGATTCGGGTAACGACAATACATGGACCAAAGTTGAAATTGAGCAAAGTCACTACTTTAGCCTTGGCAAAGTAGACGACGTATTTTCTCGCCAAGTTTTGGCGTTTGATATGTATGTCGCCGATACCCCTACGTGGAATCGCTGTGGTCCCGGAACGTGTGAAAGACCACCGGAATATGCAGGCGTTTCCTTGGGAGGCTTGTACCATCTTCGCGGTTACTCGGCGAATCGTTACCATGGCAGAAGTGCGGTGCACTACAGCTTAGAGTATCGAGTTATGCCAGAGTGGCAGCCCTTACAAAGTTGGCCAATTTTTAATTGGTATGACGTGCCATGGTGGCAGTGGGTGGCTTTCGTTGATGCAGGTAGAGTGGCGGATGAATTCAGTATTCAAGAACTGCATCGCGATATGAAATACAACTTAGGCGGTGGAATTCGCTTCCAAGTAGAAGGCATTGTGGTTCGAACAGAAATGGCATTCGGTGATGAAGAAAGCATGTTTCGTGTGATGATCAATCAGCCGTTTTAGACTATCGTGATGAATATGCTGAATAAGTATAAATGATATGAAGAGGTGCCGAAGTGCACCTCTTTTTAATCTGAAAATAATGGATAACTATTCACATTGCCCTTGAAGCGTAGCGATAATTCTTCGAGCGCCACCATGATCGCGATGCTCTCCTAAGTACACCCCTTGCCAAGTACCTAACGCTAATCGCCCATTACTAATTGGAATACTCACACTTGAACCTAAAGTGGACGCCTTGATATGTGCAGGCATATCATCATCACCTTCATAAGTATGTAAGTAGTAAGGAGCTCGTTCCGGCACAAATTTATTAAAGTGTTGTTCCATATCAGTACGAACGGTTGGATCTGCATTTTCATTCAAAGTTAAGCTTGCGGACGTATGTTGAATAAAAAGATGTAAAAGACCTATCGAGTACTGGTCAATTTGTGGTAAATGTTGTTCAATTTCATCAGTAATAAGATGAAAGCCTCGGCGTTTTGCGGTGAGAGAAAAGGTAGTTTGATGCCACATAGGTTATGCCTTGTTGTTTCTAATCACTAATTGTTATAAACAATCGCATTAATAGTTGATTCCGATTAGGTACAATTGAGATTACGTGATAAACCTCAATGTCAGCGATAACGGGTTGCGCCATAATCCGGAATCTGAAAATTTATTACGTTTTTTTGTGTCGATTGGATATAACAAACACAAAAAGTACGATTCTTTATTTCGCTTAATCTGGAATTCACTCAGCATCATATAAATTAATCTGGCTGAAGAGAACATAATCGAACGAACATTGGACAATTACCATGTTAAAAAATATTGACCCTACCAAGACCCAAGCTTGGAATGCATTAACTGCGCACTTCGAATCGGCACAAGATATGGATCTGAAAGCCTTGTTTGCTGAAGATGCTCAACGTTTCGATAAATTATCTACACGTTTCGGATCGGATATTCTTGTCGATTACTCAAAGAACCTCATTAACGAGGAAACGCTTAAGCACCTATTTGCTTTAGCGAAAGAAACCGAATTAAAAACTGCCATTGATGCTATGTTCAGTGGCGAAGCAATAAACCAAACGGAAGGCCGTGCAGTGCTTCATACGGCACTTCGTAATCGCAGTAACAAGCCAGTTTTAGTTGACGGTGAAGATGTCATGCCAGCGGTAAACGCTGTGCTGGAAAAAATGCAATCATTTACCAACCGTGTAATTGACGGTGAATGGAAAGGTTTCACAGGTAAAGCGATCACCGATATTGTAAACATCGGAATTGGTGGGTCAGATCTCGGTCCATACATGGTGACCGAAGCGCTGGCGCCATACAAAAACCACCTGAACCTGCACTTCGTTTCTAACGTAGATGGCACGCACATCGTTGAAACGTTGAAAAAAGTGAATCCAGAAACAACCTTGTTCCTAATTGCGTCTAAAACATTTACGACGCAAGAAACCATGACAAATGCTCACACGGCACGTGACTGGTTCCTTGAAGCCGCAAGTGATGAAGCGCACGTAGCAAAACACTTTGCCGCTCTTTCAACTAACGCAACGGCAGTGTCTGAGTTTGGTATCGATACCGACAACATGTTCGAATTCTGGGATTGGGTCGGCGGTCGTTACTCACTATGGTCTGCAATTGGTTTGTCTATTGCACTATCCGTTGGCTACGACAACTTTGTGGAGTTGCTGGATGGCGCACACGAGATGGACAACCACTTCGCAAGCACGGATCTGGAAAGCAATATCCCAGTTATCCTCGCTTTAATTGGTGTGTGGTACAACAACTTCCACGGTGCAGAATCGGAAGCGATTTTGCCATACGATCAATACATGCATCGTTTTGCGGCTTACTTCCAGCAAGGCAATATGGAATCCAACGGCAAATACGTCGATCGCGATGGTAATGCCGTGACCTATCAAACGGGCCCAGTTATTTGGGGTGAACCTGGTACCAATGGTCAGCACGCGTTTTATCAGCTTATCCACCAAGGTACAAAGTTGATCCCTTGTGATTTCATTGCCCCTGCTCTAAGCCATAATCCAGCGAGCGATCACCACCAGAAACTCATGTCTAACTTCTTTGCGCAAACTGAAGCACTTGCATTTGGTAAGTCTGAAGAAGCGGTTAGAGCTGAGTTTGCAAGCGCAGGTAAGAGTGAAGAAGAAGTAGCGTCGCTTGTACCATTCAAAGTGTTTGAAGGTAACCGCCCTACTAACTCGATTTTGGTTAAGCAAATTACGCCGAAGACTCTGGGCAATCTGATTGCAATGTACGAGCACAAGATCTTTGCACAAGGTGTTATCTGGAATATCTTTAGCTTCGATCAGTGGGGGGTAGAGCTTGGTAAGCAGCTAGCGAATCAGATTTTGCCTGAACTGGCAGACCAATCTGAAATTAGCTCTCATGATAGTTCAACCAACGGTTTGATTAACGCGTTCAAAGCTTACAAAGCTTAAGCGTATTGAAATACCGCATATAAGTTAAAAACAAAAGGTCAGCAATTGCTGACTTTTTTTCATTCCAATGACAAATAAAAAAAGCTGTCGCATTCGCAACAGCTTTTCTCTTGTTCGGCTCTATCTTCTTATTCGAAGCAGATCTCGATAAATGCGTTACCCCACTCAGAGGTAAATGGCATGATGATGATCGCGCCTTCACATTTGTGACGAATGGTGTGACCTTTACCCGAAACAACGACGGGTGTTGCCATGTCGAAGTCAAAACCACTTTCTGAAAGAATGCGTTTTGCACCACCTGTAACCATATTAGTGATTTCACCCACCATATCGGTTACTTCTTCGTTTAGACCATTCGGACGTTCGCCTAGCATGTTTTGCATGATTTCCAATGCCAGAGACTCGTCAAAAGTAATCGACATTGAACCTCGGCTTTGGTCTCCGACCATACCAATCAAACCAGACACATCACCACGAGCAATTTCATCTTTCTTTACTCGAGGTTTCTGAGGCTTTAGCTCCAGTGAAGCCATAGTTTTCAGTACATTCATTAGTGAAGCTAAAAACGGGTTTACAAATTCAGCGCGCATAACGTTCTATCTTTTATTTGTCCGTAAAGTCTGAAAAACAACTTTTGCAAGTACCGTGAGTTTCAATAACGTGATTGGTTAACTGAAACCCCTGTTTTTCACTATTTTTTGCCAACAAGGCTACAAGTTGGTCATCCTGATGTTCAGCTACATTCCCGCACTTATCGCAAATAAGCAGGTGAGAGAAATGCTTGTGAGTACCAAAAGAGCAACACGAGATAAAGCTATTCGTGGACTCAACTCGATGGATAAAACCTTGTTCCAATAAGAAATCCAACGCTCTATAGACCGTTGGTGGTTTTGCCTGAGGTTCACTTTCTTTTAGCCTATCTAACAAATCATAAGCGCTAGACGCACTTTTGCTTGCAAAAATTAGCTCGAACACTCTTTTACGCTGTGGTGTAAGCCTGACCCCACGGCTTTGGCAGATGCCTTCAATTTGTTCTAACAACGACAACTCCAATTGGCTCATCCATTTTGGTGCACATTATTAATAATATACCATTTATCTAGCAAGTTAGGCAGTAAAGGGCGTTTTTTTTAACCCTATGCAAAAGAAGCCAACCAATCAAGCGATGAATAGAATGCAAAAAACATTTTGTGATTATAAGTCACTTCCAACATCAGGAATTGTGCACACTGCAACAATGTGTCACATATTTGGCATGCATGCGGTAAGTGTCTTGAACGCGTTTCTACCAGACTTTTACCAAAAACCGCAACAACTTTATGGAGAAGTGTTAAACAAGGTGTGATTTGGCGTTAATTATGGAGTAAATCTGAATTCGTCATCATGGTGCTTCTATATCTATGAAAACATCCAAAACCATTTCGTCACCATGACCAGCAAGTCACGCGGTATCCGCAATAACAACCCGCTCAATATTGAGTACAACAAAAACAACCAGTGGACAGAGCAAACGGGCGTCGAGCTGCTCGGGCGCTTTGCCACCTTTTCGCACATGAAATACGGCATCCGAGCGAGTGCCAAGCTCATTAAGAACTACATGACCCGTTACGGCTTAGTCACCGTGTTCGACATCATCAACCGATGGGCACCCGACCACGAAAACCCAACCAACGTATACGCCGACACGGTCGCGGCGAGAATGGGCGTAGAAGTGCATCAACCCCTCACACATGCTCACATTCCAGACCTTGTCTACGAAATGATTAAGTTTGAGTGCGGCGTGTACGTTGACCGCGCCCTCGTGATGGAAGGCAGCCGATTAGCGGGGGCGGTGTAATTTCCGGTTTATTAATTCTCACAATTAGCAAAGGAGGACAAAATGAAAAAGCTTATTAAAGAGAAATTGAATATCGACATTGACCAGCCATCCACAAAAAAGGGCTTAGCATTACTTGGTGCGGGAGCGGCTTTGGTATCTGGTCACCCTGAACTCATCAACGCGAGCGTAACGGCAGTATTATTGGCGCAAGTGCTCCAATAGTGTTTGGTCTTTGGGAAACCTTGCCCAATGAGTTCAAGTAATGACCGAGTATCAAACACTAATAATCGCTGTTGCCAGTGCCTTGTCTAGTGGGGTAGGTGTCGGAATTACACTCAAAACAGACGTTAAGTGGCTGCGGATCACTCTAGTTAAATTAGAAGAACGAATATATCGTTTAGAGTGCTTGTCTAGAAATCATCAATAATATCAGTAAGAAAAATAACAAAGTGATTATGCAATGAACACCACTACATATAGTGGTGTTCATTGTTTTTGAGTTCCATATAAAGTGTCATTAATTTTATCTTCTTTAATTTCAATAGGTTATGTTTATTGTGTGCACCTCTCAATATTGATGCTAAATCTTCACAAATAATATTTTATCAGCTAAATTAATATTGATTTGATGCACGGACGCTGTACAATTCGCAGCCGATAATTAGACGTTAAGCTGGATGGTTAGGAAATAATATGTTGACTTTAGTTAGTACGGAAAATGACACTGTTATAAAAGAAACTAGAGCGGACTTGTCAAAAAGTCGTTCAAATGTTGTTTCTATCAAGTCAAAAACTCGAACTAAAGAAAAATCCCAGCAAAATGTGTTACGAGCTGCAAAAAAACTAAAGTGGTAATTTAGATATACGTGCAATCTCATATATCCTGTGTGCATATAAAGCACATAGAATAAATGAGAGCATAATGTCAAAAGAAAACACTGCACCCACCTTAGTACAAAGTAAAACACCAGAAAATACCACCAAACATATTCAGAATAGGCGCTCTCAAGAGCTTGTCATTGGTCTATGCGGAGCTGTTGGTTCTGGTGTTAAAGGCCTCAAAGATACCCTCACAACCGCTTTGAAAGCATCTGGCTATGATATTCATCATGTTCGTATTAGTTCTCACATCAGTCGTATTGATGGAGGAGGCTTATCTAGTCTTGAAGGGTATGAGAGATATGAAAAACTTCAAAATGCAGGGGACAGTTTAAGAAAACAGTACAAGACTACCTTTTTAGCTGAAGTGGCGATAAATGACATTACCGTAACTAGAGACAAGTTATTTGGTTCGGCTTCTGAAGCGGATCAGGGTGATGTTGTTAAGACTGAAAAGAAAGTTGCTTATTTGATTGATCAACTAAAGCACCCCGACGAAATAAGTCTATTGAGAACTGTTTACCCAAACAATTTCTATCAAGTAGCTTTGATTCGCACAGAGAAAGAGCGAAAAGTTAACCTTAGTGAAGAGCAGATTAGTGCTGGTAATATAGATGCTTTGATTAGACGGGACCGTAAGGCAAGTGATGACCATGGTCAACAAGTAGAAAAAGCACTATATAGCGCAGATTACTTTATTCGAAATGAAGCTAATCAAGGAAAGCAACTTAAAAGCTCTGTTACCAGATTCGTTAATCTGATTCACGGACAGATCGGTATCACTCCAACTCACGACGAAGTTGGGCTGTTCTCTGCATATTCAGAAGCACTAAAATCAGCTTGTTTGTCAAGACAAGTAGGTGCTGCCATCATGGATGAGAACGGTAGAGTCATTGCAACTGGGTGTAATGATGTACCTAAGTACAAAGGTGGTTTGTATGATGCCCATTCTGCAGACAAAGACTTTCGATGCACTCATCAGAAGAGATGTTCTAACGACAAACACAAAGGTATCCTTGAGGGTGAAATAGAAAATGTTCTCAAACTGAATAAACTGCCCGCTCAAAAAGCTAAAGAACTAGCGTCGCTTATAATTAACGAGACGAAAGCTAAATCAATTATTGAGTATTCTAGAGCTATCCATGCTGAGATGGATGCGATCACTAGCCTAGCAAGAACGTCATCCTCCTCCACGCAAGATAAAACCCTTTATTGTACGACATACCCTTGCCATAATTGTGCTAGACATATTGTTGCGGCTGGAATAAAACGTGTGGTTTACATTGAGCCATATGAGAAGAGCTTAGCCATGCAGCTTCATGGTGATGCAATTACTGATAGCAATGAATCTAACAAGGTATCCTTTGAGGCGTTTGAAGGCGTGGCTCCAAATAGGTATGAATCTTTCTTTAAGTTTAACAACAAGCGTAAAGATAAGACGGGTAGAGCAATTGAGTTCGATATTATTGAGTGTCACCATGTGGATGCCCAATATCTAGATAGCTATCATGATTATGAATATCGGATTGCAGATATTGTTGATAAAAAACTTAATCTGTATTAATTCAGACTTGATC